>JADFRD010000014.1 GCA_022561485.1 Fidelibacterota bacterium | reverse complement strand
AGAAGGAGAAATGATCATTATGCCAGACAATGAACCACATGCATTAAAGGCAGTAACACCTTTCAAAATGATGTTGGTGATGATTCGGGAGTGAGTTAGTGAGTGGTTATTGGTAGCTGGTGAGTAGTAGATCAAGCAGTTTTGTTTAATCATATTCAGAAATGCTTGGTAGTATGGCTAACCATCCTAAAAAATTTCTCCCTATAAACAAAAAGTACAATGATTAAATTTATACAACAATTTCTGCCGCTACTCCTGCTACTGCCGCTTTTTTTAAACGCTCAATGGTATTACACAGGATCATTTCATCCTGTAACAATGAATAGGGTATCTGATTTTTCAACCATTTCCCTGCCTTTTCGAATAGCTGAATTGGAAGTCGGTTTTTCAAAAGGTAATTTTGACTTTAAAAGTAATTCCGCAGTTGAATATCGATGGTCTGGTGAAGACACACAATTTGATCTTCGGGAAGCATACTTGATTTGGTATCCAAGTTGGGGTGAAGTGAAAATGGGTAAACAAATCCATGCCTGGGGAGCGGTGGATGGCAACAACCCAACAGATAACCTGAATCCCTATGATTATTATTTTATGTTTTTACCAGGAATAGATCGCAAAATCGGAACACTTTCTGCTTCAATTAAATATTATTGGAATGACTGGCAATTGGAAGCGGTTGTGGTTCCTAAACATGAGGGGAATCGATTACCTTTTGATGAACCGGATTTTCCGATTTTTCAATCAACTGATTATTTAGATCCTAGAGACCATATGAAAAAAGTACCCTCTGAAATTGAGTTTGGATTTAATATTAAAACTACTTTAAAAAACAGCGATATTGGTTTTTCATTTTTCAAAGGAAGAGACCGGGGTTTTTCGCTCGGTGGATATGAATATGGAGATGAACCAACTATTAATTGGCCCATAATCTCTCCGGAATTTTGTTATCGGCAAACATCTGTAATGGGCATTGATTTTGTCTCCTTTATCGGTGATTTTACACTTCGCGGAGAAGGTGGATATTTTCAGACTGAAAATGATTATTCATATGATTTTAAGAATGAATTGAAAGCATCTTATCTCCAATTTGCTTTACAGCTGGAATACCTAACACCTATAGATCTTCTTCTTTCCGGACAGTTAATTGGCAGCGACATCCTCTCCTTGGAAGGACTCGTTTACGAGCCAGGTTGGGAGATATTTTCAGCAAGAGATGTAACGGAGGATGATTTCCAAACAGGTATGGGCACCCCCTTTGCCATGTTTACTGATTTGGGGATGTTTTTGTCGACGTCAGGTAATTTCTGGGATAATACTTTAGAGATTAGAGTTAACACATTTATGGACTTAGAAGATAGCCAAACCATGCTGGGTGGCGGTGTGACATATTCACCTGTTGAAAATTGGGAAATTGATCTCTCCGTTTCCAAATTTTCTGGAAAGGAGGGAACCACTTTTAATGAAATTGAGGATTTTTCACATATTAGTTTCGGGGCAAACTATCGCTTCTAATTGACAGCCACATTTATAGTTTTATTTTTACAAATTCATTGTCTATACTCTTGTACCGAATTTTATTGAGTTTCAACGAATTCAGGTCGAAACAATTCCAAATAAATAATAGAGGACTTTGAAAAACCAGATGTGTGAAGAAAAAAGGGGTCAAATTTTCCTGATTTAGGCGGGAAACGCAGTCAATAGTGGTACTATGGACAAGTTTTCTAACGAAAAGCAGGCGAATTTTAGACTTTTTAATTTGTGCAATAAGTTTTCCAAAGCCCTCTAATAATAAAACCAAGGAGAAAACAAACATGAGAATAAACAAAAGGATTTTTTCATCCTTACTCATTCTTACCAGTTTTATATTTTCCACATTGCTGGGTCAAGGTGTAACAACCGCTGAACTGTCCGGTAGTGTATCTGATGGAGAAGGCGCTGGTCTTGAAGGTGCAAATGTTGTTGCCACATTCGAACCAAGCGGTATAACCTATGGAACCACTTCCCGTACCGGTGGTGTTTTTAACATACCCAATATGCGCGTGGGTGGACCATACACGGTCACCATATCGTACATCGGTTATAAAACAGAATCGGAATCCAATGTTCATTTAAGGCTTGGAACTTCAGTTCGTCTGAATTTCACATTGCAGCTGGAAGCCATTGAAATGGTTGGCGTGGAAGTGGTAGGTGAACAGGATGACGTGATGAACAGTAGCAGGACCGGAGCTGCAACATATATTGGCTCTGATCTGATAGCTGCCATGCCGTCCATTAAACGAAGTACCAGAGATCTTACAAGGCTGGATCCTCGCAGTGATGGTAACTTTAGTTTTGGTGGAAGAAACTGGCTTTACAATAATATTTCGCTCGACGGTTCATATTTTAATAATGCCTTTGGTCTGGATGATCCGGCTCCCGGAGGTCAAACCAATGCTGAACCTGTGTCCTACGATGCTATAGAACAAGTCCAGGTGTCCATCGCTCCCTTTGATGTTCGGGAAGGTGGTTTCACCGGGGCCGGAATTAATACGGTAACAAAAAGCGGAACAAATGATTTGCACGTATCCTTGTACAGTTATGCGCGGAATGAAAGTTTCGTCGGCAATAGTGTCGGTGATGCTGAAGTATTCGAATCTCCGTCGTTGGAATTCAGCCAATCCGGTGTGTCTATCAGTGGACCCATCATTCCAAATAAATTGTTCTTTTTTGTGAATCTTGAAAATGAACACCGGAATGATCCGGGAACCAATTATTATGCTGATAAAAGTTCTCGGGTCGAAAGTTCTGTCATGCAGGCGATTAGTGACCGGATGAAGGACGTTTATGGCTACGATACAGGACCTTGGGAAAATTATACACACAATACGGATAATGTAAAAATCCTGGCCAAGTTAGATTGGAATATTAACGATCAGCATAATTTGACGCTCCGGTACAATAAACTGGAGGCGTCAAGGGAACTACCGCCTCATGGATTTGTATTGAGTTACAATAATACAGGTCGCGGGCCGAATGCATTTACTTTACCGTTTAAAAATTCAGGATATCGAATAAACAACAACCTGAGTTCATATGCGTTAGAGTTGAACAGTATGTTTAGCGATAGGATTGCCAATCGCTTTTTTGTCAGCAAGAATGTGTTCAGGGATTACCGTGAGCCCTTCAGTGTTGATTTCCCCACGATTGAAATTGGTGAAGATGGTGTCACCTACACCACAGTGGGGCACGAACCATTCTCCATCCATAATATCTTGGATCAGGATGTTCTTCAGGTTACGAATAATCTGACATACTATATGGGGAAGCATGCCATTACAGCGGGATTTAACTACGAGAGTTTCAAGTTTTTCAACTCGTTTAATATTTTCCGGCATGGTTTATTCATGCTTGATGCATCTTGGGCACAATTCTTAGGTGGAACGACTTTTTCAACGTTAGATTTCTTCTTTGAATCAACGCACCCAGACAGTGCGAATAAAGCAGATTTCGACGGAATGATTGGTTCAGGTCCGTATAAAGGTGAACAGATTGATGTTTCTCAAATTTCGTTCTATGTTCAAGATGAATTTGCTGTAAATAAGAACCTGAATATTACAGCCGGTATCCGTGTGGATATCCCAAAGTACGATACGACACCTGTAGAAAATCCATTTTCAACTGGGTTAACACTGCTGGATGAAAATGATGAACCTGAAACCGTGGATCAAGCAAAACTGGCCGGGGATGATCCGCTGTTCTCACCACGGGTAGGCTTTAACTGGGGCAATGATGATCGTTCACTGCAAGTTCGCGGTGGTATCGGAATCTTTACCGGAAGACTGCCTTTTGTATGGATCGGGAATGTCATTTCAAATCCGGGACAAAACCCAAATATAATTGGTGATGGCAGTAACGGACAAACGACAGATGATGGGGAAGGACGTGAAGTTTACGAAGGAACCAAATCTACTTTACAACAGTCCTTTGATTTGAATGCCATGGTTGACGATTTCAAATGGCCGCAAGTCAGGACAATCAATCTTGCTGTGGATAAACAACTACCCGGCAATATGCTGGCCACGCTTGAGCTGGTACAAAGCACGGACATTAATGCCATTTATATGCGAAATGCCGATTTGGTTGGGTCGGAACGTACACTGGCTGATGGACGACCGTATTTTGGAGGTGCGGGTGCGAATGAGTTAAACTACGACCCATTTAATGAAGGCAACGGTGTCTATGTTATTGACAATATTGATGAAGGATCCAGCTTAACACTCACTGCTCAATTACGAGGGCGGTTAGGTAATGGATTGAATTGGAGCGCTGCTTATACATTCCTGGACGCAAAGAACAACCTGCAATCCACAGAAATCGCATCGGTATTGTTCCAAAGTCAGCCGGTACAAGGAGACCCGAATAAACCAAGTTTGTCGCCTTCCCAGTTTGGCTTAAAACAACGGATCATTGCTTCAGCAACCTATCGTCACCAATGGAGCAAGTCCATGGCGACCAGTTTTGGAATGGTCTTTGAAATGGGTGAAGGAAACCGCTACATCTATTCCGGCGGTAACCGTTATTCCCATGTTTATTCCGGTGATGTGAATGGTGATGGATTTGGTGGTAATGACCTCATTTACATTCCAGAAAGTGAAAGTGATATTCACCTGACTAATTCATCTGATTGGACCGCATTGGATGCCTTCATTGAGCAGGATCCTTATCTCAGTGAAAACCGTGGTAAGATTGCAGAACGTAATGGGTTACTTAACCCATGGTTCAGCAATATCGATCTGCGTATCAATAATGAATTTGCTGTAGCCGGCAGGAAAATTGAGGTCAGCTTAGACATTATGAATCTGGCAAACCTCCTCAACTCCAGCTGGGGCGTGAGGCAGATTGCCAATGTATCAGCGACCTCACCCTTGACGTTGGATAGTTGGACAGAAGATGGTGAACCTGTCTTCAGTTTCAATGGTGCCACAGAGACATTCTCGGATGACTTTAGTGAATTTTCCAGATGGAGAATGCAGCTGGGATTGAAAATATCCTTTTAGTCGTTGATTTTATAGAATAATAAAAAAGGGGATCGTTTTCGATCCCCTTTTTGTTAAAGGTTAGAAACTGTAAACGAATTGTAAACTGTTATTCCTTATAGCCTATTGAATCAAAAGGATTAACCAATGTTGATGTAATATTTTTTAAATGAGCACCTATCCGTTTCAGGTAACGGGCATATAGTGCGATAGCTGCTGTTCTGGATTCACTACCAAAGTGAAGTTCATTGCGAATAATACCATTGACGATGTCATCCGATAATCCGGTCAACTGTTTACGATAACCCTTCATCAGGGATTTAGCTATTTCTTCATTTTGAGTGTGAATTGCTTCCAGGGTTTTTTTGAATCTGTTTTGTACTTCACTTTCAATTATAGCGAGATCTTCTGATATTTCATTTGAATCAATGGTTTGAGGATGGTTAATCGCCAAGTCCAGAATATTTTTACAATAATCACCGATTCGTTCAATATCAACAACCATGTTGATGAGAATGAGTCCATTCGCTAAATCAGTTGTATCTTGTTCAACAGCATAATGAGTTAATACTTTACGACGAACATTTCGCTGGTATTCATTAATCTCTTTGTCACGCTTTTTTAACGCTTTGAGCGTTTCAATATTCTCTCTCTTTTTCAAATAGATCAGTGCTTGCTGAAATATCTCATGGGAAAGATCCAGCATTTCATTGGAATCATTCCAGGCTTGTGAAAGCAGATCCTCTGCTTTCCATAAATTGATAACGTCTTTGAATAGTGACATGGTTTACCTCACGAAGAAAATTAAGGATAATGGAATGATAAAAAACATAACCAAAATATAAATAATTGGAAAAAGTCTATTTTGGACTGCTTTATCTGAAAACCACTTTGCTAAAATAATAGGAATATTCCGAACTTTTTCAATTGGCCAGATGATGGCAATACCATAAATATTGAACATTAAGTGAGCAAATGCGACAGCCAAAGGAGCAATTGTACCGGAAACAAGACTGGCCAGCAGCGCTGTAATTGTTGTCCCTATATTAGAACCAAGTGTATAGGGAAAAATTTGTTCCAAGCGAAGAATGCCTGCGCCGGCTAATGGAATAATAAGTGAAGTTGTAATCGAACTACTCTGCACTAATACTGTTATGAAAACTCCAAAAAACATGGCGCGGAGTGCCGTCTTAAAAATGTGTGTATCAAAAAATGCTTCTAACTTGTGCATCACCAAACTGCGAATCAATTTAGCCAAAAGTCGCAGAGAAAAGAATAATAAAAGAAGAGCCGCAATGAGCAGCAGCCAATGGTAATTGATGATATCCTGTTGTTGAAATAAGTCTTTAATCCATGCAACTGCCGGTTGGGTTATCATTTTAATTGGACTTTTAAACGAAAAGGATTCCGTCCCCACTATCACTTCGGATAACCAGTTAGCGGAATTGCTGATTAAACCGAATGCCATTTCCAATGGGAATAAAATCAAAACGGAAAAAATGTTAAAAAAGTCATGCACAATGGATGCAGCAAACGCCCGACGAAATTCATTTTTATTTACAATATGCCCAAGGGAAACAATGGTGTTGGTAATGCTTGTTCCAATATTAGCTCCCATGATATAGGGTACTGCTGCGGCTACGGCCATATGAGGATCGTCGCCAAAAGTTCCGGCAGCCACCATCCCCACAACTAATGATGTTGTAGCCGATGAACTTTGGATTAAACTGGTGGCCAGGATACCGATGAAAAGACCAATGAGAGGTCCGGCGTTGCTCTGGATCAATTCTTCGGTAAATCCTTTCCCCATTCCTTTAAACGCAGCACCAATCATGCCGATACTTATAAGAAACAAATAAAGGATAGCAAAAATTGCAATTGTTTTGAAGATTATTACACCGAGCGGTGATTTCGATGTTTTCGCAGTTTTAGAATCCATTTTCATATAGATTTAATCTATAAAGTTACGGATTCAAACACGAATAAAAATATCTACAAATTGTATATAAAATAGACCAAGCGGAAGCCTGGTCTATTTTGTATTAACCTATATGGAGATAACACGTATTTAGTTACGTAAAGGTTTCCCTTTTTTCAGCATAAATCGAATACGGTCTTGGGTTAAAGATTCACCGGCCAGGGAGACGAACGCTTCACGCTCAATGTCCAGCATGTATTGTTCATCCACCGATTTTGTTAATCCTGCCTTATCGCCACCTGTAATAACATAAGCCAGTTTTTTCGCGATAAATTCATCGTGGTCGGAGATTTTCCCCTGTACCTTGAATCCCTTTAATGCCATGGCCAGCGCTGTTCTTCCCCCGCTTCCAGGTAATTTCAGATCATCTCGGTATTGGGGTGGTTCATAGTCTTCTGCCAATTCTAGAGCCTTTTGTTTTGCCGTCCAGATGCGGTGATCATTATTCATAACGATGGTATCCGTTTTCAGCAAATAGCCGATGTATTTTGCTTCATCAGCGCTGGTAGCTACCTTGGCGAAACCAATAGTTTCAAACGCTTTTTGAGCAATCTGGAATGCATTGATTCGACCCTTGCCGCTGTTTTCCATCATGTTTAAAATCAAACGGAGATTCCCACCGGCTCCCGGGATAAGTCCCACACCAACTTCTACCAATCCCACGTACAATTCAGCCGCCGCCACACGATGGGCTGCCGGACCGATAAGTTCAAAACCACCACCCAATGTTAAGTGAAAGGGGGCTGCAATAACCGGCGCCTTAGAAAAACGAATCCGCTGTGTCAGGTCCTGGAGGTCTTTAACCGCACCTTCTAACTTTTTCCAGTCTTTGGCTTCACACACTTCAAGAATGCTTGCGAGATTTGCTCCGGCACAAAAATTCTGACCTGTATGGCCAATCACCATTGCCTTGAATTTCCCTTTATCCAAAAGATCCATTCCTTCGTTTATAGTCATTGCCAGAGAACCGTCAATGGGATTCAGCACCGGTTGCAGAATAGAATGAAATTCCACATTCAATACTCCATCGCCTAAGTCAATAAGGCTGGCGCTCCAGTTTTTCTTAATAAGATTTCCAGCGGATTTCTTCAGGTTAAGATTGATTTTCTTTTCGGCGGTGGGAACCGGTTTTGATTCACCGGATAGCACATCATAATATGTCTTCACGCCATTATTCGTTTCGTAAAAACAGCTACGACCCCCTGCGAGCATGTCTAAAACCCATTGAGGGACTTTTCTGTTTTCTGCCAGCATTTTGTCAACGGATTCTTGTACTCCGATGGCATCCCAACCTTCGAAGGGGCCTAATTGCCATCCAAATCCCCATTTAATTGCATTGTCAATGTTGATGATATCATCACTGATTTCAGGAATGCGGTTGGCGCTGTAAATCAATCCCCTGGCCAATGTTTCCCAGAAAAATTTACCCGCTTTATCATCACTATAGGCCAATGCCTTTATTTTTCCAGCTGTGGACGTATAATCTTTGGCTAAACGAATTCCGTCAAATCGGACTTTTTTCTGGGGTCCATATTCGCCTGTTTTCAAATCAATTGATAAAATACCCTCATCTGTTTTTTTATAAAAACCGGCTTTGGTTTTTTGACCCAATCTGCCATCATCCACGAGCGTTTGAAGAATATCCGGAATTTTAAATATATCTCTTTCTTCATCATCCAGCACTTTTTCATAGGTAGTGTTTGTTACATGTGCCATGGTGTCCAAACCCACTATATCGGCTGTCCGGAATGTTGCGCTTTTTGCACGCCCGACAATTGTGCCGGTTAGTTTATCCACTTCTTCAACGGTTAAACCTTGTTTCAACGCTGTGTGGATTGTTACGCTCATACTGAATATACCGATCCTGTTGCCGATAAAATTGGGTGTATCCTTCGCATGGACGATACCCTTTCCCAATACATTCTCACCAAATTCAGCCATAGTGTTATAAATATCTTCAGAGGTGAATTCGCTTTTCACCAATTCCAGTAAATGCATGTATCGAGGCGGATTGAAAAAATGCGTTATCATGAAACGGGATTTGATTTCATCATTGAAAACAGTAATTAAATCTGATAATGGTATTCCTGATGTGTTGGAGGTAACGATTGCAGATGGTTTTAAATGAGGTATAATGTTTTTGAAAACAATGTGCTTGATGTCTAATCGTTCAGCGACTGCTTCTAATACCCAATCTGCTTCATTTATCATTTCCACATGATCGTCATAATTGCAAGGAGTAATTAATTCAATATTCTTCGGTTTGAAGAGTGGAGCTGGTTTCAGCTTTGTTAATGTTTCAATTCCTTTTTCAGCCAATTCCTGATTGATGTCGAACAGGAGGGAAGGAATACCTGCATTCGCCAAATGTCCGGCAATTTGTGCACCCATAACACCAGCTCCAAGGATCGCAACTTTTTCAATATTTTGACTCATAATTTCCTCAATGATTCCATTAATTAATGATTGATATATACTTATACATGACCCAGAAATGGCTGAAACTTCCTGCCAGAACCATCACATGCCAAACTTCATGATACCCAAATCCCTTTCGAGGTGATTTCTGCCGATCCATTGCGTAAAAGATGACTCCACCGGAATAAAAAATTCCACCAAGGAGTAACCATAATAATGCACCCACCTCAAGTTGTGTGATAAGGGGCCAGATTGCTATGACGGACAACCATCCCATAAATACATAATAGATGGTTGAAAACCAATTTGGGAAATTGAACTGAAATAATTTCCAGAGAATTCCAAAAACGGCTAATCCCCAAATCACACCAAACAGGCTCCAACCCCAAGGACCCCTTAATGGAATCAGACAGATGGGGGTATACGTGGCTGCGATTAATACATAAATCATCATGTGATCTAGCCGCTTCAAGATGGATTCTACTCGTCCTGTTACGGGAATCCAATGGTATAATGTACTTGCTGTGTATAGTAAAAATAATCCGGTACCAAAAATGGAAAAAGATACTATCTTCCATGGATCTACTGGATTAACAGCTTTAAGAATCAACAGAATCAATCCCACGACAGATAACACCGCGCCGATGACATGAGTTAATCCGCTCATGGGGTCTTTCAAACACTTACTCATATAATCATGATCTCCGTATGATTGTGGAAATACCCTGCCCACTGCCGATGCACATGGTTGCCAAGCCTACATGGGTATCCTGCTGTTCCATGACGTTAATCAGTGTACAGATGATGCGCGTACCCGAACAGCCCAGCGGATGGCCTAAAGCAATCGCACCGCCATTCAGGTTAATTTTATCCATATCCCAGCCGCCCTCACGAATAACATACAGCGATTGGGCAGCAAAGGCCTCGTTTAATTCGATTGTCTCAATATCGTCCATGGTTATACCGGCTTTTTTTAGCGCTTTTTCTGTTGCCGGTAAAGGTCCTGTACCCATTCGAGTCCAATCCACTCCGGCGATAGCGCGACTGACGATTTCAGCCCGAACAGAAAGACCCTGTTTTTTAGCATAGGATTCACTGGTAATAAGAATGGCAGACGCACCTATGGAAAAAGGACTGCTGCTGGCTGCCGTCACTGTTCCACCTTCAATGAATGCCGGTTTCAGACTTTTAATTTTTTCCACATCCGGCTCTCTGGGCCCTTCATCTTTTTTAACGGTCACTTCTCCATATACATCGATGGGAATCAATTCATTATCAAATTTTCCTTCCCTAGACGCTTTTAGCGCTTTCTCATGGGATTTAATTGAAAATTCATCTTGATCCTCTCTTGCTATGTTTCCGTCGTTTGCAAGATTTTCTGCTGTTTCCCCCATACCGATATAAAATTCCTGCTCTGCCAGTTCAGGATGGAAATCAGGTGCGAATCCGCCTGGGGGAATGGAAAACATATCTTCCACACCGGCTGCAATTCCTACATCAATATCACCACTTTCTATGGCGGTACTTAATTGGTGGAGTCCGTCCATGGCTGAACCGCAAAAGCGATTAACCACTTTTCCTCCTGCTTCTTTGGGAATGCCGGCCAAGATGGCCACAGAACGGCCGATTATCATCCCTTGGGGGCCCTCGGGAAAAGCACAACCCACGACGACATCTTCCACATCTTCCGGTTTTACGTTTTCATTCCGAGCCAAGAGACCCTTTATAACTTGTGCGGTTAGATCATCAGGACGAATACCCACCAATTGACCATTCTTGGTTCCGATAGGTGATCTCACCGCATCAATAATAACTGATTTTATACTCATGGTTGACTCCTAAAACGGGTATCCGTTATGGTTGTAAATAGTGTGTGCTACATTTCGTTTCAAATTAATAATGTCTGTTTGCATCATCATTCTTCCCTGGAATTGACGCAATTGATCAATGACAGCTGGTGTAGTCTGACCACCATAAATTCCATTCAATGCTGTCAGGGACATATTTAACAAGCGTAAAACCATTTCTGCCGTATAGATTTTTGCAATGCTGCAAACAGCTTTGTCATGCTTACCGTGTCCCATTATTTTTTGAGCCCGCACCACTGTACTCTCTGCCGTATATAAATCTGTAAATATATCTGCCAGCATTTCCGTTATTTGCTGTTCGTGTTTCAGATCTTGGCCAAACTTATTCAACGCTTCATTGAAAATGTAAAGAGCAAGGCGTTTACCTGTTTCAATGGTTTCACATTCTTTTGCAAGTGGCCCACTATTGTTTTCTAATTTACTATTGGACATGAAATGATCGATAGCACTGATTGCGTCCCGGATGGGCAATTCATCCATGAGCGCTTTTTTCATCATATAACCGGTGATAATCTGGCGGTTAATCTCATTGGTTCCTTCCCAAATTTGATTAATACGGTCATCGCGATAAGCCGAAGCCAAGTGAAATTCTTCAAGGTACCCATATCCACCAAAAATCTGTAATCCTTCATTGATTACGAAATGGCTGGTTTCACTCCCATACACTTTAACCATGGATGTTTCGATTACATATTTTTCCATGGTTTCCGCCGACTGGATATAATAATCAGGATCCGATTTATCCAAAGCATCAATTTCCTTTTGGAACAGTCCGATAGTCCGGTAAACCATGCTGTCCGCGGCAAAGGTGCGTACGGTCATATTAGCAATCTTTTTAATGATGGCGTCAAATTGGGCTATGGGTTTCCCAAAGGCTCTCCGTTCATTAGCATACTCCGCTGCCGCCTTGATGACATTTTTGGATCCGCCCACAGCGGAAGCTGCCAATTTAAATCTACCGACATTGAGCACGTTAAATGCAATGGTGGCTCCTTTTCCAACTTTATATAGAAGATTTTCTGCCGGGACTTTTGCATTCTGGAAAACAAGCGACGTAGTGGATGATCCCTTCATTCCCATTTTCTTTTCTTCGGCGCCAATACTGAATCCTTCCGTATTTCGATCAACAATAAACGCACTGAATTTGTTACCATCCACTTGAGCAAAAATAATAAATACATCTGCCCAACCACCGTTGGTAATAAATATCTTTTCACCATTTAATAAATAGTGTTTTCCATCTTCTGAAAGGATGGCAGTTGTTTTACCGGCAAGAGCATCGGATCCTGCGGATGGTTCCGTTAATCCATAGGCACAAATGATTTCGCCTGTGACAATTTTGGGTAGATACTTTGCTTTCTGTTCCGGTGTGCCAAACCAGACGATGGGTAACGATCCGATCCCGGTTTGGACAGACCATGTTACCGCAAAAGAAGGGCTGTATACCAGCGCTTCAGCCACGATGGCTGAGGTTACTTTATCGAGTTCCATTCCGCCATATTTTTCAGGTATATCAATACCCAGCAGACCCAGCTCTCCCATTTCCTTGATTAAGGAGAGGGATAATTCCTTATCGAATTTTTCGATTTCATCTTTTTGAGTAAGGATTCGTTCAATATCGAATTCTTTTACCATTGCATAGATTTCTCTATGTTCTTCCGTAAAATCTTCTCTGGAAAAAACAGATGCTTCGGTAATGGGATTTACAAGGAAATTCCCTCCTGAACGGGCGGTTGTTTGTGTGCTTTCCATATGATTTTCTCCTAATGTTTTTTCATAATACCTGAAAGGATGAAGTCAATGATTGTTTCCATGTATTCTTTAACGCTGACACCATGGATTTCAAACAAGGTAAACCAGTTAATTGATTCAATATTAACCATGATGGAAAGGGCCGTCATACGAACATCCAGTTTTTTAAATTCACCTGATTTGACTCCACGATCGATAATTCCTTCAAGCAATTCCAGGAAATGGGTATATACTTTCTGCAGTTTTTTCCTGAAATCCTCATCCTTTTGCGCCATAGACCAAAAATCGGTCAGTGCTATAAAGGGTTGGGGGTCTGATTCATATTGGTCGATAAAATATTGAAACAGGTCTTTTAGTTGAAGAGATGGTAGCGCCTCTTCTTCAACAATGTGGTTTAAATTGACGCTGTAACGAAGAACCCAGAAATTGACCAGGTCCAGGTACATTTCCTTTTTGGATTTGTAATACCAATAGATGGCGCCTTTACTCAATTTGGATAATTTGACCACATCATCCATACGGGATTGTTCATACCCGTTTTGAACGAGAACTTTAAGCGCTGCGTCTAAAATCTGTTCTTTACGTTGATTCTGTAATGATTCATTCATAAACTAAACCGACCGGTCAGTCTATATTATGTAATCATCGTACTTTTTCCTAACTAAATTGTAAAAACTGGTTGCACCCAGACAGTTTTTATAGTAATTTAATATTGAGATTTAATCTCATTATCAATAAATAATCTAACCTTTTATGTTAAGGAATTAAAAATGCAAAAAATAATTTGGGGAGTTTTATTCATATCAGGACTGATAGCGCAAGACGAATTTTTCGAACCGGGCTACTCAATTGGCGGTTATGGCGAACTCCATTATAATAATAGTCAAAGTGGCAAAGATGCCTCTACTACAATATTAGACTTTCACCGTTTTATCATTTATTATGGCTATGCTTTTTCGGAAGAATGGTCCTTTAAGTCAGAAGTTGAATTAGAACATAATTTTGTAAAAGAAGGTGAAGGAGAACTGGAGCTGGAACAGGCTTTTGTGAATTATCATACTAACCATTTTGGTTTCCAAGCAGGTGTAATTCTTCCTTCAGTTGGAATCATCAATGAATACCATGAACCCCCATTATTCTTAAGTGTGGAACGACCGGAATACAGTAAATACGTTATCCCCACAACATGGTTCGGCAATGGAGTAGCTGTATATGGAAATATTGCCGGAATCAACTTGCGCTTTGTTTTGCTGGAAGATCTTAATGGTGATGGCATTGGCAAAGGTATTCGTGGCGGACGTAAAAAAGGGTATAAATCCACTGCTTATGATATGGTCAAAAATATCAGTGTCAATTATTCTGGAATTAAAGGACTTCGTATCGGCGGTTCATTAACCATAAATAATGCTCCTACATCTGATTATTTTACAACTGATGATAAAGGTAATAAAATTGTAAATGAGGCTGATACTGCCAGTGTTGGAATTTTATTGATGGAAATAAATGCGAAATATGATGCAAACAACATTTATGCTGTTTTAGAATATGGACAGATTTCATATGAAAATAACCCTTTAGGATACGAAACAAGCGGTGGTTATTATATGGATCTCGGTTATAATTTGGGATCAGTCCTTGGCTTGAAAGGTAAACTGATGCCTTGGGTACGCATGTCTGATTACAACCGCGGAAACGATGATCCTGGACAACATTATACCATTAAACGCTTCGGCATAACCTACTGGCCTATTTCAAATGTGGCATTTAAATTGGAATATGGCACGCATAAAAAAGAATCGGATGAAGATTCAAAAACGCAGATCAATATTGGTTTCGGCTATAGTTTTTAATTTCTTAAGTCAGTGGTATTGCAGAAGGCTGTGGCTTCGCGTTGCGGCCTTTACCATATTTTCGATGGGACTAATCTTCGGTGGAGTCCGGGATAAGGCAGAAGAATTGATTCTCGATGATTTTGGTAAACATGTATCTCTTACTTTCGAAAAATATACTATGGATAAAACCATTCGTAACCGTATTGAGAAAAAAGTATACCAAAAGTTTTATAAAAATTTTATCTATGTATGGAAAATTACTAAAAATGATACCATCATTGGTTATGCATTATTGGATAATGTAAAGGGAAAGACAATGCCCATTACTTTTTTGGTCAATTTTGACACCGACGGCACCATACGATCCACCCACGTTGTTAAATATCGAGAAGCCATTGGTGGCGAAATTGAAAGTAGGAGATGGAATAGTCAATTTGCAGGTCGTTCATATAAGTCATCTTTTTTGGTCGGATCTGAAATTGATGGAATTTCCGGAGCGACCATTTCTGTAAATTCCATGACAGCCGGTGTTATGAAGCTGTCTTTATTATTTAATGAAATAAAGGACAACCCATAATGGAGATTCTACCATTGAAAAAATGGCCGCTGCAAATGCGGATTTTTTTGGCTGTATTTTTAACAGTTCTTACCGTCGGAGTCACTATTGGATTGATCTATCTGAATTATGAAACAAATTTTTCAGTTGGTGGCGCCATAGAGAACTATCAGGGTACGGTTATGGATGAAGAGTTTGAAATCCCTGATAAATATCCAAAATCCTTTTCAGGAATGTTATTGTCTACGCACACACATATCATTGCTTTTGCATTTATATTTTTTATTTTGGGGGGGATTACCTTTTTCAGTTCAAAACTTTCTCCCGGTTGGAAAATCTTTTTAATGATAGAACCTCTTGTGTCCGTACTGATCACATTTGGTTCTTTGTGGGGATTACGGTATTTACATTCAGTGTTTGCATTAATCGCGATGTTCTCAGGGATTATCATGTATACTTCATATTATGTGATAGTCTTCATTTTGTTAACTGAATTAATTAAAACCGATAAATGAAAGAAATCTATTTGGGGGAAATTTTATTATATCATAGATAATGAAAATAAAATGTAAAGGTAATCAAAACACCGGTTCCTGTAAGCCATGCACCCCCTGCCTGTGATTCCTTTCTTTCTTTTGCAGTAATACGAAACACAATAACACCATCATCCACTTTTTCTTGGGGTTTATCGCTGGATACATCAATCCAGCAGCCGCGATTGGGGCAGACATCAACAACCATTCCGCTGATTTGTACCGGATTACCCAAAAAAGCTGTTGGGGGGGTATGTTTATATTTAATTTTTACCGAACGGAGGTTCAGGATGAAACAATTAGTTAAATGGTTTTTGACCACAAACATTTTTATTTCTGTCATATTACCACAGATTAACTTTGATCTGCCAGATGATTCTGCATCTTTTGGAATTTTAATTTGTGATTATCAAACAGGAGAATTTGAGGAAAGGATTGTTTTGAATGTTCCTTTGTGCTGTGAATGGTGAATTTGTGAGTGGTGAGTATGAGGTGATGTGGGATGCAAGTAATGTTGTTAGTAGCATCTACTTCTGCCGGCTGTCATCTGGAGGCATGCTGTTAACACGAAAACTTGTGGTGCTGAAGTGAGTTGGGTACAGACTCGGTCTAACCTCTTGATAGTTGTGACATTGTGTTTCGTTATTACCACGACAGCCAACAGCCAGCCTCAAGTAGAATTCCTGGGTCTGGATGGAAAGTTGATTACCTCCATGGGGATGTATGGGTCGGCTATAGTTATAGGCACTGATGGAGATGGAGTCTTTTACCAATATTCCAACAATCTACCAGATTCATCATGGATAAATATGGGTCTCGAAGGAAAGAATGTAACAGCCGTTTACCCACATGATAGCGGACCCATTGGATGGGGAATAACAGCCGGTCTGTTTCCTGATGATGAAGATTCGAACTATGTTTACTGTAGCTTCATGGGGGATGAGTTTATTCCAAACAGTTTCGGTATATCGTACTCTCTGGCAGAAGGCGTTTATCAGTTAGCCGGTTTTCCTGATTTTACTATCTGTGGAGAAAAATATGCTGCAACAGGTGACGCCCTTTATCGGCAGCTGTGGGGAGATTCCACGTGGACACCAATCTACGAAAGCCCTGGAGATGAAGGTTCGGGTGTTATTTATGTCAGAACAAAAGAAAATGTCGGCGGATTTGTACTGGCCGGTGGAAGTGAGGGGTTTACAGGAATTTTATTGATTAAGTCATTCGACTACGGTGATTCTTGGGAGTATATCTATCCGCCCGGAGGAGTAGTTGCTTTTGACTTCGATATCGATTCTACCTACTCTGATTTTGGAACCATTTTTGTTACTCACGGATGGGAGATAAGCAGATCTTTGGATGGAGGTGTGAATTGGGAAATTGTTCTGAATGCTGGAGGCTGTAATTATCTTGATGAAATTGTTTACGATCCAGTAAATGGAAGAGTGTTTGCAGCTGGTGGTGACTGTTTGGATACAACCAGCGCTATTCTTTTTTACAGTGGAGATGTGGGCGAAAATTGGATCCAAATACCGTTGAATTTCAGTGGACCAATCAAAGGTATTGATTTATCGTGGGATGGTTATTTATACATGGCAGTACCTTGGAGTGGCGTCTATCGAATGGATCTGGATGAACTATCGATTGAAGAGACACATATACCACTATCTTTTGCCCTGTATCCAGCATATCCCAACCCATTTAACTCAACCACCACCATCCGATTTTCGGTAGAGACACGGCATGCCGTGTCTCTACATATTTACAATATAACAGGCCGGCTGGTGGAAACGTTAATCAACGAACAAATCACCACTGGTGACCACGAAATCACCTGGAATGCCCGTAACCTTCCCAGCGGTGTTTATTTTGTACGGCTGGTTTCAGGTGATATTTCACAAACTCGAAAAGTTATTTTAATGAAATAGGAGCGGAAATGAAAAAAATAATATTAAATCACTTGATCATATATTCCATTGTTTTTGGACAAGTTGTTACTGATGAATACTCTTATTCAATTACCCTGGATAAAGCTGAATACAGTCTTGGCGACACAATGATCGCGAATCTGAAAATGATAAACTTAAGTAATGATACAATCAATTTTGTATATTTTGGATGGTATGATTGGCTTCTAATTGATTCAAGTGGGACTGATGTTGATGGTATTTCTTTTATACCAATAGATAATTATTATACTATAAATCCGGGAGACAGTTTAGCCGAAATTTGGGTGAGTGTATTGAGGACTTGGACTTGGGATCAACAAATTTCTGGTGCGTATCACAGCTTAATGAAACCATTTTATAATTATGAATCAAATGACTGGGACACCGCTTCATTTAAATATGTTGAAAACCTGGAGATTGATAATCTTCCAGATGATTCTGCATCTTTTGGTATATTAATCTGCGATTATCAAACAGGAGAATTTGAGGAAGGGACTGTTTTGAATATTCCCATGTGTACTGAATGTGATTTTAGCAGTTTTCCATTTGATGTGATATTTTTAGAGCCGGGAGATTTTGGTTCTATCCAATTCAACTATTCATCAACAGGTGATACTGTATTCTTTGCAACAATTGTATGGATGGGACAGGGTGAAATAATTTATCCGGATACTTTCTTCCATGCCGATTCTTTTTCTGTTGAATTTGATTATGCTCCAGATCCTGATACACTTGAATATAGCTATTTGAATGAAATTTCTTTGGATAATGGACAATTACCTGAAACTGCAGATTCTGCCTACCAACATATTAGAACCTTATCCTTGGTTCATGAATTTGCAGAATACCCGTACCAAATTTATGTTTACTTATATACACCAGCAGTAGGAGCAACTGACCTGTCAGTGGCAAAATGGATATTTTTTCTGTTTCGCAATCCGGAATTGATTGGTGTACAAGAAGATGAAAATCCAATCCCTAATAATTTCAAACTATATCCAGCCTACCCCAATCCTTTCAACCCCACTACAACCATTTGGTTTTCAGTAGAAACGAATAGCCATGCTTCTCTACAAATATTTGATATCACCGGGAGGCTTGTGGAAACGCTCATAAATAAACCGCTCACTCGTGGCGAACATGAGATCATTTGGAACGCTGGCCATTTTCCCAGCGGGGTGTATTTTGTACGGCTGCAGAGTGGAGAGTTTGTGGAGAATCAGAAAGTTATATTGATTAAATAAATAATTAGTCTATCAACCCAAGCTGCCGATACTTTTCAGTATACTTATCCCGCAGTATCTTATGCCTGTCGCCCATGTCTACTTTCCGTCCCTGGATGTACAGTTGTTCCACCCGGGTCATGATCTCAAGGGGATCACCATCACTAATGAATAAAGTGGCATCCTTGCCGACTTCCAATGAACCCACTTGATCAGCAATACCCAGAATTTCTGCCGGATACAATGTGACTGATTTCAACGCTTCATCTTTTGGCAGGCCATAAGCCGCCGCTGTGGCCGCTTCATAAGGCAAGTTTCGTTGGTGCGCAGCTTGAAAGGCCCCACCATTAGCTGAAATGCAGAATTTGACTTCAGCTTCGTAAAGTATGAGCGGTGTCTTGAAGGATTCATCATAATTCGCCCAGCGCCGTGCCGGGAGTTTATGAGTGGCTTCTATGATGACTGGAATATTATTTTTCTTCAGTATATCCGTCACCATCCAGGCATCTCGTCCGCCCACAAGAACCATGTTTAGTTTCTGGCGTGATGCCCATTCCGCTGCCGCTTCGATCTGTTGGACACCGTTGGCGTGGATGAATACCGGTAGTTCCCCTTTCACCACATTTACCATGCTTTGCCATTTCAAATCCATCTTTTGACGGGGTGTTTTTTCAGCAGATATGCTCTGGGTATAAGCACGGGCCTTGTCCAGAATCTCATCCAATTCCTTGAGCTGTTTGTCCCGTTCCTTTTTTTGTTCTTCCGGGCTTTTACGCACGTAGCGCGAGTGGCTCACGGTCATCCGCGGCCAGCGAATATGCATACCAACCGGCATCTTCAGAGTGGCGTCTTCCCAAGTCCAGCCGTCCAACATCATGGCGGCTGATGTACCGGAGATCAACCCGCTCTGGGGAACCGTCAACACAATAGCCACACCGTTGGAGCGTGTTACAGGGATCAGTTCGGAGTCGGGATTGTAGCTTACTTCTGCCCGTACGTTCGGGTTGAAAGAACCCACTTCTGCAAAGTCCCGGGTGGCTCGGACGGCGTTCACTTCTACCAGTCCCAGTACCGTGTTAGCAGCGATCATCCCTGGGTAAACGTGCTTCCCGGGGAGGGAAATGATTTCCGTATTTTCCGGCAGTCGAGAAATGCGGTGGCCTATTTCAATGATTTTACCATCTGAAAAAAGAATCTCACCCTGAGTCAGAATCGGTCCGGATACCGGGTGAATAGTGACATCTTTCAGCAGGATAGGGTGATCCTGTCTGGGCGCCGGGATCTGATCTGAAGCAAACAGTAAAGAAATAATTAAAATTGCTAGAATAAACTGTTTCAATGGACACCTCCTTCCGTGCAAGAATAGAAGTGGTTGTGCGAATCTCCATTCGGTTTCATGGATTTTTCCCCGCCTTTGTCATCACTCACTAGAATCTTCTGGATCAGCATGTTGCGTTCATCCGAAATGTGTTTCCTCATTTCTGCGTCTCGTTCAGTGCTGAAGTAAAGCGTTCCTTCGATCCATGTTTGTTCGCAGTAGGAGTAAGAGGAGAGGGGATTGTCACTCCAGATTACAAAATCACCGTGTTTTCCTTTTTCCAGTGAGCCCACATATGGGTCGATACCCAATTGTTTCGCCGGATTAATGGTTACAAATTTCAATGCTTCCTCTTGAGACACTCCTCCGTACTTTACAGCTTTGGCTGCTTCCTTTCCCATGCGCCGGGCCAGTTCATTGCTGTCAGAGTTGAAAGAGGTCAAAACACCGACTTCATTCATGATCGTTCCGTTAAAAGGGATAGCATCGATCACTTCAAATTTATACGACCACCAGTCAGTAAAAGTAGAGGCGCCGGCACCGTGTTCAGCGATCCGATCAGCCACTTTATATCCTTCAAGAACGTGCTGAAAAACACCGATAGTAAAACCATAATCTTCAGCAATCCGTGTGAGCATCAGGATTTCATCCTGCCGGTAGGAATGGCAGTGGACCATTCTTTTGCCTTGCAAAATCTCTACCAATGCATCCAATTCCAGGTTTTTCCTCACCGGTAAATTGCTAAATGTCTTTTCAAATCCGGCAAGCCCCAATGCTTCGGCATAATCTGTGGCGGCGGCAAAGGCATCGCGAATAATTTGCTCCACGCCCATCCGGGTTTGGGGATAGCGGGTCGTATTATCATCACCCCAGTTTGACTGCTTGACATTTTCACCCAAGGCAAATTTGATGCCGGGTGGTGCTTCTTTGAACAAGATGCCTTCCGGAGTCTGTCCCCAGCGGAGTTTGATTACCGCATTTTGCCCACCGATAGCATTGGCGGAACCGTGTAGAATGTTAACAATGGTCAGTCCGCCCGCCAGCTGACGGTAGATGGCAATATCATCGCTGTTGAGTACGTCATAAATACGCACCTCTGCCGTCACCGACTGGGTGCCTTCGTTAATGGCAAATGCAGAACTATGGTTGTGGGCATCAATAAGTCCCGGAGTAACATGTTTCCCCGTGGCATCAATGACATAAACATCACTCCCGGACACTTTTAGATTTTTGCCTATTTTTTCAATAATGCCATTTCGAATAAACATATCAACATTTTTAAGTATGCCTGCGGATCCACTGGTCCAAAGGGTGGCGTTTTTTATCAAAATCTTTTTGGCCTGCTCCGGCTGTTCTGCAAAACCGTATGCACCCTCCGGAAAAAGGGGTGTAAGCTCACTGGACGATTCCTTTTTCGATTCTTCCTTTTTATTTTCATCTGGATCTTCAAGGGTACCTGTCCAGCTGGCGGTCCATTTGATTTCAGAGCCGTCCGGTGCAATACCGCTGCCGGTGATAGATTTGTTTTGCAATGTTCCGGAAAGGCGGACAATACCTTCCAAATCCAGGTCTTTCCCGGGAAATGTAAATGCAAAGCGGTGAGCTTCGTTCTCCACATCTTTTAGCTTAATCTTTGTTGAATCCACCACCAGCTTGCCGGAAACTTTATTATCTTTTTGGATCAATTCCAGCGTAGCATTGAGGTTCAATCCACCGGAAATAGTGATGTCCCATTTACCTGCAACATCGTGAACCGGTTCTTCCTTGATCATGTATCGTTTTCCCTGGATCCAGACTTCGGTAACCTTTGATTTTTTTTCAAAATAATCGCCATCAGTTATAACCAGGTTAGCTGTATATCCTTTGTCAACCTTGCCCAGATTCGTCAGACCCAACTTTTTGGCAGGAATGGTGGTCAGGGCGGCCAAAGCATCGTCCTTTGATAATCCCCGTTCAATACTCCGCAGCAGGGAATTGTGAAATTGTTTTCTTTTTTTCAGGTCGCTGGTTGTGAGAGCGATGTCAATACCGGCGGCGATCATTCTGGCTGCGTTGTCCGGAGCCTGATCCCAGTGGCGCAGCTGTTCCAAATCGTAATCTAAAGCATCTTCCCACGAGTCTACGTCCGGAGTTTCTGGATAATCAAGGGGAACGATCACAAATGTGTTCATCTTCTTGATTTCATTCAGACGCCGGTATTCATACCCGTTGCCCTTTAGCCAGAAATTCAAATCAAATTCATTTGCAATTTTCTGCACACGCAGTGCAGCCAGTTCTTGGTTCGTTTCAAAACAGAAGGGCAGTTTAGATTTCATGACTGCTGACAGGGTTTCCAACGCTCGATCCAGATCCGGCGACTCCGTTTTATCTCGGTTGCGATTATAATAAGTCCTGGCATTATGATTCCATTGGGCATCATAGAATGTTTGGCGCATCAGGGCGATGGTACCCATGAGCGAATTGGGATACCCTTTGTCTCCCCAACTCCCATGCTCAAAAGCCATGATTTGTGCCGGACCATTTTCTGCAATAACAGATTCCGGATGCCAATTCCCTAAATGAATCAAAGCGGACTGGCCGCGAAAAATACCTTTATTGTGAACCACCTGGGCTACAGTAAATCCCAGGGAGCGGAGTGTTTCTAATTCTTTTTCCTTGGGTTGGAAGTCATTGATTAAACGATACTCCGGATGAACGCGTTCATTCCAGTGGTTGGTAACAGGGGCGGGTTTTACTTTCTTTTTTTCTTTTCCAAAATTCAAAGAGGATGGTTTTTTATCTTCCCGTTTCCAATAGCTTTCAATGAAGCCTGGATAAACTGTTTTGCCCGAAATATCTATTTTATATGCATCAGCAGGCACAAAAACTTTTTTGCCTACAGCTTCGATAATACCGTTCCGAATAACAATTATACCGCCATCGATAACCTGGCCGGGTTGAGTTATAATCTTTCCATTCTCTAAAACAAACACACGCGGTGTATTATCATGGAGTCCATCTACAGGCTTTACTTGGGCAGCAGAAATAGAAACAAGAAAAATAATAGATAGTGTCTTCATAATATAACCACCTTGATGTTATTGATTAAAAGTTTTTCCCCTTCAGGTGTGCTTTTACAAGTTCAGTTGTTAAATATTTATATGCTTCATCAATAGTGTCGGCAAAATAAAACAAATCCATATCTTCTTCAGATATCGTCCCCATTTTTACCATATAGTCAAAGTCTATAACCTTTTTCCAATATTTGCTATCATAAACAACGATCGGCAGACGCTTAAGCATTTTTTTTGTCTGTATTAAAGTTAACAGTTCCATGAGTTCGTCAAGTGTCCCGAATCCACCGGGGAAGACGACTAACGCTTTTGCCAAATAAAGAAACCAGAATTTCCGCATAAAGAAATAATGGAAATGAAAACTCAATTCATTGGATATCCATTGATTGCCTGATTGCTCATGGGGCAAGGTAATATTCAACCCAACAGACAATCCTTTGGCTGCCGAAGCACCACGATTGGCAGCTTCCATGATTCCCGGTCCACCACCAGAGGTGATAATAAATCTTTTCTTCTTATCTTTTAACCCTTTACTCCATTTGGTTAATCTGAATGCCAACTCTTGGGCATCTTCATAATAATGACTCATTTTCAGGTCTCGATGCAGTTGATCTTTTTTCTTTTTGGATATATTATTAGGTGCATTTTTAAGAGCTTCCTTCGCATCCTGTTGTGAATTAATCCGTGCAGATCCAAAGAAAACAATGGTATCAGCAATTTTATTTTGCCGGAATCGCTGGAGAGGTCCGAAATATTCAGCAAGTATTCTTAACACTCGCCCATCAGGGCTGCCAATGAATTTTTTGTCGTTGTAAAATCGTTCTTTATTTTTATCAGTCATTTTAAATCCTATAAATGAGCGGGAAGTTAATACATTTTTGTTCCAGATGAGCAATAGCTGGTTATTACTTACCTATCGCCAGTTACCATTAACCTCTCATCAAAAATTGTCATAATTTCTGCCTTATTCATAAATCATTCAAATTATAATAAATAGATTAATTTTGATGCAGCCTAAATACTCAAAACACATTTTCGTATGTACGAATGAACGTCCTGCGGATAACCCCAAAGGGGATTGTACTCGATGCGGTGGAAATGAAATTCGTTTAAAGTTTGTACAATTGATCAATCAACATGGGTTGAAAGGAAAAGTTAGGGCAAACAAAAGCGGCTGTTTGGATGCGTGTGAAATGGGAGCGGCTGTCGTTATTTATCCTGATAATATTTGGTACACCAAACTTAAAATGGATGATGTTGAAGAAATATTTAATACGTCCATTTTAGCCGATGGAGTAGTAGAACGACTGGCGGCCACTGAACAGACTTGGGTAGAATTACAGGCAATCAGGAACAGTAAAAAAATAAATAAGAACTGATCTTGGCAGGAATAATTCCCTATCAATCAGGGCGAAAATTTGAAATAACATTAAGATTAATTGAGAATTTATGAAAAAGTATAGCGTCGATAATGTTCCTCTTTTGATTCGACCCTTTTACTTTTTACTAGCTTATTTTGTATCAGCAATTTTTCGTATATACTGGTGGTTACTTCAGAAAACATGTACGATTGAAATAGAGGGTAAACAATGGATAGAAAAACATCCAGGTCGTATTGAAGCTGTTTGGCATTATAAGAGTTTCGTTTATTGGTTATCCAAGTCTGATGGGAAAAATTATGTGCAATTTAGCCATCCCGATTGGTATATGATGTATGCAATCATAACACTTAGATGGATGGGATCTGAAGTAATTTTGGGTTCGACAGGTCATGAGGGTATAAAAGCAGCAAATCAAATCGTTGATAGAATCAAAACAGGGAAAGCCTGCTGTGTAACACCGGATGGGCCCTTTGGACCATACAAGGAAATCAAAAAAGGAATTCTGCATATGTCCAAACAATCGGGTTTGCCAATTATTCCCATTAGAATAGATTGTGATAAGTATTTTCAGTTATCGTTTGCCTGGGATAAAAAATGGATTCCAAAATTGTTTTCAACCATAAAAGTCAGCTTTCAAAATCCGATCTATGTAACAGGAAAAAACCTTGGATATATAAGTCAACAATTAGCTATTGAAATGGGAGATTAAAATGAAATTTGAATTAACTACTCATATTGCTCTTCAGCATCCGGATTGGAAAAGTTCTGAATTGTATTATAAAAACGTTTTAGGTTTGGACACAAAAATGGAAGAGAACCATTTACACATCCGCAATGAAGAACTGAATTTATATATCATGGAGAATAACGAATTGCGTGGAACTGTTTTAGAATTCAATATTGATGACGTTGAAGTAGCAAAAGAATATTTAGAAAAACATGGCTGTATTGTAGTTAAATGGGAAGGCAAGGGGAAGGACTGTTATATGAAGGATCCCTATGGTCTGGTATTTAATCTTTGGGAAAACAATAAGGGGTAATCATGCACTGTTTGCAAAATAAACAAATGATATGCACTTTCACGATATTTCTTTTTTTATCTTCCTGCACAGATCGAAACACGGAGTTTCACTTTAAATCTTTTGTGGCAGACGCCCACAATGATGTTTTATTACGTTCAATGATTGGACAGGATATTTTATCAGAGCATCCAGACAGCCATTCTGATTTAATCAAGTTTCAAGAGGGTGGGATGGATCTGCAAGTTTTTTCTATCTGGGTGAGCCCTTACGAATATGAAAAGAACGAAGCCTTTGATCGAGCCAATGATATGATTACTCAATTGGAAGATTTATGTAATCGTTCTAATGGGCAATGGGCAATTCCCATGAATTATCAAGATATTGTTTATAATGAACAGCGCGGAATTTTATCGTGTTTGATTGGGGTGGAGGGCGGCCATGCCATTGAAAATGATTTAGCGAAATTGGACGCTCTATATAATCGCGGCATGCGTTACCTGAGCGTCACTTGGAATAATTCCAATGACTGGGCAACATCCGCGAAAGATGAAACGGAGAAGAAGGATTCCCTGGCTTTTGTAGGATTAACAGATTTTGGTAAAGATGTTATCCGCCGCTGCAATGAATTAGGCATAATGGTAGATGTATCCCATGCCGGTGAACAGACTTTTTGGGATATTATTAATGTTTCTGAAAAACCAATCATTGCTTCTCATTCATCTGCCTATTATCTCTGTCCACATTTCAGGAATTTGAAGGATGAACAATTATTCGCAATTAAGGATAATGGAGGAGTCGTATTTGTGAATTTTTATCCGGGGTACATTGATAGTACTTATGAAAAGAAAGCAAAAATCATTAAAGAATCCTATCAATCAAGGCTGGATTCACTCGCAGCTGTGCATGACTCCGATGGCGATGAATATTGGTATGAAGAAAATAAACTGTTGCTTCCGGCTCTTCAAAAAGTTGCTCCTTCATTAGATGTATTGATCGATCATATTTCATATTTAGTTTTACTAATGGGCATTGACCATGTTGGGCTGGGGGCAGACTGGGATGGTGTGGGTGTGATGCCAACCGGGTTGGAAGATGTGACGAAACTTCCAGCCATTACGGACAAATTATTGAAACGTGGATTGACGAAAAAGGAAGTACAAAAAATTCTTGGCGGCAATTTCAAACGTGTGTTTAAAGAGGTATCACAATGACATCAAAGGTCATAATTTAGGTGATTTTAGAACAATGGCAGCCATGTGTATCCTGGGGAAATGATTGTTACTGACACGCTTGTTGATCATAATGGAAAAGGGAAGCATTTTCTCCCGCTGGATCCTGCGTCAACATCACTGTCAGCGTATTTGATGGACTGATTTAATGTAGAATCATTTTGGTTTTTCTCTGCAATATGAAAAAGGACTATTTTAAAAAGGAAATAAACAAAATAGGAAATGAAGTAAATGGGTGAATCAATTGCTGTTCAATACGATGATTTTCAAACATCGTTCAATCAAGAGGAAAAACAGAGTCAATACCTTAATTATGGGTTTTCTCTTAACCCAGGTCAAACACTGGAAGAAAAACAGGAATTACTCTGTAAAAAAGTTTTTGATGAGGCTCATATACAACCGGGAGATGTCATTGTAGACGTAGGATTTGGAAGTGGTCAACAAGATTTTCTTTTAGCTGATTTATACCCATTTAAAAAATTGACAGGTTATAATATTTCCTCCAACCAAGTTAAAAATGCCAATCAATGGGCACAGGAAAAAAACCTGGCTTCGAAAATGGAATTTAAATTAGGTCCTGCAGAAACCTTGGAGTTTAACCAAGACGAATCAGTGGATAAAATCTTGGCCATCGAATGTGCTTTTTATTTTAAACGTTCATTATTTTATCAGGCAGCAGCCCGTGTGTTAAAATCCGGCGGGTTACTGGTAAAAGCGGATATCTCATTTAACTCTCTGTTCACCGGATATATCACCAAATCTGAAAAATATCGAAATGTGGGGACTCTTTCATCTAACAGCTCCAACTGGCAAGCCTATTTTAGGACAAAAACCATTATCGATATAACCCGCTACACACGTTCAGGTGCTCAGCAAGCCGTGGTCAAGATATGGAAAAATTATAAAAATATGAGCGCAAAAACACAAGTGTCCTGGAGAAAAATGGCTTATTCCTCGCAATTGGCAGCATGGGGTATGTTTTTGAAGATTCTCAAATATCATATTATTGTTCTGGAAAAAAGATAAACATTTGCACTTTTTATAACATCGAAAAAAACTTGTTATTTACTATTTTTTTGAATCTGTTCTGAAATGAAATCTGAAATTTCAGATGGGTGACGAACAAGAATTTCAGCTCCGGCTTCCATTAATATATCTTCATTCCTGAATCCCCACAATACCCCAATAGGAAACATACCGGCATTGATTGCAGTTTGCATATCCGCTGGTGTATCTCCAACGAAAATACATTCGTTTGGTTTTGTACCGAGTTTTTCCACCATGTTTAATGCAAGCGCTGGATCTGGTTTTTTGAGGAATCCGGGCTGAACTCCATTAATAATTCCAAAAGACCATTTTTTTTTAAAAAACATTTTCACAAGTTTCTGGGTTAAATAATCATTATTGTTTGAGAGTATAGCCATGGGGAGTTTTTTAGAAGTTAAATCATCTAATAATTCTGGAATTCCCTCATAAAAGTATGTCTTATTATTCAAGGATAATTCATATTCATTTATTAATTCCTGAATGATTTCTTCAATCGAAACATCCGTACTGTTTGATTTCTGAATCGCTTTTTCGGCCAGATGGCCTATTCCTTGACCAATAAAATTCCGATATTGATCAATAGTATGAGTTGGAAACCCATGTCGATTTAGAATTGTATTCATAGATTGAGCAATGTTTTCTAAAGTGTTCAGCAACGTTCCATCTAAGTCAAAAATTACGGCGGATATTCTTTCAGGTCTTTTTGAAGTAATCATGAAGGATTTATGGTATTATTGCAAGAAATATAAGGTGATTAAGCAAAGTGGATGGGATAAATTTTAGTATTACTTATGCAAATGAAAGTAACAATTTGTAATAATCAAGCGTGGAAAAAACGAAAATACAAAAAACTGGTTTAATCGGTGAACTAATGGAGGGCTTTGCAAAACCTATTGCACAAATTAAAAAGTCTAAAATTCGCCTGCTTTTCGTTAGAAAACTTGTCCATAGCCCCGCTATTGACTACGTTTCCCGCCTTAATCAGACAAATTTTACATCTTTTTTCTTCACTCATCAGGTTTTGCAAAGCCCTCTAATGGGTATTTTATGAAATTAGCACCTTCGATTCTGTCAGCGGATTTTACCCATCTTGCAAAAGCCCTGGAACAATGCGATGAAGGCGGCGCCCACTATATCCATGTGGATGTTATGGATAATCAGTTTGTTCCCAATCTAACGATGGGTCCGCCTGTTGTAAAATCATTGAGACGGATCACTGATAAATTTTTGGATGTTCATATGATGGTGATTGACCCGGAAAAATTAGTGGAACCCTTTGCACGCGCCGGGGCTGACGGTATCACCTTTCATGTAGAAGCTACCGACAATCCACAGAATGTCATTAATCTGATCAAGGATACTGGGAAAGATGTTGGAATTTCCCTGAAACCAAATACATCTATAGCCGATATTGAACCCTATTTAGACCAAGTCGATCTGGTACTGGTGATGAGTGTAGAACCGGGTTTTGGCGGCCAGGGATATATAGCGGAAGCCACGAAAAGAATAGCAGATATAAAACAACTTCTTATTGAACAACGTTTACAAGACAAGGTGAAAATTGAAGTGGATGGAGGCATTAAACTCCACAATGCCAAAGAAGTCCTGGATGCGGGAGCTGATATATTGGTAGCGGGATCGGAAATATTTAAAGCAGATGATCCGGTACACGTGATGAAATCATTTTATACATTAGTGGACGAATGAAATCATATACAGAATTAGATTCCTTTGAATCCTGGACTTTAGAAGAAAAAGACCAGTTTACTTTAAATGTTATCAAATGCCTCATACTTGATGCCGTACGCAATGCCAATTCCGGTCATTCCGGCGGACCGTTATCATCGGCTGATTTCGTATACATTCTTTTTAAGGAATACCTGAAATTTGACCCCGATGATGACCAATGGTTCAACCGGGATCGGTTTGTCCTCTCTCCCGGTCATGAATCCATGCTCTTGTATGCATTACTCCATTTTATGGGTTGGATGCCTATGGATGAAATTAAGAAATTCCGTCAGTTAGGGAGTCAGACTCCCGGACATCCGGAAGTGGAAATTAAAGGTGTGGAAGCCACCACCGGGCCCTTGGGGCAAGGCGTGTGCATGGGCGCAGGAATGGCAGTTGCTGAAGTTATTGTCAGGGAGTTATTCAAAAAACATAATGATGATGCAGAAGATTTATTGAGTCATTTCACCTATATTTTATGCAGTGACGGCGATCTTCAGGAGCCGGTGGCATTGGGTGCTGCATCTTTAGCCGGTCATTGGGGCTTATCCAAACTCATTATGTTTTATGATGCCAATGATGCCCAGATTTCAGGAAAAACCAGCCGTTCTGATTCTACCGATGTTGCCACCGTATTTGAAGGATTTAACTGGCATGTCCAGGAAATTGATGGGCACAATCATAATGCCATTCGGCACGCCATTGAAAAAGCACAATTGATTGATCAGCCCAGTATAATTATAGGCAACACGACCATGGCTTATGGCACAGCAAACATGGAGGGAGATTATGAAACTCACGGCGCGCCGCTGCCTCATGAAGAAATTGATGCGACGAAAGAGAAACTGCAGTTGCCTAAAGAGTCATTCTATATCCCGGAACAATGCATCACTCATTTTCAATCCCGTTTTGAAGAATTAAGGCAACAAGTGGCTAAATGGAATTTGTTGCTGGCAAAAGCACAAAAAGATGACACATTTAGTGCGTTGTGGAAAATGACAGTTGAAGATGAGTTGCCTGAACTAAACTATCCTGAATTTGAGGCAAATACATCATTCGCCACCCGGAAAGCGTTTGGTGCCACATTGGATGAATTTGCCAAGAAGCTTCCTCATTTGGTGGGTGGATCAGCGGACTTGGAACCGTCCAATTACACTGGGAATTTTGCCAAAACATACGGGGATTTTTTAAAGGATAATCCAAAAGGGCGAAATTTCGCATTCGGTGTCCGGGAATTTCCCATGGCGGCTCTGATGAATGGAATGAGTCTCCATGGCGGTGTAATTCCTTTCGGTGGAACGTTTCTGGTTTTTGCCGATTATTCACGACCGGCTCTTCGCTTAGGCGCATTGCAAAAGGTGAGAGCGATCCATGAATTCACCCATGATTCTTTTTATGTCGGTGAGGATGGTCCCACTCATCAGCCTGTTGAACATGCCATGGCTCTTCGTACCATCCCTAATTTTTATGTGTTCCGTCCGGGGGATGCCAAGGAAACAGCGGTTTGTTTTAAGCTGGCTTTGGAAAATAGAAACACCCCATCAGCACTATTATTGACCAGACAAGGTGTACCTGTTTCAGATCAACATATTAGTGATATTGAAGCAGGAGTGCGAAAAGGCGCTTATGTCATAAAAGAATGTAATGAACCTCCTGAAATAATTTTTATCGCCACCGGATCTGAAGTATCACTGTCCTTAGAGACAGCAAACCTGATGAGTGATAAACGGATTCGTGTGGTCAGTATGCCCTGTATGGAAATTTATGAATCTCAATCCGATGAGTATAAAAACGAATTAATCCCGTCCCGCGGTTGTTTAAAAGTGACATTGGAAGCGGGGGTTACCCAGGGCTGGGAAAAATATGCTGGCCCCAGTGGACTCACGATCGGAATAGATCATTTTGGGGCGTCTGCGCCTGCAGGGGATTTAGCGAAAGAATTTGGATTTACACCGGAAAAAGTAGAACAAAAAATAAGAGACCACTTAAATAACCTATTATAACCAAGGAAACCGGAGTGAAAATGATAACAGCCAAAATATTACTTTGCGATCTCTGTGACTCTGTGGCAAAATAATGAAGATACATATAGCAACTGACCACGCCGGACTTGAACTGAAAAACGCTATCAAAACTTATTTGATGGAAAAGGGACACGATGTCACGGACCATGGCGCTTATGAGTACGATGCAATGGATGATTACCCTGATTTTATTTTTCCCTGTGCCAAGGCTGTGGCAGCAGATCCGGAGAGCCGGGGGATTATTTTAGGCGGCTCCGGCCAGGGTGAAGCCATGGCTGCCAATCGAATCAAAGGTGTTCGAGCAGCGGTTTTTTATAACGGAACGGAAGAAATAGTGAAACTATCCCGCCAACACAACAACGCCAATATCCTTTCCCTGGGTGCACGCTTCATGACCGAGGAGGAAATAACTAAAATTATTGAAATTTGGTTAGATGAACCTTTCGAAGGTGGACAACATCAACAGCGGATTGAGAAGCTGGATCAATAGTTTAGTTAATTGTTTTCTGCAATATAACCCTTTCGGGTATGGTGTGTTTTAATACACTATGAATGCTGCATTGGAAGTGTATGTTCATTTCAATTACAAACCATTTTTATCTTATTACATGGATGATGAAATTATTATACATAGCCAAAAGCTCATTATTATCGGTTGTTTTGGCTACTTATATTTCAACGAATAAGTGATCCATTGTAAGCTCATTTTGAACAAGTTGACTGCTATACTGATTAGAAATCAGGCCATATGATGTTATGAAAGTAACAAAAATACTCTTTTTGGTTTTAGTACTAGAGGAAAAAGCATTTACCTTTTTTACTATTTCTTTGGCATATTTTTTATCAATTGCATATTCAGTATTGTAAAATTTCATTTCACATAGATTAATAACGTTGTCATCCCTATCGATCAACAAATCAATTTGAGCACTATTTTGGGTGTTTTTTTCAACCCAACTACCATGTATGGCATTAATTCCAGATATTTTCAATCCTTCCTTTATTTGCTCCACATGCTTTATACAAATAGTTTCAAAACTAAAGCCAGACCAAATTTTATAGGATTGTTGCCCATGCATCTTAATCCAAACACCGCTATTAGAAGGTTTAGCATTTTCAATGTATTTAATATAAAACATTGAATATTCATCGGTTAGTCGATAGATTGAATCTTTAGTCCCTCGGTAAGGTACATATTTATCAATGAATCCAGATTCTTCCAACTCCTGAAGTGTTTTGGTTAGCGTGCCTCCGGATTTTATCTTACTTTTAATTAACACTTCAGATCTAGTTAAACCCTTACGGACAGATGCCAATGTTCTAATTATCGCTTCATGATTATCATATTGGTCAAATAGAGAAGCAACGGTTAGTATATGGCAAGTAGGGCAGTAGAAAGCGATAAACTTTCGGGTTTGCACTGAGCCAAAACGTTGTATTTTGTTTTTAATTTATTCATTCTTAAAAAGCCAAATCAACGATTTGGCGGTGTTTGTAAATAGCACTGAACTTTCGTAAACCACAGAACGCCCTATTTGCTATATACAGTGTTAGCTGCTTTTATTTTACCACCAACTATAATAATTATTTGACGTTTCAGGATCTTTATTACTTTTCGTTTTATTACATTTCTCACAACTTAACTGGATGTTACAAGGGTCATTAGCTCCAAATAAATCAAGAGGAACAATATGGTCATAATTTTTAGCGGTTAATGTATTTACTAAACTCGTTAAGTCTGTATTACAAAATACACACCTGCCTTTATCTCTATGAAAAACGGCATTCTTTACCCAAACAGGAATGTTTGTTCTTTTAATTCTTCCTTTATTATTTAGTAAATTACTTGGGTAAGTATCTATTAAATCGCTTACGGATTCAGATACAATTTCATTAAACTTAAGAAGGAAGTTTCTGTTGTTAAAAAGAATATAAAAAATTTCATTTGATAAATGCTCAAATAGAAATTCAAATTTTTTCTCGTGTCTCAAGAACCATTTATAAGCATCATAATTTTTTCGTTCTCTATATTTTGGTATGCCAATTTCATATTCCTTAAACTTATCATACCAAAAGTCTAAAACTCCCTCTTCTTCATACCAATCTGTACTTTTTCTAAAATCTCTTCAGCGTAAGTTTCGGAAACCGTATTAATTACATCAGCGTTTAAGATAGCGCGCCTGACAAAATTTATTCTTTCTAATTTAGCGTCGTCAAAAAGAGGCAGCTTGGCCTTACCATCATCTCTTTTGGCCAGAGGCACTTCCCACCATGAGTGGCCTAATTGAAAAATTAGATTGTGAATCGTAAAAACAACAGCTGTTTTGCTCAAAATAGAAGAATTTTTAAAATCACGATTGATAAAATGGGGAATTAAGCCAGTGTGCCAATCATGGCATTGGATAACGTCGACCGGGAATTTTAAAATAGTTAGAAGTTTGAGAGCGGCAATATCAAATAAAAGAAATCTTGCGTTTTCATGGCTTGAGCCATAAATATCTTTGCGACGGGAAAAATATTTTTCGTTCTCAATAAAATAAACTGGCACGCCCTTGGTCAGCTCGCCCCGCCAATAATTAACATTAATACTATTTTTTTCGTCAATAACCACCTGAACTTTTTCCTTAAATA
>JADFRD010000085.1 GCA_022561485.1 Fidelibacterota bacterium | reverse complement strand
TCCGGGCCACTTCCGGATCCGTAAACGTCGTCCGGGGAATCACACGATAATCCGTTTTGAATTTCTTGAAGGGACTAAACAAACTATTCACCGCCGCATACCAGGCTTGATGAGCCGCAAAATGGGTGAATTGGTAAGGACCCGTCACGTCACCAACCGCAAAAATATTCGGATAATTTGTACGCAAGAAATCATCTGTTTCTATTGTACCATTTTTTCTGATTTCCACGCCCAGTTCTTCTAATCCAAATCCGGTCACATTTGCTTTTCGTCCCAACGCCATGATGATTTCATCACATTCAATATTTATTTTTTCATCCTGACAATTACACGTAACCACTTTGGTTCCACCTTCCGACCGAAATCCTTCTACCATGTGCCCCGTGAGAACGGTCATTCCTTCTGCTTCAAATTTGGTTCGGACAGCATCACTCACTTCCAAATCTTCTTTCAGCAATAATCGGTTCATGCCTTCTAACAACGTTACTTTTGACCCGAATCGGGAAAACGCCTGTGCCAGCTCGCAGCCAATGGGTCCGCCACCCACAATTACCAATCGTTTGGGTAATTCCCGGATATTCCAGAGCGTATCACTGGTGAGTGGTTGGACCTCGTCCATGCCGGGAATCGGCGGCACCAATGGCCGGGCACCTGTTGCAATAACAATATTTTTTGTTGTTAACGTTTCCCCGTTTATTTCTACACGGAAAGGATCAATGATTTTCGCTTCCCCTTCATACACATTCACACCCAATTCCGTGTATCGTTTTACGGAATCATGGGGTTCGATTTTTTTGATAACATTTTGAACCCGTTCCATCACATTGGCAAAATCAAATTCCACTTTAGTTGAATCAAATCCCCATTCACTTGCACGTTTGGCATAGTGGAGCATTTTGGCTGAACGAATGAAGGCTTTACTGGGCACACACCCCGTATTCAGACAATCGCCGCCCATTTTATGTTTTTCTATCAAGGCAACTTTCGCTTTGACTGCGGCAGCGATGTAGGCCGAAACCAACCCTCCGGAGCCGGCCCCGATAACGACCAGGTTATAATCGTACGATTTTGGTTTTTTAAAAGATTTTTTCAATTGCCTGTTCTTTAACCATAGAACAGCTTTTTTTGACACGAGTGGAAATACACCCAAAAGAGCAAACGCACCAATCATATTTAGTGATAAAATTCCACCCAGAGAATCCAATTTGCTGATTTGTGTTCCCGCATTCACAAAAACAGCCGTACCCGGCAACATGCCGATTTGACTCACAAATGAATAAGTGATCGCGCTGATATAGGTTTTAGCAAACGCAGCATTCACCAGGAAAAATGGAAATACCGGACTCAGTCGGGACATGAATAAAAACAGGGCGCCATCCTTTTCCATGCCATGGTTTACTTTTTTCATAACCGGTTTTAGCTTTTCCTGAAACGCATTGCGAAACAAGTATCGACAGTTTAACATAGCGAATGTTGCACCTAAAGTGCTTGCTACCGATACAATAATGATTCCATAAAACAAACCAAAAATGGCTCCGCCAGCTAAAGTCATTATTGTAGCCCCGGGCAAGGAAAGCATGGCAACAACAATATAGAGTCCTGAATAAACTGAAATGGTGAACACTTTGTTTTCAATGTAAAATGTTGATAAGAGGACTTGTTGTGTTTTGAGGTATTGGAAATCTAAATACTTTCCCAAATCAAAAATAAAAAAACAGGCCAAGACGGTGGCAATCAGTAATAATAGAATAATTTTCTTAATCATATTTACTTTTTTGATACTTTTACTTTGCTATTAAATAACCAAGAAATAAATTTCGCAAATTGTTTAAAATATATGGAATGACTTGACTGCTTGCCCAGTAGCGGAGTGTATCTGGGTGTCAATCCACCCGAAGGCGAATAATCCAAAACAAATGAAAATTTCAGTTGAATTTTTCCTAAATCAACTTCGAATCTGTGATGCATTCAACAATAAATGGTCCGGGATTTTTCAATCCGGTTTTAAGTGCATGTTCCAATTCATCTTCATTAGATACACGAATTCCGGCGCCACCGCAGTTTAGTGCATATACTGCAAAATTGGGATTGGATAATGACGTATGCCATTCGTCCATTTTATCGGCCCGGAACTCCTTGGTGATTTTTCCCAGTTCGCTATTATTCAGCAATATGAGTGTAATGTCCATTCCATATTTCACTGCTGTATTGAATTCCGCCATATATTGACCAAATCCGCCATCACCGGCAATGGCAACCACTTTTCGTCCTGTTCCGGCGGCCCATGCACCCATAGCGGCAGGAAATGCAAATCCGATGGAACCCAAATAACCGGACATGATTACGGATTGTTTTTTACATTCGAAATATCGACCAAATGAATAAGTATTATTCCCAACATCCACGGCGATAATAGCATCGTCCGGGATTGTGCGGCTCAAGACATCAAATAAGGTTGCTGAATTTAATCCTTTGTCAGATTGTTCTTGCCGCCGCCGCTCTTTTTCTGTCCGCCAATTTTTCCAGCGAGATGCAACTTCCTTTTTGACATAATCATGGGATAATGGTTGAAAATTTGATGAATCCATCCATTGATTAATCGTCACACCGATATCCCCCCAGAGAGGTACATCCACCGGGCGAAATTTCCCCAACGTCATTCTGTCTCTATCCACTTGAATGGTTGGAATATAATCGGCGACGCCCGTATGGACGGAAAATGATGCTCCAAACGTAATGAGCAGGTCTGCTGTTCCCATCATAATGCTGGCCACCGGAATACCGCTGCGGCCCAACACACCACAAACCAAAGGATGGTCATCGGGTATGATTCCTTTCGCTTTAAAGGTGGTTACAATTGGCGCCTCGACGGTTTCAGCAAAAGCCAGTAGTTCATGTTCAAATCCTATCGCTCCTTTCCCGGCGATGATGCAAGGACGTTTTGATTTATTTATCAATGTAATGGCTTTATCTAATTCATCTCTGGGCGGCGCAATTTCTGGCGCTGCCACACGGCCTTTGCGCGGAGTTTCCGGCATTGGGTCCAGAGCGGAAAGTTTCTGGACTTCATCAGGTAAAATGAGTGCCGTTGGGCCATGTTCCACTTCTGCATGTTTAATAGCCAGCGCCATTAAATCCGATGCATTTTTTGCACCCAACACTGTTTGCTGCCATCGGGTGACAGAACTAAACGCCGCATTTAAATCAACTTCCTGAAATGTGCCGGGACCCATCACTTGCGTATTCACCTGACCGGCCAAAGCCAATAAGGGAACATTGTCCACATGGGCGTCCCACATACCGGTAATCATGTTTGTTGCACCGGGACCGGCAATACCAAAACAAACAGCAGGTTTGCCCGTTAATTTTGCATATCCGGATGCGGCGAAAGCGGCAGCGCCTTCATGACGAATTCCATAATATTTGAGCTTTCCTTCCTTTTCTGCTTGGTGCATAGCGTCTGCAAATCCCAGATTGGAATGGCCCACCATCCCAAAAACGGTATCCACACCCCAATCAGTCATGACGTTTACCATTTGATTTGAAACAGTGGGTTCGCGTTTTTCTTCATCCGTACAAATATAAATACCGTCTTCACGTTCTTCTACGGCATAGGCTTGAACTCTATCGTCAAATCCATCCGGCGGTTCCCCCGTTAAGGGATGATATTCATAGGCGTGCCAGGGACAAATCACCCAGCCATTCTCAATTTGACCCTCACCCAAGGGACCGCCCTGGTGTGGACATATATTTTCAATTGCGCCGATTTTTCCTTTATGATGGGTTAAGCAGATCTGTCTTTTTCCGGCAAAAACTGTTTTAACACGCTCCGCCGGCAGTTCTCCTTTTTCAGCAACTTTGATCCAATTTTTATTATTTGTACTCATAAAACCTTTATTAATGAATCAGTTCAATACCCTGGATTGAAGAAATTGACTTTTCCCCTGCCTGTCCGCATCCGGAGGGTCATCGGGAAATAATGGGGCCGGTTATTATACTCTCATTCTCGATAAAATTTTGTGATGTAAAATCCAATTTAATTCCTTTTTCTTAATTCTATAAAATCTATCCAAGCAGTAGCTGATTCACCCGTATTATCGGCATCACTCATAATAGCCAAACTGGCATTCTTCGGCGGATCCACACCGAATGCGCGATAGTAATCTTTCAGGATATTAATTTCTTCAACCATCCACTCTCCAACATGAGTCGAACCTTTTTGAAGTAAAATCATTTTTGCCTTATCCGAAAAGGAATTAGAAATTATGTCTTCCTCAAAATCTTTATTTGCCCAAATATAATTCAGAATGCTATAAGGCGGATATTGACCGTAAATCAATTTTGCAGATTCGTACAGAGCCGACTCCCAAAAACCGGCAGTTTCCGGGTCATATTCGAACATGACATAAATGCGAATGGGATAGTCATCACCTGATTTGGTTTTGGCATTTCCTTTTGAAAACACATTGGATACTTTCCATTTCCATCGGAGAATAGGCGATTCTTTTACATTGAACGATTCTTTCCACACCAGCCCGGAAGCTGAACCATCTGACTCTGCTTTCAGTATAAACCCATTTGGATTTCCTGATTCAATTGTATAACGAGTATGTTTTTCAATCTTTTTGAATGTGAGTGGTTTCCAATTATCCAAATTTTCAAAATCATCTCGCAGGATATTTTGTGAAAAAAGTAAAGAGTAAATAATGATTAAAAAAATAAATCTCCTCATTTTCATGCTTTATAACTGTTCAATAATAATTTTTTGAATTTCCGGGTTGGATGGCATGAGTCGATGTTTATAACAGCCAATATTTACTATATCCGCCTGAATACCGGCTTTTAATTGTGATGCGAGTAATACGGTATTATCCCCTTTCGCTGTTTGATAATATTTTTCTGAAAACCGTTTGCTTTTTACAGCACGAATAATGGGTTTATCCCCGTCTTTTTCTATCCATTCTATTCTATTTAATGTCTCGTGACAATTTCCTCCAAATAGAATTTGTTTTGTACTCACTTTTTCCCAATCCATTTTAGCCAATGCAGTCTGAAATAATTTCCCCCGCAAAAGAGTTTCCCGGACAAAATCCTTAAATTCAACCCATCGTCTATGTGATAATTCATCTCCCATCTCAGGAAATACAAGAGCACATTCCCGCTTAAATTGATTCCATTCAACATCGCTGAAAATACCCATCCCATATTGAATCCAATTTTCCACATCAAAGTGGTCTATTGATATCGATTGGCCTTGCTCATTTGCAAATACACCGGATGTATCTAGAGGCAGCATTTCATAAAGGGAAGGCATGGTAAAAGTGATCCATTGGGATACATGAACAAAGGGGCCAAGATATTCCCCCTCATGAAGCGTTTTAAAGGCATAAGGTGTACCACCAAAAGGAACACCCAGAAAAAATACTTTCTCAACATTTTTTGCGCCAACGTAATTTGGTTCCGGGATTTCACCAGGGTCAGATAGTCCGCTGATTACATCTTTTTTTCCGTACATTAAATAATAAGTGGCAACAATTCCACCCATACTATGGGCTATAAATGACACCTTTTGATCCGGGTTGTCAGATACCCTTTGTATTTCCTCAATTCTTTCCCCTAATAACCGGGCCGTTTCAACCAAGTCTCGGCGCCAGTCGTATCCAAAAAGATAGAGGTTATCCCGAGCAGTGCACTGGTGAATATTTCCTTCCCTTAAACCACATTGAGAAAAGCGTTGAATTAATCCCTGATACGCTTCCACTTCTGCGACCCGGTTAATCATTTCATAATTCGTCAGAATATTCGTTGGAACCAGCCCATCCCTATTTTCTGAAATAGGCCTTTTGTCTGTCGGAAGTTCTAGTCCATCAATCTCCGGGTGAATTAATGCTTCGTGAGGTTTTGCTGCCTTAAGATCAATGATCTTTCCCCAAACCATATCACCTGTTTTTGAATCCACTAATTGTGAACCCATAATACCCGGTATAATGATGATGGGATTTTTAGGATGGACTACCGGTAAATCTGAAAATCCAGCAAATGGAACACCGCAACTTGCAAAAATCAGTAGGTTCAATAATGATAATATGGAATAGATAAATTTCATAGTAAATGTGTCATAGTACAAGATGGGGAAACAAGTGTTTATGTTTCCCCATCTTGCCTGCTACACTTCGGTGACGATGTATTAAGTGCTGGCTTCGTTGGCTCCATTACCTTTGACCACAAAAAACAATGAAATGGCAATTATCAACACTTGAAATTCCATTCCTTTGCCCATGTTGCCCATACCCATATTAATTGAGTTCCAGCCGTGCTGAAAGTGGACCATTACGATGGCTCCAATCATGACGGCTGTGAAAAGCAATCCGGCAACCCGTGTGGCCCAATCGGGGCCAAAACCACCCCAAAGAATTAACAGCGCACCAGCCACTTCCATCATTGCCAGCATGTAAATCATGATGACGGGCATGCCCATCATGTCCGCCATTCCTTGTGCCTGACCGAATTTCGGAGCGCCGTGGTAGAGGAAAATCGCCGCCAGTGATAACCGGGGCAGCCAATGACCATAACCAGAGAACTTATTAAGAGTATCCATGATACCTCCTTTGTTTATTGTTGAATTCAATCATTCACCAGCAAGATTCTTTTATCTTTCATGATTGATTTAATATTATCATTCACATACATTACTGATGAATTAATTAGGTTAAGTTAATTGATAGAAAAAGTTATCGATAGCAATATCTTTCACCTCCCCCAGTTTAAAGGGATCGTATTCCTTTGATTCGAACACTTCCTGTTCGATAACAAACATCAGAACACTTAAATGCAGTAATCGAATCTGTATTGGGGCATTGGCATCTGAATTGAATCCCCAGTGTTTTTTTCCATATTCAATCCGATCTTCAGAGATTTTCCAAAAACCCTTCATTACGTTGGTATATTTTTGTTTTGCCAGGGGATGCTTCTGCATGCTGATTTGCAGCCATAACCGTAAATAAGGAATTCTTTTAGTATTTATCATTATCATACTGGTTAAATAACTATCGATAAATTCTCGGAATTCCTTAACAGTATTGATACTATCTGCTTCTGCAAGCGGATGCGAATTTTCGAAGTAAGATTCGATAATTATACTTGTTAATTCATCTTTAGATTTGAAATATTTGAATAGAGTTGCCTCGGAGACGCCGGCTTTTTCAGCAATTTCCGCTGTTCGAATTGCATCCAGTGATTTTTCCCCCAGCAGCTCGTATGTACACTCCAAGATCTGATTCATGCGATCTTTTCGTTTCATTCGATGGTAAACCATGGATTATGTTAGTAAGTACTTACTATTAAAACTATCTTGAAGATGACAAAATAGTCATTTATCATAACCGGGAAAATTACAAGTTAATTTTTTGAGACCGTGTTTATAATAGAATTCAATTTATTCTGAAAAGCAGATATTTCAAAATCACCAATATTCCATAAACGATTATTGATAAAAATGGAAGGAGTGATGACATAACCTTTATTGTTTGGCATCGTTTCCCCCTTGTCCAAATTAATGACGGTTAATTGAAATGATTTATTATTAACATGGAGTGATTCAAGTTTATTAGTGATTTCAGTACACAATGGGCATGAATCTCTGACAACCAAGTTTACCAGTGTTTGTTTTCCATAATGGAGATTATTCACGAGTAAAATTATAATAAATGGGGATGGATTTTTGTCAGTTCACTGACAAAAAGGTTAATTCAACCAGGTCGTATCTATGACTTTCAAAAACCGTCGTGTATATTTTATAGTCCCTTTTTCCGATAGTTCATTTAAAACCATATTAACGGTTTGCCTGGCCGTAGCCGTCAAATCTGCAATTTCCTGATGTTTCAGAAATGGCCGTATCATCCAGCCGTCCACCATTTTCTTCCCGAAGTTTTTTACATACCGCTTTAGAAAAGATTCAATCCGTTCCTGGGCATTTTTGAATACAAGGTCTTCTACATGAGTCTGGATGGTTCGTAATCGAAAACCGATAAATTTGGTAATGCTCATGTTCAATGAGGGATTATCCTTCATCATTTCTTGAAACATATCCTTGCTGATTGTGCAAATGACGGCATCTTCCACCACTTCAGCGATATTTTCATGTTTTTCCTGTCCCAATAGAGACCCCTCACCAAAAATTTCTCCCGGGCCAATGAGCTGCATAGTTGTTGTTCTCCCATCTTCAGCAATGCGGGAAAGTTTTACTTTCCCTTCTTTCAGAATATATATGGTATCACTACGCTCATCCGGAAAATATATAATTTCTTTTTTCTTGTTGGTTTTCATGCGACTCACGCGTTCCATTTCTTCCATGGATTTTGGTGCCATCCCCGAAAAGAGATTGAAATTTTCCAGATACCAGAGTTTTGTTTTTTCTGCCATAGTTTAATTTACAAATAATTTCTTTGGATAAACTCCGGCATTAATGATTTTTTGGATTTCACCCTGTACATACAGTTTATCTTCTTTATACGTTACACCAAACCACGGTGAATCACTGCGTAATACGTGAACCTCTTCCCTTCCGGATTGAATCAGATCATTGATTATCGTGGGGATTAAAAATTCACTTTTTAATTCAGTGCCGCTTTCCTTCATGAAATCCACAAACATTTCTTGTAAATAATCAAACAGGATTGGAGTAAAACCCCACATATTCACAGAAACAGGCTCCCTGCCGTCTAGCGTTACATCACCATCAGAAGTCACCCCGGAATCCGTTTTACGAACATTCCCTGTTTCGATCACGGTTGATAAACGATCATTTTCCACTTTGCAAATTCCACGAGTCACACCGCCAAAAGATGACAATGTTTTATCCAATCGATAGGCGACCATGCTAAAGGATCGATACTCATTTGTATAAAATTCCGCCAGTTTTTGAAACGATTCACGCCCGTAATAATCATCTGCATTGATGACGCAGAAGGGCTCGTTAATCAGGTCTCTTGCGGTAAAAATGGCATGTCCTGTTCCCCAGGGCTTTTCCCTCCCATCGGGACACGTAAAACCTTCCGGTAAATCATGCACATCCTGAAACGCAAATTCTACTTGGATTTTCCCTGTATATTTATTCGTGATCTTCGCTTTGAATATATCTTCAAATTTTTTACGGATAATAAAAACCACTTTATTAAACCCTGCTTCCATTGCATCATAAACAGAGTAATCAATAATGGTTTCGCCTTGAGGACCGATGGAATCCAGTTGTTTTAGGCCGCCGTAGCGGGAGCCCATGCCGGCAGCCATGACCAGAAGTGTAATATTGTTCATTTCTTTCCTATATCATTAAACCTTGCGAATGTTTCGCCTGCCCGCCGGTTATTTGGAGGGCCTGCCCGCCTGTTTTTTTGGCGGGAACATTCGCAAGGTTATCCAATTTTGAAAATTTAATTTTAATTGTATGAATAAAGTTACAAATTCCATCCAACTTGAAATAGTATTGTTAGACACTTAAACTCGCTAAACGCAATAATTGGGTTTAGCAAGACGTTAGCCACAAGTTGAAAAAATGCAAATCACAATGATTGAATGGATAAATATAGATTCGGAACTCAATTCACCGAAAACGAACTTGCCAATATTAAAGACTTCTCCCTACTTTGGAACATCTTTGAAAATTTGGTTTGTGGAAATAACTGCAACGTGAATAGATTAGATAAAAGATTAAGTCCAATCGGATTCCAAATTACTAATTTCCAAAAAAACCTTGAC
>JADFRD010000159.1 GCA_022561485.1 Fidelibacterota bacterium | reverse complement strand
CGCATCGGTTTTGCCCGATATTGACTGCATGACTTCCAGCGTTTGCTCACCCAGAAGAGTATCGTCAGGTGCTGACGGTATATCGACGCCAAGTGAGTTTAAGGCGCTCACACCTGCTTCAATCGCCTTTCCAAAGTTCTGCTGGGCAGTGTAAGCCTTGATCCGTGTGCTGAGTATATTGATTGTATCGACAACATTACGAACCCGCTCTAGCGCCATGTCCGCCAAATAATTCAGTCGATCAAATTCACCATTGAGGTAGGCCGTTTCGATTGTTTGTGAGTAAGTATCAAGCGTTAATTTGTATTGCTTTTCCCAACTATCTTCGGAATGCAGTTTCAACGCGACATTAAAATATTTTGACGCAGGATAAAAAGCGGCGGATGCATTTGCTTTTTTCCCCGCCTGAAGATTCATTTCGATTAGTTTTACCCTCTCTGCATCATCCAATATCCATTCAGAGCCCTCATTTAGCTGATCAACGATATAAAATAACTGCTTTTTAAACGCCTCCGACGTGGTCTTTTCCAGGGCAAGTTTTCCAATTTTGTAATGATACTGCCCCTTTATTCTATCTGGAATTAACGAATATGCAGCCTCCTGAATTCGATCATGGTGGAAAATAAGTAGATTTCTGTTTCCAGTAACGAGACCTTCACTGATTGCTTCGGTAAAGTTCGCCAGCGTTTCATCAATAGGTATTTCCTGTATAACAGCAACTGTTTCAAGGTCAAATCGGTTGCCAATACAAGCGCTTATTTTTAATGTTTCGCGAGTTCCCTTTGAGAGTTTATTTATTTTACCCACCAGAAGATCCACCAGGTTGTCTGTTACCCGCATTTCTCTAATCTTGCTTGTGTGCCATTGCCACACTGAGTTTTTATCCAGTTCAATCAATTTATCATCAAACAGGATTTTTAAAATTTGAATCACGAAAAAAGGATTCCCGCCTGTTTTTGTATGTATTAATTCGCCCAACTCCTGACTTTCTTCATGAGGACAATGTAAATATTCCGTGAGTAGATGAATGATGGCATCAATGTCTAACGGCTTCAGGTTTATCCTGTTTATTTGAATAGATTCTCTGGACAGGTTTCTCCCCATGATCATGAGGGGATGCTCTTCGGTAACCTCATCATCTCTATAGGTGCCAATAATAAAAAAGTGCTTGATATCATTTCCGCATATAATTTTCTCGATCAGTTGAAGACTGGCCAGATCTGCCCATTGCAGATCATCGAGAAACAACACCACCGGATGATTCTCTTGCGGAAATACTCTTACAAATTTTTCCAATACATGAACAAATCGGTTTGCGGAGTCTTCTGCCCCCAGTTCGGGGACGCTCGGTTGCTCGCCAATAATAAGCTGGACATTGGGTATGACATCGGTAATTACTCTTGCGTTTTTCCCCAATGCCTGCATCAGTTTCCCTTTCCACTTTTCAACTTCTTGTTCATTCTCTGCAAGAATCTGCCCGATAAGGTTTTGGTAGGCTTGAATAATAGAACTGTAGGGTACATCTCTGCGAAACCGTTCATATTTTCCTGAAATAAAATAACCCCTTTTAGTAACGACGGATTTTTGTATTTCATGGACAAGTGCAGATTTACCGATACCCGGTTTGCCTGCAATAAGCGCGATCTGACCCTTTCCTTGTCTTACTTCTTCAAAGAGTGATAGCAAGTGTGCGATTTCCCTTTCCCTGCCATAAAGTTTCTGTGGAATAATAAAGCGATTGGAGCGGTCCTTTTGAGCTAATGCAAAATGACTTATACCGGTTTTATTTCTATACCTTTTTTGACATTCTTTTAAGTCCGCCATTAGACCGAATGCATTCTGATAACGTTCTTCAGCTGCTTTCATTAATAGCTTCTGAATGATCCGGGAAATCATCTGTGGAATATTTTCACTGATACTGCCAGGGGGTGTGGGGCTAATAGCGATATGCGAATAGATGATCTCCATCGGATCTGCAGATAAAAATGGCGCCTTACCAATTAGCATTTCATAGAATAATATCCCCAACGAGTACAGATCGGTGCGATAATCAACACTGCGATTCACCCGCGCTGTTTGTTCCGGGGATATGTAAGGTAATGTGCTTTCTAATACTTCAGAATGATAAATATCATCGTTTTCCTTGGTCAAGAAACTTGATACACCAAAATTTGTAATTTCAACCTGTTTAGTCTCGGTATTGATAAATACATTGCGTGGCTTTATCGCTTCATGTGTTAATTCCTGTTTATGAAGATTACCAAGCGTTTCAGAGAGTTTAAGCCCAATATTTAAAAACGTCTGAATATCGAATGGTCCTTTTCTCAGAGTTTTATCGATTGAAACACCATCAAACGCTTCCGAAATCAAAACATGCTGATCGTCCTGCTGGATTATTTCTATGATTTTTACAATACCATCTAAATCAAGCTTTTGAATTGTCTTGTGTTTCTGTACAAATCTGGCGGTATCTGATGCTGTTGGGTTCCGGT
>JADFRD010000084.1 GCA_022561485.1 Fidelibacterota bacterium | reverse complement strand
TCTTTCAAATATTGTACATGTGCCTGATCGCTCGGGTAATACTTTCCTGGATAGACCACAATCCAAAAAACGAAATAATTCAGTGGATTTACAAGATCACTGATCCAATAATCAGACCCATTCAACAGATGATTCCACCACTGAGCATGGGGATTGATATATCACCTATATTGGCTTTTATTGCATTGGGGTTTGTTAAGAAGTTTATTATTTGGGTAATGTTTTAGGTATTTCCACATAACCCTCAACGGGACGCTTAATACTGGAAGTGTGAAGCGTATTTTCATGAAATTTGAAAAATACCAATGTTTTGCTTTCAGGAAAATAGGGACATTTATATCATCAGAATTTACAAATAATGAACGGTCGGGATTTCATAATGGAGATTGAAAAGCGAGTTATGGCATAATGATTATTTCTATGAAGATGACCTTTTTAATTTGGGCAAAGGGTTTTGCAAAGCCCTCTTTTATTAAAGAAACGCACAGAGGTTTTAATCAAGTAAGAAATTCTAAACCACTACTCCACCATACGGCAAACCGTTCTAGGGCGATTGTGAAGATTTTATGGTAAAAATAGAGTTAGCCAAATTAATTTATTAGCCACGAAGTTTCACGAAGAAAAAGAAAAAAATGAATAATAAAATAATTTCAAAAATAATAATTTAGGAAATTCTTCCCCGCCTGCGGAGTGTGGATTTTTCAGCGAATGCTATCGCTAATCCAAGTTAGATTTACCAATGAATGTTTACAGAACAAAAACCTCCCACGCACGGTTATTTTTTCCAGTTCATACTCGATTTATCGATATACAGCTGAAATGAAAACTCTTTCCATTTTTCTGGTATTATTACTTATTATGACATCAATCTTTATCGTGGGTAGGAAATCTCTTATCAATTGGGCTACTTTTTTCCCACAATCAGGTTCAGTGGTTGATATTACGCAACTTCCACATCCAATAGAACATCATTTTCTCCAAACTTCCGATGGAGTAAAAATAAGTACTTTTTTCCTTCCAAGAGAAGGTGCGGATAAAACATTCCTGTATTTTCACGGTAATGCCGGCAATGCTTCACACCGTCTTCCTGTTGCTCTGGAACTTTGGAGCTTAAACGCAAATGTGCTCTTAGTCGATTATCGTGGATATGGATTAAGTCAAGGATCTCCCTCTGAGAACGGTATTTACCTGGACGCTGAGACCGCTCTGCAATTCCTTGTAAATAATATAGGGATAGCCATTGAAGAGATATTTCTTTTCGGACGGTCAATCGGTTCAGCCGTAGCAGTGGAATTAGCTCAGAGTTATACATTTGCAGGCGTAATACTTGTCAGCCCCTTGTCCTCCGGTAAGGATGTGTCAGCCAATACAGGTCTTGGTTTATCAGCCTTGTTAATCGGAAATCCGTTCAATTCAAAAGCCAAACTTCATAATCTCACTTCACCATTATTGATATTACATGGAGAAAATGATGAGATTCTACCAATAGAAATGGGCTTGGAATTGAGAGATATTTCACCTGTACCTACGAAGTTTATCAGAATTCCATATGCAGGCCATAATGATATTATCCAGATTGATCCAAAATCTTTTTATTCATACATACGAGCTTTTTGTGAATAAATGATTGATTCAAAAAGCGACTCAAACAGCAATGATACTTAACATCGCAAGAAAATTATTACTCCGGCATCAAATAGTCGTTAGACGGTCGTATGAATCGGACTTGACTTAATCGGCATAGCCATTGAGTTAAGAACGATAAGTTACCCCCAGTCCTTCCTGCCCGCCCCGTTCTTTTATTAATATATGTGGCAGGCGGGAAGTCAAGCCTTCTCCTCCCGACAGTCGGGATTAACTCAAGTCCTGTGGTAATTTTGGTTAATTTCTTACCTGCCCGCCACATTATAACATTTTTAAAGGTGGCGGGCGACTAACCATTGCCAGTTTAATATATAGAGGGCTTTGCAAAACCTATTGCACAAATTAAAAGGTCTAAAATTCGCCTGCTTTTCGTTCCCCGATACAGTCGTTCCTCCATACGGGGCAGGAGAAAACTTGTCCATAGCCCCGCTATTGACTACGTTTCCCGTCTTAATCAGACAAATTTTACATCTTTTTTCTTCACACATCAGGTTTTGCAAAGCACTCATATAAACTGTGGAAACTTAATCAACGTCACTTGGACAGGTTTTTTGAAATAAAATAAATTGTACCTTAATGTTCTAAAAAAACTATGTTCTTCTTGTAGTTGCGTACTATATAGCGTACGTTTTCAAACGAATTAAGAGGACATTATGAAAACGATCAATGTTACCAAAGCACGGGCAAATTTATATAAGCTTCTTAATGAAACTTCAGAATCTCATGAGCCGATACAGATTACGGGAAAAAAAACAAATGCCATACTTGTTTCAGAAGATGACTGGCGGTCAATCCAAGAAACATTATACATAACATCAATCCCTGGGATGCGTGAGTCAATCATGGAGGGTTTACAAACCCCTATTGATGAGTGTTCTGAGGAAATAGATTTGTGACTTGGAAGCTTATTTATACGAAACAGGCTAAAAAAGATTCAAAGAAAGTTACCCAATCCGGATTAAAACCAAAGGTGTTACAATTACTTGAGATATTACAAAATAACCCTTTCCAAACTCCCCCTACATATGAAAAATTAATCGGTGATCTTTCCGGGGCTTATTCTAGAAGAATAAGTATTCAATACAGATTAATTTATCAAGTGATTGAAAAGAAAAAAATCGTCAAGATTATTAGAATGTGGACTCATTATGAGTAATTGCTGTAACAAACATCCACTCCGACATGAGGAAGACCCCGTTTCTCAACGGAGTTTATTGTTTATTTTAAAATTGACAGTGATTGACAGGAATTGTCAGAAATGGACAAATTTGTTGCTTGCCGATTTAAAAAAATAATTAGAATCTAATTTGTTTTTAGGTTTATTTTTATACAAGGAGAATTATACTTATGAGCGTCGCAGTAATAGGAAATTTATCAGACGGTGTTATTTTAGGAGTAGATAGTGCCATCACTGTGCCAGCATCTAAAGGTAGTGTTTTAAAGGTTTATGAGAATGCTGAAAAATTGTTTCCATTAGGGAGTTTACAAATTGGGATTGCCATTTTCGGTTTAGGTGCTTTTGGGAATAGAACCATTGGCAGCTATTTAAGAGAATTTGAATTAACAAATTGGTACCAGGCATATGCAGAAAACTCTAAAATTGAAGTAATAGCAGAACAACTTCGATTATTTTTATATAATAAATATTGTGAAATTATTACTCCTGAATTAGAAGTAACTTATAAAAAAAAGTTTGAGGATATACCAGATAAAAATAAACCTGGTTTTGGTTTAATAATTGGTGGATTTTCTCCTGGAGAATATTTATCGGAAGTAAGACTAATTGTTATTCCCAAACACGATGAAATCAACAGTACTGAAATAATAAGACAACAAGGCAGTTTTGGGACAAATTGGTTTGCAACATTTGAACCAATAAGAAGATACTTTATGGGGTATGATTCAAATTTAATAAATGATATTTTGAGGTTTATTACAAAAGACCTTAATCGATCTCTGAATAGTGATGAAAAGAAACAATTCTCTTCTTTGATTGGTAAACATGAATATAAGGTTCCATTCAACGCAATGCCAATAGATGAAGGGATAAATCACATCCGATTTCTTGTAGAATTAGTAATAAACCATCATAAATTTACTATTGGTGCCCCAGTTGTTGGTGGACGTGTTAACATAGGAATGGTTAGCTACAACGGTCGTGGGTTTCAAATTATTAAGGATAATGAGAGGAAAACATCATGAACAATATAAATGATATTATCGAATGGGATGGAAATAGAGAAATAACTAATGAAATAGGATCATATGAAACATTAAATAGCTCAATTGCAGTAGCAAATATTTGCCAGCATGAAGCTTATGGCAAAATGGTTGAAAATATTCCAAAATCTGAAAAGTGGATATGGGATAATATTTCGATCCGGGAAAGTTTTGTTAGAGCAAAAGCTGATGTAATTTTAGGACGAGTAAAAAAGTTAAAGATATAGACAGCTTATTAAATTCATTATAAAATAATTATCATTTGTTTGAACTTTTTTTCACAAAAGAAAGTGAATTACAAAAAGAATCTTTAAAAAATGATCCATCTAATAAGAAAAGATACAAAGCAGTAATCAAAGCATTAAAATATCTCGAGTCAAATCCAAAACATAACAGTTTAAACTCTACCCTCTATTCTTCATTGAAAGGGCCAAATGGAGAAAAAGTCTTTCATTCTTATGCACAGCAGCACACACCTGGAGCATACAGAATATTTTGGTATTATGGTCCTGGAAGAGGAATTATTACAGTGTTAAATATTGTTCCTCATCCAGACTGATTACCAGGCATCCCTCGCATTCTCTTCTGAAACATCCTATCAGTAAGCAATAAATTATTTCTTTTACTGAATTATTTTATCATTTAATTTAAACCAAAGTGGCTTACTCCCGGATCATAACCAACGGGGACAGCCGTTTGTGATTAGAATACCTGTTAAATTATTCTTCTCCTATATCTTCATTCCAAATATCCGGATTGTTTTGAATGTAACTCGCAAGCATTGCAATACATTCTTCAGACCGGAGGTCAATAACTTCAACGCCATTTTGTTTTAACCATTCCACACCGCCGGAAAAATTAACCGATTCACCCACAATGACTGTTTTAATTTTAAACTGCCGTATCAATCCGCTGCAGTACCAGCATGGCGCCAGCGTTGTAACCATAATGATGTCAGAATAGGATCGCTGCCTGCCGGAGTTTCTGAAAGCATCTGTTTCTCCATGTGCGGAAGGATCGTCGTCCTGGATTCGCCTGTTTCGCCCTTTTCCCACCAAAGTCCCATCCGTATGGAAAAGAGCAGCGCCGATAGGGATGCCGCCCTCAGATAATCCTTTTTGTGCTTCGTTGATAGCCACATCCATCATCTGTTCGAAATTAGGAGTTATGCCTGTTTTCATTTCCATTGTATTATTAATTTCCTTCTAATTCATCATATACCAAAATATATTCAAAGTAACCAAAAGGTCAAAGAGTCTATTTTTTGTCTTGCATCGCAGAATAAAAATAAAGAAAATATTTAAATTTAAATCAATAAAAGGGTTCTATGGCAGAACATAAAACATCATTGCTGTATAGTATTGATGATCGTCCACCTATAGTTGAAACGATCATTCTGGGATTTCAGCATTACTTGACCATGTTCGGTTCAACCGTCGCAATCCCTCTCTTACTGGCGCCGGCGTTTGGCATCGTTGATCCGGTGGAAAAAGGCTGGTTGATTGCAACCATGTTTTTTGTCAGCGGAATAACCACACTCCTGCAAACCACTTGGGGAAATCGTCTTCCCATTGTCCAAGGTGGAACATTCTCATTTTTAGCGCCCACATTTGCCATCTGTGGAATGGCGGCCTTGGCCAATGCCGGTTGGGAAGTACGAATGCAGCACGTTCAAGGCGCCATTATTGCCGGCTCTCTGGTGGAAATTTTTGTAGGCGCCAGTGGTATGATCGGACGTTTGCTGAGATATGTAGGTCCCATCACCATTGCACCCACCATTGCGCTGATTGGTTTGTCACTATTCAAATTTGGCGCTCCGGAAGCAGGACGCCATTGGCCCATTGGCGGTTTAACCATTTTTCTGATTATCCTATTCAGTCAATATCTTCGGCGAAAGCATCGCACCTTTGAACTGTATCCAATTCTCCTTGCCATTGCCACCGCTTGGATTGTGTCTGCTGTTTTTACAGCATTAGGCATTTTTCCTGAAGGGCATCCATCATATACAAGTTTGGATAATCTGAAAAATGCACCTTGGTTTCGGATTCCCTATCCCTTTCAGTGGGGATTTCCCCAATTTGGCGCGGCTGCGTTTGTTGGAATGCTGGCAGGTTACATCGCATCCATGGTGGAATCTATTGGTGATTATTATGCCTGTGCACGACTTTCCGGAGCGCCCACACCGGATAAAAAAACCATTAACAGGGGGATTACGTTCGAAGGAATTGGATGTTTTATAGCTGGAATTTTTGGTACGGGGAACGGAACCACTTCCTATAGTGAAAATATTGGCGCAATTGGTTTAACACGTGTCGGCTCCCGCCGGGTTGTGCAGGCCGGCGCTGTGATTATGATTCTTTTAGGGACTGTTTCCAAATTCGGCGCCCTGTTTACTACCATTCCCCAGCCCATTGTGGGTGGAATGTATTGCGCCATGTTTGGCATGATTACCGCGGTGGGTTTGTCCAACTTGCAATTTGTTGATCTTAATTCTGCCCGGAATTTATTTATCCTTGGATTTGCTTTTTTTATGGGCTTATCCGTTCCTGAATATTTTGTTCAGCAGCCCCTGCAATTTGAACCAGTTTGGCTGGCAAATGTTCTTAACACATTGGGAAGCACCGGTATGGCTGTGGGAGCTTTTACTGCATTAGCTTTGGATAATACAATACCGGGAACTGATGAAGAACGGGGGCTGAACGCCTGGGGAAACAAATGAACCTTTTTAATGAAAAAGCCGCAAAGATCTGAGCAGTGAAATGATTATTTATTGGATTAATGAGGATTTGAAACAAATAATCTTTGCGGAAGTTTCAAACTTCCGCAAAGCTAAAAAAACAAAAGAAAACATTTTAACACATGTAAGCGCTGGAGAAAATTATGTCTATACTAATTAAAAACGGACGAGTCATCACGGCAACGGATGACTATATGGGTGATGTTTATATTAAAAATGAGAAAGTCACTCTTATTGGACAAAACCTGGAGATGGAAGCGGATGAAGTTATCGATGCCTCCGGGAAATATTTATTCCCCGGAGGATTGGATCCCCATACGCATTTAGATATGCCTTTTGGGGGTACAGTTACAGCTGATGATTTTGAAACGGGAACGCGCGCCGCCGCCCATGGCGGAACAACTACCATCATTGATTTTGCTATCCAAACAATAGGACATTCTGCGCTGGAAGGGCTGGATACATGGCATAAAAAAGCGGAGGGGAATACAGCCATTGATTATGGTTTTCATATGATTCTTACTGATATGGAAGATGACCGTCTTTCGGAAATGAAGACCTTGGCGGATGAAGGTGTTACCTCCTACAAGCTGTTCATGGCTTATCCCGGAGTTTTGTATATGGATGATGGTATGATTTATCGCACGATGAAAAAAGCAGGTGAAAATGGAGCGATAGTTTGTATGCATGCCGAAAACGGGATTGTGATTGATGAAATTATCCGGGTAGCAGTTAATGAAGGAAAAACAGAACCAAAATGGCATTCTTTGACTCGACCAACTCTGATGGAAGCAGAAGCAGTTCACCGGACGATTTCTATCTCCAAAGCAGCAGATGTTCCTGTATACATTGTACATCTTTCCTCCTCGGATGCATTGGAGGAAATCGTAACTGCAAGGGCAGAGGGGTTGCCGGTTTATGCGGAAACGTGTCCTCAATATCTTTTTCTGGATTATAGTTATTATGAAAAAGAAAATTTTGAAGGGGCAAAATATGTCATGTCTCCACCTTTACGAGAAAAATGGAATCAGGATGAACTTTGGTATGGTTTACAAACAAACAATGTGCAGATAGTTTCAACGGATCATTGTTCTTTTCGTTTTAAGGACCAAAAATCAATGGGGAAAGACCTTTTTACAAAGATACCCAACGGCGCACCGGGCATTGAAAACCGAATGGGTCTCTTGTATCAAGGCGGTGTGATAGAAGGTCGAATCTCACTGAACAGATTTGTGGAGATTACTTCCACATCTGCAGCAAAATTATTTGGTTTATTTCCTAAAAAAGGCACCATAGCTGTGGGTAGCGATGCAGACATCGTTATTTTTGATCCGCATCGAAAAGAAACGATCAGCGTGAATAATGCCTGTACCCATCACATGAATGTGGATTACAATGCCTACGAAGGTTTTGAAGTAAAAGGATTTACCGAAACAGTTCTGTCCCGGGGTAAAGTGATCATCAAGGATTGTAAATATGTCGGGAAAAAAGGTGATGGACAATTTTTGAAACGCGGTCTTTATAGCGGAATAAAATAATCATGATCCTTCAATACTATGCACCGGCTACATATTAATCGTATTAAACACATGAGTATCTCCATTTTTAAAAACCCCTCTTTCCTCCTACCGGTAGGCAGGAATTCTCCCCTTGTACGTTGAAAGTATTGTTCATGAAAGATTTAATGAGTTAAGATGAGATTGTTAATAATAACTGAGCCGGGTGGTGAAACCGATTCTCCCCTAAGGTCTTTGAACCTGTGTAATAGATTGGTTCCCGCCCGCTTTTCAAACACTCTGAGCAGAATCTAAGGGCTTTTGACCCTGAGTGAACAAGGCGAGAGTTGGAAAGAAACGAGCGGAAACCCGGTAAAACTAAGAGGAACTCATCATGAAAATGTACCTTGGAATCGATATGGCAAAACATGATTTTGTCAGTGCTGTTGAATTCCCTGCCCGTCCTGGCGGGGAAGATCAGTCTCTGAAATTGGTCCATCCAAAGATTAAGAATACGCACCGTGGATTTAATCAGCTGAAACAATGGGTGAGCAAACTGGCGTCTCAACATAAAGCGGATTCGATTCATATTGGAGTTGAGTCCACAGGTGGATACGAGACACCTTTGGTAGAATGGTTTAGAAAACACTCTGATTTTCTGATTACGGTTCTGAATCCTATTCAAGTCAAACGTTTTGGCCAGTCTCAGTTGCTTCGTACCAAAACGGATAAGGTAGATGCAAAACTGATTGCTCACTACATGGCGATCCATAAACCAGACCCCACGCCTGTCCCTTCTCATCAAGTGAAAGAATTGCAGGCATTGACCCGACATCTGGAACACCTGACCCGAAAGCGTGCTAATGAATTGACCTATCTTGAATCTATGCGGGACTCCAAAGTGAAGACCTCTGTAGGGCAAACGATCAAATCCTATGATCGACAGATTGAAAAAGTTGAACAGCTGATTAAAGATCATTTTGACAACCATCCGAACTTGAAATTAAAAAAAGAACTGCTAATGTCAATACCTGGTATTGGAGAAATTACATCAGCCATACTATTAAGTGAGATGAATGGTAGTCTGGATCCAAAACAACAAGTAGCCCATGCTGGGATAGCACCACGTGAAAGACAGTCAGGTTTACTTAAAGGAAAAGCACGTATATGCAAAACGGGTAATAAGCGAATAAGAACCGCCTTGTATATGCCCACGTTAGCTGCCATCAGATATAATCCTGTTATTACAACTTTTTATGAAAAACTTATCAGTAAAGATAAACACGGAAAGGTGGTCGTTTGTGCGTGTATGAGAAAGATGATTCATATTGTAGTTGGTGTGTTGAAAAACCAGACTCCCTTTAATCCAAATTTGGAACATTTATCTCTTGCATCTTGAACGCAGAATCTATTACAGGGGGAAAATTAAACTTAAATGATTTTCCTTAGACAAAATTTACTGTTTTATGTCTCCCCATTAGTAGGGGAGGATTCAAGAGGGGTTATAATAATATTAAAAACCAATTTATCTTGGGGTTGAAATAATAAAACAATTGGGTTACCTTTGGACGTCACTTGAAAAGGAGGACAGCATGTTAACACAAAAATTCTTTTTCGCATTGTTGATTTCGGCAAGCATCACATTAGCTCAAGGGATCCGCCCGGTGAACACCTATTCCATTGTGGCACTTGATGAAAAAACAGGCGAACTGGGCGTGGCTGTGCAA
>JADFRD010000158.1 GCA_022561485.1 Fidelibacterota bacterium | reverse complement strand
TCTCCCAATATCTTCAATATTAAGGGTAAATTAAATTCGGCTTCATTCAACAAAATCTGGGTCACTCTTTCCGGCAGATCCTTTCTTCTAATCGTTGAAAAATAAAAAATCCTGTTGGTATTATCTGCAAAAACCCTCATTGTGTTTTTCGCTATTCCTCGACGATCTATTACAATTCGATTTGGGTTTCTACCGGTTACATGACGAACCGTTAATGCGGGATTATCAAGAAGTAAAGTGTTCGTGCCTATTAATACCGCATCATATTCAGCACGCATCTGATGAACTTCAACTCGCGATTCATGAGATGAAATCCATTTCGATTGGCCATCAGTCCCGGCAATAAAACCATCTGCGGAAACAGCAAGTTTCACCGTAACAAATGGATACCCGGTTTTTTTCCAATAAGCATAAAATCGAATCAATTCTTCGGTTTCACTATTCAAAATACCGACGCTTACATCGATATCATGCGTTTTGAGATATTCGATACTTCTCCCCTGCATCCGGGGGTTCGGATCGACAGAACCGACGATAATACGCTGTATTTTCTCAGCAATGATTCTTTTCGTGCAGGGCGGTGTTTTACCATAATGATTGCAGGGTTCCAGAGTTACATACATGGTAGAATCAATAACAGAATTATTTCCAATAGCATTTACTTCGGCATGATTTCCACCGAACTTATGGTGAAAACCCTCGCCAATAATACTGCCATTCTTTACAATCAGCGCTCCGACAAGCGGGTTTGGTGAAACCTTCCCCGCGCCATTTTTTGCAAGATCGACCGCAATTTGCATGAAATTATTATCAGTACTATCTAAAGACATTTAACGTGAAACGTGAAGAGTGAAACGTGATGCGCGAAACGTAAAACGTGAATATTTGAAAAGTGACAGATTATTACTCCGGCATAGGTTAAGCGTATGATATTCAACAATCTCACCAATTTAAACGACCCCCTCTTTCCTACCTACGCTGAAGCTTCGGTAGACAGGAATTCTCCCTTACAGAGGAGATAGTCAAAGGATTCCTTTCAAGAAACCTATTTTTCCCCTGCGCTCTCGCTAATAGGGGAAACACAAAGCACGCTTGCCGAAGTCGAAGCGCAGGCAGGGGGTTTTTCATACGACTAACCAGTGTCAGTTAATAATTGATCGGAGAGTCTAACCGTTCTACGATCTTTCAATAACTTTGTAACATCATACCAACAGATATCAGATAGAAATAACCCTAATCGATAGGCTTCCATTTTCCAAAGGGAATCATTCGTAATTTCAATGGGAACAGTTTTTTCCCATTCTTGATAATTCATACTCACTTTTACTCCACTTCACGTTTCATACATCTCGTTTCTTAAAAGCTTATGTTAATTTTTGAATCTCTCCCAACGTTTTCATCATTTTCAGAGCAGCTTCCATGGCCTGCTCCCCTTTATGTCCTTTTGATCCACCGAGGCGTTCCCGTGCTTGCTCTTTATTATTTGTTGTAAGTACACCAAATATCACCGGTATATTTGCATCTTGTGCAATTTCACCCACTCCGCGGGTAACGTTATCGCAGACATAATCAAAATGAGCGGTTTCACCGCGAATAACGAGACCTAAACAAACAATTGCATGAAATTGTTTGGACTCAACCAATTTTTGGGCAACTTGTGGAATTTCAAACGACCCCGGAACGTCAAAACGCTTCAGGTTTTGGGGTTCTCCGCCGAACTCCAAATATTTATTAGTAGCTCCTTCTACAAGTTGCGTACTTAAATCCGGGTAAAACTTGCTTACAACAAGCGCAATCTTTTTCCCTTTAAGCTCATTCATCCTTTTTTCCATTTTCATTTTGTAGAATCATATGGTTTAGTTTATCCCGTTTTGTCTCTAAATATTTTCGATTAGCATCGCGTGGCGGGATTTCGAGCGGTAATCGTTCGACAATTTCCAGGTTATATCCTGATATCCCGATAATCTTGCGGGGGTTATTTGTCAGCAACTTCATTTTTCTGACACCTAAATCATAAAGAATTTGAGCGCCGGTACCATATTCACGCAGATCAGGTTTGAAACCAAGTTTTTCATTTGCTTCAACAGTATCCATCCCCAGATCCTGATATTCATAGGCTTTTATTTTATGTTTAATCCCAATTCCGCGCCCCTCCTGGCGTAAATACAACAGCACTCCGAATTTTGTCTTCCCAATCAGTTTGAGAGCCGTCCGTAACTGATCGCCACAGTCACAGCGCAGCGACCCCATTACATCTCCGGTCAGGCATTCCGAATGAACCCGCACCAATGTTGTGGAGGTCGGTTTGATGTTTCCTTTTACCAAAGCCAAGTGACTTTCATCGGTGATAGTGTTACGATATAAATGAAGTTTAAACTCACCATAGTGACTTGGGAATTCCGAAACGGCAGTACATTCCACCAATTTTTCTGTTTTCCGCCGATAAGCAATTAGGTCTTCAATGGTCATTATTTTCAGATTATGTTTCTCTGCTATCTCAAACAGCTTGTCACCACT
>JADFRD010000157.1 GCA_022561485.1 Fidelibacterota bacterium | reverse complement strand
GTATGGCTATTACACTAAGCTATAATTCTATTTTTAAAAAATCATGTAAAGATAATAAGTTGAAAAAAAAGATAGATAAAATAAAAAACCAAATACTTTATATTTGAGATGTGACCCTGATGTTTCTGTATTTTTATATAATAGTTTGTTTGCCAAACGGGGTTGCTCACCAAAGTCGTTAGATGCGATTCAAAGTTGCATAAATGATTGAGTAAACTTGGGACGCTGTCACGCCCTAATTACTTACAATTTTGGTATAACTATAAAATGAAATTTCCGTTTTTAAAAAAAAATAAGAAAGCACTTGGTTCTGAAGAAAAAGCGATATCAAGTGCCCCTCCTCATTTAGATCTAAAAAATTTATTCAAATCAAAAAACTCACTCAGTTTTCTTGCTGGTTCTGGTATATCAATGAATTATCCTAGCTGTCTACCTACTGGTAAACAGTTTATATATGAATTAGTCAAAAACCTTATACCCAAAGAGGTTCAGGAGAAAATAATAAATCTGACTAATATTGAAAGTGGAAACATAAATAGTAATCATTTTTTGCGATTTGAAAAATTGATTCAACTTTTGCAAAATTTTGACTACAATCTACATGTATTAGATTTTTATGCAGATTGTAATAAAAGCAATTTGATGCATGAAATATTAGCCAAGTTTATTCAGTCAGGTCATACTGTATTTACTACAAATTTCGATAATCTGATTGAGATTGGATTGGAGAAGATGAAATCGACCAAAGACAATATTTCCCCTGTTATTTATAAAAATGATTGGGAGAATGCCAAATTGGTTGATTTTGATTATATCTATAAACTGCACGGTTCAATAACTGATTATCGTGATTGTTCGGATAGTCGCAAATCTATCCAAGCAACGCTCAAGCAAATTGGACAAGGTAAAGAAATTACTCTGTTATTAGAGAAATGGAAATCACTAGCATTTGAAGCGAAATTAGTATCTGATGACCTGATTGTAGTAGGTTATTCTGGATTAGACGATTTTGATATTTTACCTACCTTAAAAACCATCACAAGCAAGCAACGAATTATTTGGATTTATCATGACGAGATAGATTTAAATGATGCAAAAATTGAAATAATCGACTATAAAAAAAATTCTGATGATCGTTTATATAATTATTTTTTTTCTATGTATGATGGAAGTTTCAGGTTGCCCAACAGCATAATTGAAATTCATGTGAATACAAGTCAATTTTTAAATTGGCTTGCGCGTCATTACTTTGATTTTAATAGTGAAATAAAATCATTAGAATGTTCTCAATTTATACTAAAAACACCTGATAACCTTAAACTAACAGATTCGCAAAGATGGTATCTAGCAGGAGACATATTTTCTTATTATAGCCAGAAAGAAGCAAAGAACTGTATTGAAAAGTCAATTATTTGTGCAAAAAAAGAAGGAGCCAAACATCTTGAAGCAAAATCGTTATTGTTACTGGGTAGACAATACGAATCTCGTTTACACTATGGCAATTCTGACAAGAACGAAGAAAATCAAAATTGGAACGTAGCTTATGATTGCTATGAAAATGCTCGTAAGCTTTTTAGGAAAGGCTCAACCGATCATGCTGATTCATTAAGCAATATTGGTTTTCTGTATGAACAGCGTGCCTCTAAAGAAAATGAGAAAAAAAATTACCAGGATGCCCTTCGATACTTCCACAAGGGATTAGAAATTTATATTAATAATAAAGATTACGAGGGCATTGCTAAAAATTACAACAACATAAGTACGGTTGAATATTATTTGGAAAATTACGAAAATGCAATTAAATATGCAACAGACGCAGTCGAAATAGATAAAAAATATGGATATATTGAAAAGCTATCAACTCATTTATTAAACTTGGGATATTCCTATTTAAAAAATGGTGATGACAAAGGAATTGCAATAATAAAAGAAGCAATTGCACTTAATCGACCGATAGGAGATCCGCTAGTAAGCGCCAATTGCTTGCACGCGGTTGGTGTATATTACTACAGTAAAAGGAATTATGAAGAAGCATTAAGTTATTACAAAGAAGCACTAAGTTATTTAACAGACTCCAATCATAATATTTCAATAATTTTAAAAGAATCAATTAATCGTTTAAACATTTTTTTTTCACATTCAAAAAACATTGGATTATATTGCTCCTGCAAGACATCTATCTATTTAAAGAATTCCGCATATGATACTTGTGTTAATTTAGAATGTCCAATTGTTACTAGCTGCCGTTGTGGAATTAATTTATACATTCAGAAGATAAATAATCAAATAAAAGCATATAAGATTGTTGAATTTAATAAAGGGGGAATGAAATATGATCCTAATGCACTATCTATAAAATACATATAATCAGGTGGAATTTGAAACTCGCTCTTTAGCCCCCTATATAATAAACACGGAAAGGGGCCTACTAATGGGTGACCCCTTGTCTCTTTTGTCTCTTCAATGCGATTAAGACCCAATTGTCCTTAAAAGAATAAACGAATGAGGAGGGCGACCAGATGGAGCCTGAA
>JADFRD010000156.1 GCA_022561485.1 Fidelibacterota bacterium | reverse complement strand
ATTTTATCGTTAATAAATGCTTTGGCAAACAACTCATCATTAACGTATTTCTTCTCTTCCAGTTTTTGCATAGCATTGTCAATTGTGCGTGATTCATAGCCTTTTTCAGCTAATCGTTTTCGCAATTCGGCTTTGCTCCGCATACGGTAATTCAGCAGAGAAATGGCTGCGTGAAACGCTTGATGATCATTTTCTTTTTTTTCCAGTTCCGATAAATACTCGTCATCCACTTCGGAACCAACTTCCAGACCAGTAGAAACAAAAACGTCTTCGGAAATTCCAAAGACGCTTTGATCATTAAATATTAATAACCGTTTGGATCGTTTTTGACCCTTTCGTTTGATGGCTGTTATTTTACGAATCAGCGTCATTCTCCTTCTTATCCATACCCACAAATGATTTTACGTCAGATACAATTTTTTCCAGAATATCTTCATTTTCTTTTAGAAACGATTTTGTATTCTCTCTTCCCTGTCCGATCTTTTCATCATTATAGGAATACCATGCGCCTGTTTTTTGAATAATTTCACCTTCCACAGCTAAATCAACGATATCACCGATATACGAAATACCTTCGCCAAACATAATATCAAATTCAGTTTGTTTAAACGGCGGCGCTACTTTATTCTTCACCACTTTTACGCGAACCCTTAAACCGATAGCATTCGTTCCGTCCTTAATGGTGGTCACTCTTCGAATTTCCAACCTCATGGCTGAGTAAAATTTCAATGCTCTGCCGCCAGTGGTTGTCTCCGGGTTGCCAAATATAACGCCAATTTTTTCCCTGATTTGATTAATAAATATGACGCTCGTTTCAGTCTTTTTTACCGTACCGATTAATTTTCGCAATGCTTGAGACATGAGTCTTGCATGCAGGCCCATAAAAGAGTCACCCATTTCACCATCCAATTCAGCTTTCGGTACCAAGGCAGCAACAGAATCTATCACGATCACATCTAGAGAATTACTGCGAATCAGAGTATCCACGATGGAGAGGGCTTGTTCTCCAAACGAAGGTTGAGATACAATCAATTCTTTTGTGTCGACACCCAGATTTTTCATGTATTCCGTATCGAGTGCATGCTCCATATCAATAAAAGCTGCGTAACCGCCGGCCTTTTGAGCTTCCGCCACGATATGCAAAGCCAGGGTCGTTTTCCCGGAAGCTTCAGGACCATAAATTTCTATAACACGGCCTTTTGGAATACCTCCGATCCCAAGGGCAACGTCCAAGGACAAACAACCTGTAGAAATCACATTATCTTTCACATTCATTCTATCACTGTCTAACTGAATAAAAAGCTCTTCACCTCTATATTGTTTTTCTAATTGCGCTTTTGCCAGCTCCAGTGCTTTGGATCTTTTATCATCCATAAAACCAAAACTCCATTGTTGAATATTATCTTAAAAAATGAGTACCTAAAATAGTATAAACTGAACCTTTATAAAAGAGTTCACTGCTCATTAAATGAATTTTATTTACACTTAACTTAATTGGATCATAATCATAATTCAAAAATTCAGATATATCCGGGGTGGTCTTCTGTGGATATTTTATCCTGGCTAACGTGAGATGAGGAATATATACTTTTTCTTCCTTCGGATAACCTAATGGGTCCAATGCATCATTTATATTACCGACCAGTTTCTGCAGAGGATTCAGGTCGCCGTCCATTCCCAGCCATAAAACACGAGGTCTTTCCTTTTTCGGAAAACATCCGGATCCATTGATCATAAAATCCATTGTGGGTGTATTTTCAATGATGTGAACAATGGCTGAATTAATTTTCTTTACGTCATCTTCCGGTGTATCACCAATAAATTTTAACGTCAGATGAATATTCCCATCTTTCACCCAGCGTATTCTACCCTCTTTTTTATTTATCGTAGACTTTAATATTTTTTGAAGTTCAAATATTTCATCCGGAACCGGTACCGAAAGAAACGTACGTAACAATCTTTTACTCATTATTGTAAATACTCTTTTTTTCCAAATACTTTTGAATAATTGATTTTCATTTTACAACATCATTTTCCACCACCCCTAATATCATTTACTAATATTTTCAAGTGTCATAATTCCCCTCCTCAATGAGGAGGGGTCTCGTGGGGTGGTGAATATATTCATATGAGGGCTTTGCAAAGCCCTCTCATAGAATATCCGGTAATTTTCTTAAGAAGTTCATGTAGAATATAATTTCACATTGTTTAGTAATTTGTTCCATAAATCTTTAAAAAATAAATAAAACCATAGCCATTATCTCGATAATTATTTGTTAAGTGAGAGTAAATATAACCTTACCATGTTTAATGCAGCCTGGCTGCTGGCATTCTTATTTAATGCTCTATCCTTTACAAAACGAAATTCTTTTACCATTGTATTATTCCGGTCCGACAGAGCAATATAAACTAATCCAACCGGTTTCCCTTTTGTCCCGCCGGTTGGACCGGCGATTCCTGTTACAGATAAACCTAAATCGGAATTTATATGCTTACGGACATTTGTTGCCATCTGACTAGCCGTTTCCGGACTT
>JADFRD010000013.1 GCA_022561485.1 Fidelibacterota bacterium | reverse complement strand
AAGTGAAAATTTCTTTTTAGTCATTCGTCAATTATTCTGAAGTATGCCGTATCTAACGCTGTATTGGTTGGTTCATCCCTAATAACAACATACCACTGACCCACTTGAGCATCTTTTATTGTTTTATATGTCCAGGAACGCCAATGAACCGATCGGTCAATTTTGACCGGAATTGTATCAATATATTTTCCTTCAAAATACCATTCATACAATATTGTCCTTGTCCCTAAGGCATTTCGAATCCCCGAATAACAATACACTTTTTCAAGCGTTATAGGAAATTCGTTCCCGATATTGATCGGTTTCCGAATGCTGTCTATCATAAACTCACAAAAAAGCAGTGAATTAACTCGAAGGTCCGGAATGGGTTTAAGGAGCTTATTTTCAACTTTTACGATGTCCTGTTGAAGATGGACTTCGCCGAAATCATTATTGATTTCTACAGGTTTAATACCCTCCTCATTTGTGTCAATAGCAACATATGTATCATCAACGGGTTGAGCCACTGTTTCTACAGGGATGGTTTCATCAATCGTAAATGCTGTGTAAACAGCATAGACGACATAAACAATGGATAAAGGAAGAATGTATCTATCCAGTTTTTGCCATAGCGCCACCAATAATAACACTAAAAATATTATCGTGATTGGGATAAATGTTGGATCTTGAAAAAGGTTCATAATAAATTGAATTTCTATCTGATTTATTTAATGATGCACCTGAATATAAATAACCTGATTATTTCATTAGCCATGATTTATTCTGGATAAAGGAATTGTAAATACTTATTTATTTGAACAAAATCTTAAAAATGAGTCCAAGATTTCATATCCAAAATTATAGCTAAAATGTTCATTCACTTCTCGTTTTTTTAAAAAACTTTGTGTTGCTTCTATATGTGGCTGAAAACCCCATATCGGTCTTGTTTTTGAAGCAATTCCATCTATTTGAACCATTTCGCTTGTAGCAATCACTTCAAAATCATTTGGGCATTCCACCACACCTTCTAAATGTGAATAAGCTAACATGCCTGATTTCTCATCATTCCACAAGCGATTGGCAGATAAATTTACGCTGCGCACTCCCCTCTTTTTTTTACCGTTCCATAACGGTCCCACTTTTCCGCCAAAGATATGGGCTAAGAATTGATGTCCGTAACATATACCCAAAACCGGAGTCAAGTCATCAGATGTTTGAAGGATAAAACTTAGAAGAACTTTTTGCCATTCATATTCATTATGAACAGAAGCCAAACTGCCCATGATAATGATTCCGGCAATGTGTCCATTATTATTTGTAATGCTATCGCATCCGAAAAGAGCAGGAAAATGAATTGAAATAGGCAATTCTGAACGGAGGGCAATATTATTAATTGCCTGGATCTCCGGATTGGCCATAGATGGATCTATGACCATTATATGACTCGAAAACATAGAAGAAAATAAAGAGCCTTTCTCAATATGAAAAAGGCTTCATTTTACTTTGTCGGAGCACCAATGGTCGCATAAGTTATCTGTCGTACAAAATACTCTTTTAAAACACCATGTTTTTATTGCATAAAACTCGTTGAGTGATTAAACTCCAATATATTTTAAGACCGACAGTAGTGAGCAGGCTTCTATTTAAAGAAAGTAATTAGTTAGCCCGCAAATAAAATGAGAGAAGTAATAATATGTCAAGAATAGAAGAAATCGAAACTGCAATTGAATCCCTTCCAAAAGAGGAATATTCTCGTTTAAAAGAATGGTTTATTGCTAGGGACTGGAAAAAATGGGATAATCAGATTAAGGCTGATTCAGAATCAGGGATGTTGGATTTTTTAGTTGAGGAAGCTCTTAGCGAAAAAGCAAAACGGAAGCTTACAGAATTATAATACACCGGACAACAAACCGTTTCTGGAAATGCTTTGAGGAACTACCAAAGCCGGTTCAAAAGGTAGCAAAGAAAAATTTTGAAGTACTCAAATTAAACCCATTTTATCCATCCTTTCATTTCAAGAAAGTAGGCAAATTATGGTCTATACGAGTTGGAATTAATTATAGGGCTTTAGCAGTCGAGGATAATAAAAATTTTATTTGGGTTTGGATTGGCGCTCATAGTGAATATGAACACATGATAAAAAACCAGAACTAACTATTAAATCCATCAAAACATTGAAAACCAGGATAATAAATATTTCTTTATTGGAGGAGAAAATCATGAAAAACTTGTTAAACATACTCGTGATGGTCACTTTGGTAGCCGTGCCCGTGTTTGCTCAAGGCGAGTGGACTATTATCCCCAACCCTGACACACAAATGCACAGCCTGTACAGCATTGCAGTCACGCCAAATGGCACTGTACATGCTGGTGGTGGAAACGGTACCTACATACGTAACGCTGGCAGTGGATTTGCCAATCAGCCATTGCCGGCTGGTAACCCATATGACATCAAGTGTCTCTTTTTTGTAGATGATGACATTGGTTATCTCGGCGGTGAAAATGAAACCATTTCAAAAACAACTGATGGTGGTGCCAATTGGGTTGAGCAACGAGAAGTCTTTGGTGGAGCTACAATCTTCGATATGTACTTCTGGAGTCCGGATTCTGGAATAGCTGGTGGTGATAACACAACCATTCTTAGAACTACAGATGGACAGACATGGACAGAAGTGTATAACAACCCTGCTGGTGGTGAAATTCGCTCAATAAAATGCATTGGTCCTAATGAATTTTTAGCTGGCGGATGGGATGAAAATTACCAAGGTATTTTACTTCGATCAGAAGACAATGGCCTAAGCTGGAATGTTGTTGATATTGGAACCACTGATTATATTAAACGAATTGATGGTTACAATTCTAACATATATATTACCACTGGTGGTTCACCACAGATGCTCAAAAGTTCTGATAGAGGCAATACGTTCTTAGCAATAACTGTGCCAGCTACTAACGGATTAACAGGTAACCTTTGTTGTAACTGATAACACTCTCTATGCATATTCAAGTAACGTCCTTTATTACAGCAGTGATGGGGGAAACAACTGGGAAAACGTAGAAGACCAATTTGGTTCAGGTATTATTTACCTTTGTATTAATACTATGACAGGAGAAGCCTGGCTGGTTGGAGTTGATGGACTCATTGCTCACAACCCAGAACTACCTTTGTCAGTTGAGTTGATTGATAATCAAATTCCCAATCAATTTCAGCTCAGCCAAAACTATCCAAATCCGTTTAATCCAACAACTAATATAGAATACTCTATTCCTGTAAGTGGTATTGTGACTATAACTGTGCACAATATCCTTGGTCAAACAGTGGACAATTTGGTCAACGAGTTTCAGCCTGCTGGAACTTACCGGGTTACTTGGAACGGTAGCAACTTGCCATCTGGTATGTACTTTTACCAGATCAACGCCTCAACCTTCACCAAAACCATGAAAATGATATTGTTGAAATAAAAAAGTACTTCCGGTAGGTTTCAGTAACAGAAAACCCCCGAAATTCGGGGGTTTTCTCGTAGGAATTGAGGGTGTATCGATGATGTCGGAGCGACAGGATTTGAACCTGCGACCCCTGCAACCCCATTGCAGTGCGCTACCGGGCTACGCCACGCTCCGTTAATGATGATGTAAAAATTCTATCAACGATTCTAATTCTTGCTTTACTTTAACCAATATTTCAGTTGAACCGTTATGATGATCTATTGTTGAAGTGCTCTCCACGATTTCTTCGATTGATTCACTTGTTTTTAACTGGCTTTTTGCACCTTTGATCGTAAACTTTCGAGTATATAGTAAATCCTTAATTAATAATATTGTATCAATATCTTTCTGTCTATATGTACGATTTCCAGCTCGATTTTTTGGTGGGGATAATTGCTTAAATTCTGTTTCCCAATAACGAAGTACATAGGGTTTCAAACCAGTTAATTCACTGACTTCGCCAATGGAATAGTATAATTTTTTAATTTGTTTTGGATCGGTTCCCATAAATTCAACATTTAAAGTAATACTTTAAATTAATGTAGAGATACCGACGGTGCAAATAGTTTAAATTAATTCTTTAAGGCAATCTCCGGTTTCGTGTATTCCAAACCAAATGCGTCTGACACACCTTGATGCGTCACGTGGCCTTTGAACATATTCAATCCTTTGAGAAGTGATGCATCATTCTGTAATGCATTTGTAATACCGTCATTCGCGAGAATCTGTATATATGGATTGGTGGCATTTGTTAAGGCAGTTGTTGACGTATAAGGAACTGCTCCTGGCATATTTGCAACGCAATAATGTATAATACCATCCACTTCATAGATTGGATCATCATGAGTGGTTGGTTTACACGTTTCAATACAACCACCTTGATCGACGGCTACATCGACAATAACAGAACCTGGCATCATTAAACTTAACATATCTCTTGTAACCAGTTTTGGTGCTTTTGCTCCTGGAATTAACACAGCTCCGACCAATAAATCTGTTCTTGAAAGAATTTCACGTATATTGTATTGATTGCTGTAAATCGTGTGAACATTCTTTGGCATTATCTCATCCAGATAACGAAGGCGGTTCAAATTAATATCCATTATATAGACATTAGCTCCCAGACCGGCAGCAATGTGAGCTGCATTGGTTCCAACGATTCCTCCGCCTAAAATGGTAACGGTTGCCGGCTCTACACCAGGAACTCCTCCTAATAGAATCCCCCTACCGCCATGATATTTTTCCAGATATTTAGCGCCTTCTTGTACAGCCATTCTACCAGCCACTTCACTCATGGGTATCAATAAGGGAAGCGAATGATCTTCAAGCATGATTGTTTCATAAGCGATTGCAGTTGCACCGGTATCCCTGAAGTTCTTCGTTAATTGTTCGTCTGCTGCAAAATGGAAATAAGTGAACATGGTTAAGTCTGGACTACACATTGCCATTTCTTCCGGCTGTGGCTCTTTGACCTTTACAATCATATCAGCTCGTTCAAAGATTTCCTTGGAGGAATTAATAATTTCACACCCAACAGATTCATAATCATTATCAGAAAAACCGCTGGATTCACCAGCGGTTTTTTCTATTAATACATCATGACCAGAGCGTGTCAGTTCTAAAGCAACATGAGGTGTTAATGCAATTCGATTTTCATGTGCTTTAATCTCTTTTGGAGTACCGATAATCATTTTTCACCCCTGATTAGAAACGTTTTTTGAAAGGACGACGTCCCCTGTTTCCTCCGTGTCTACTGTCACTTCTATCGTGTCTTTCTCTTTTAGGTCGTTCAACCCACCCTTCCGGTTTTGGAAGGAGAGCTTTACGGCTGAAATCGAGTCTGCCTTGGTCATCAACTTTGATAAGTTTAACCCGAATATCATCTCCCTGTTTTAATACATCTTCCACCCGTTCTGTACGATTCCAATCAATTTCCGAAATATGCACAAGACCTTCACGGCCGGGAGCAAATTCAACAAACGCACCGAATGTCATCAAACGTGAAACAATTGCATCAAACTCTTGCCCCACTTCGGGCTCCATCGTGATTGACTTGATGAGCTCAATAGCATCATTGCATTTTGCTGCATCGGGATTTGCTACGGTCACAACACCGTCATCATCTACATTGATTTCGCATTCTGTGTCCTCGATGATTTTCTTGATATTCTTTCCACCAGGTCCGATCAATGCACCAATCTTATCAGGATTGATTTGTAAACTGACAATACGTGGAGCATATTTTGACATTTCCTTCGGTTCCGGCAATGCATCGTTCATCAGTCCTAATATATGCATTCTTCCGGTATGTGCTTGTGCCAGTGCTTCAGTCAATAGTTCGAAGGAGACACCCTCGATTTTCAGATCAAGCTGGATGGCAGTAATTCCTTTACTTGTACCGGCGACTTTAAAGTCCATATCACCTAAATGATCCTCCGCTCCAAGGATATCGCTTAAAATGGCATGTTTATCCCCTTCCAAGATTAATCCCATGGCAATACCTGCTACATGACATCGAGTTGGAGCACCGGCGTCCATCAACGCCAGGGAGCCACCGCAGACAGAGGCCATGGATGAAGAACCATTGGATTCTAATATTTCCGATACTATTCGTATTGTGTATGGAAAATCATCATACTCGGGAAGAATTGTTTTTAATGAGCGTTCTGCCAGGTTTCCATGTCCGATCTCGCGTCGGCCTGTAAATCCAATTCGTCCAACTTCACCGACACTGTATGGAGGGAAATTGTAATGAAGATAATAATTCTTCTTATAATCTGCCCCCATGGTATCAATAATCTGTTCATCTCTCTTTGTACCCAGAGTCAGGACAACTAATGCCTGTGTCTCTCCGCGAGTGAAAAGAACAGAACCATGCGTTCGCGGTAAAAATCCTGGTTTAATCGTAATCTGACGGATTTCATCTGTTTTTCGACCATCACTGCGAACACCATCATTCAAAATCTGGCTTCTGAAAGCTGTTTTGAAGAAACCATCAATATGATCATTAATTTGTTTTTCCATTTCAGGAAATTTTTCTACTAACGCATCCTTTGTATCCTTGTATAATGCATCCGTTGCAGACTCGCGTTCCATCTTGTCAGCAATTTTTATTGTATCACTGATTTTGCTTTGAACAAGATTCTCAACATTTGTTTTGAGATCTTCATTCTCTTCATCTTCCGGGATGGGTCGTTTTACGATTGTTAATTCAGCTGCAAGCGCTTTTTGAAGATCAATGATTTGAACAATCACTTCTTGAGCCGCTTTTAAGGCATTCACCATTTCTTCTTCGCTGATTTCATCCGCTTCACCCTCTACCATGACAACGGTTTTCTCATTTCCGGACACAATCATTTCCATGCGAGAATCTTCCATTTGTTCATTGGTAGGGTTCACTATATAATCACCATTTACTTGTCCAACACGAACGGTTGCAATTGGACCATTCCATGGTATATCTGATATTAGAAGTGCAGCTGAAGCGCCAATACCGGCTAAAACATCCGCTGGATTTTCACCATCGCTGGAAAGGGCCGTTATTATCACTTGTGTTTCATATTTAAATGATTTCGGGAACAATGGCCTAATAGGTCTATCCGTCAATCGACTGGTTAGTATTTCTTTTTCAGAAGGCCGTGCTTCTCGTTTAAAAAAGCCTCCCGGAATTTTACCTGTGGCATAATGGCGTTCTCTGTATTCTACTTGTAATGGGAAAAAATCTATATCTTCCCGCATACTCTTTCCTGCATTTACTGCACATAAAATCGTTGTTTCACCATACGTCACTAATACAGATCCCGCTGATTGCCGGGCAACCTGTCCTGTTTCTATCCTAAGCGTTCTTCCGCCTAGTTCTATCTCTTTTGCTATCATTCTTGTTTCTTATCCTCTTATTTTCAATTCCTTTACCAACTCCACATAACCTTCAGGCCTTTTGCGACGTAAGTATTTCATTAGTTTCTTTCTTTTTGCGACCATCATAACCAACCCTCGTCGGGAATGATGATCCTTTTTATGTTCTTTTGCATGTTCTGTTAATTCACGAATACGCTTTGTCAGAATCGATATCTGAACTTCAGGCGAACCTGTATCTGTTTCGTGTTTGCCATGCGCTTTAAGAATTTCTGATTTTTCTTCTTTTGTTATAGACATTATATCTCCTATAAATATTTTTTCATTAATTCATTGCAAAACTGCTTATCTTTTTGCAGTTGATTGATTAATTGCTCTGGTTTATCAAATTTAATTTCATCACGAATCCTCTCGAGAAATTCAATTTCAATTTCTTTATCATATAAATCATTGAGGTCTTGTGAAAAAAAGTGAATTTCTGCTACAAAATCCTTCTCATTGAACGTTGGTCTAATCCCCAAATTACACATTCCATACAGTGAATTACTATTAATCCTTCCTCTGCAAAAATAGACCCCGTTTTTCGGAAACAGTTGATTTTGCTCCGTAGGAATAAAATTGGCGGTTGGGAATGAAAGATCTCTTCCCCTACCTGCGCCTCTGACCACGATTGCTTTAAAACCATACACCCATCCGAGTTCAAATGATGCGCGTCTGACAAATCCCTCATGTATTAACCGGCGTATATGTGAACTGGAAAGTATAACTGAATCATCTTTAACGGCATTTACTACTTCACATGTAACTTTTTTACGTTGGCAATATTTTTCTAAAAATTCCGGTGATCCTTCACGGTTGAACCCAAAATGATGATCATATCCAACTATGATATGATTCGGATTAAAATTCTTTACGACTATTTCGTCCATAAATTCCATCGGTGAAATAGTTGAAAATTCTTTTGTAAAAGGAATAACCAACACCGTATCAACAGATAAATTCTCTAAAATAGATAATTTTTTATCGATAGACATGAGAAGTGGTAATGTCGAACCTTCGTCCAAAACATGTCTTGGGTGAGGATCAAAGGTGATGACAACTGACTTGATTTTTTGGGTTTGTGCTTTAGACACAACTTTTTTAATGATTTCTTGATGACCACGATGAAGCCCATCAAAGGACCCAATTGTTACAATTGATTGATCATTTTGTTTGATATCTTTAAAATTTGTCAGGATATCCATTGTTCCTGTAATTCTTCAATATGCACAGTATGATTCAACATATAGTCTCCGACGCCAATACGGATCAACTCAACTAAATGGCCGACTGTTCCCAATTTTTCAGCAATCTCACTACCAAGAACTCTGATATACGTCCCCTTTGAACACGTTACCTGAAAAGTAACCAACGGAACACTATAATGAATCAACTCTATCTCATAGATATGGATTTTACTGGGTTCACGTTTAATCACAATATTTTTACGGGCTAATTTATACAATCGTATTCCATTTACTTTTTTTGCAGAATACATCGGCGGTGTCTGTAATTGTTCTCCAAGAGTTGATTTTAATACTCTTTTAATTTCATCTATAGACAAATCAGGAACTTTGCTTTCAGACGTAATATTGCCATCTATATCCAATGAGTCTGTCTGGACTCCGAGTTTTAATACTGCTTTATACATTTTATTAGACGATGAAATATCGGATAGTCGCTTTGTATCTTTTCCCGTCCCAAGAATTAGAACACCTTCAGCAAAAGGATCAAGCGTACCGGCATGTCCCACCTTCTTTTCTTTCGTAATAGATCGCACCTTTTTTACAACATCAAACGAAGTCCACCCTTTTGGCTTATACATATTCAAAATCATGAATCATCCTTATGTAAATCATGAAATATTTTCATTAACTGTTCTTCATGTTTCAAAGAGTCATCTTCAATAAACATTAAATCCGGTGTGTATTTTGTTCTGATTTCTTGTCCAAGATATTTTCGAAATGCTTTTGCAAGTGCATTTAATTTTGAATTCACACCTTCTTGAGATAATTTCTTATTCAAAACACTATAAAATACTTTAGCGTGTTGAAGGTCTGGAGAAACCTTTACTTTTGTGAATGTAATAAAGCCAAGATGGGAAATATTAATGTGTTTCGTCGTTATTTCACCTAGAATTTTCAATATTTGCAATCCGACGCGATCCGTCCGTTTATAAGGTTTTTGATTTGTCAAATTGTTTTTAGAGTCCGCTTGATTTCCTGGATTTCAAAGACAACTATTTCATCATCCGCTTTGAACTTTTGAAAGCCTTCTACACCAATACCACACTCAAGACCTTCCTTCATTTCTTTCACATCATCTTTAAAACGCTTTAATGAATTGATCGTTGATTCATGAATAATTTCTTCGTCACGAATCACCCGTACTTTTTCACCGCGTTTGATGATTCCTTCATCTACTTTACTTCCAGCTATAAAACCAAGTTTTGGAATTTTAAATGTTTCTAAAACAGTAGCACGTCCAAGGATATTTTCAACTTTTTCAGGTTCCAATAAGCCTTCAAGTGCCAATTTCACATCTTCAACCGCATGGTAAATCACATTGTAAGATCTGATTTCCACGCCTTCTTTTTTTGCTAACAGCTTTGCATTGGAACTAATTTGGACATGAAAACCAATCACGACCGCATTGGATGCTGATGCAAGCAAAATATCTGATTCAGTAATCATACCCACAGCTTTATGAATTACCTGAACACCCACTTCCTCATGTTTAATTTTGACTAACGTTTCAGCTAACGCCTCAATAGAACCATCCACATCACCCTTAATCACAAGAGGCAGCATTTTCATAGAACCATCTTTAATCATCGCGGACATGGCGTCTAATGATTGAGTTATTACTCTCTTTTGTTCTATTTCACGTTTCAGACGTTGACGTTCTGATGCAATTCGTTTTAAATCTTTTTCATTTTCAAATACAGCAAAAATATCGGCTGCTTGAGGTACTTTTTCAAAACCCAGCACCTGTACAGATTCTGACGGACCAGCCGATTCAATACGCTGCCCACGTTCATTCATCAGCGCCCTGACTTTTCCGAAATAATTGCTGCAAATAAATGAATCAGAAACCTTTAATGTTCCTTTTTGAATCAGGATCGTTGCCATTGGGCCATGGCCCCTATCAAGCTTTGAATCGATCACTGTTCCACGCGCTTCAGTATCCGGATTGGCTTTTAATTCTAAAACTTCTGCTTCCAGCAAAATGGAATTCATTAATTCCTCAATACCATCACCACTTTTTGCAGAAACAAGTATCGCCTGGATTTTACCGCCCCAATCCTCTACCAATACATCATGTTCAGATAATTCTCTTTTAACTTTATCTGGATCAGCTGCCGGCAAATCCATTTTATTTATTGCGACAATCACTGGTACTTCTGCCGCTTTTGCATGGTCAATTGCTTCAATAGTTTGGGGCATGACTCCATCATTCGCTGCGACAACAATAACAACAATATCCGTGACTTGCGCCCCTCTTGCCCGCATGGCAGTAAAGGCTGCGTGTCCTGGAGTGTCTAAAAATGTAATCTGCTGACCATTCTCTACGTCAACTTTGTATGCGCCAATATGCTGCGTAATTCCACCGGATTCCCCGGCGACAACATTTGTTTTTCTGATATAATCCAATAATGAAGTTTTCCCATGATCGACATGTCCCATAATCGTAACCACCGGTGGGCGAGGCTTTGCGTTTTTAATATCATCCTTTGTTTCATCTAGCGAAAATAGTTCTTCACCTACATTGGTTATTTTTTCCGCAATAAATCCAAAAGAGTCAGCCAATAAATCAATGACATCCCAATCAAGTCTTTGGTTCATGGTCACCAATTTTCCCAGTCCTAAACATTCTTGAATAATCTCGCTGGGGTTTATTTCGAAAATTTTACTTAATTCTTCAACATTAGAAAACTCGGCTACCTTAATTGCCCGTTTAACATCATCACTTATCTGTTCATCATCATCATCAGATTTCTTTTCTTTTTTATACTGCTTTTTCTTCCCTTTTGTAACTATTTTAGATAACGTTTGTTTAACAGCATCTTTTACACTTTTTTGAACCTTTTTCTCTGTCTTGTCAGTTTCCTTCTTTTTTGGTCGGGATGTTTGGCCAATTTGTGCTTCAATTTCTGAAAGATCAATTTTACGTAATTTTTGTTTCTTAGGTTTAGCGATCTTCTTTTTTTCTTCTTTCGCTTTCTTTTCTTCTTCTTGCTTTTTCCGGCTCTCTTTTTCTTTTTGCTGTTCTTCTTCTTCTTCCTTTTTCTTTGCTTCTTCAGCAGCGTTAATTTTTTCTATTTCTTCAATCTTACGTTGTTCTTCTAATGATAAAAGATTTAATTTTTTTGTCGCTTTTTGCTGCTCAACAATTCTGGAATGATGAATTTCTCTGCGGACCTGCTCTTTTCTATAACGAGCAATATTTTCCTTATCTTTTGCAAATTCAGATTCTATAAGTGCAACAGCATCTTCATCCACTGGTGACATATGACTAGTGACATCAACTCCATTGTCCTTTAGGAAATTCACAATTTCCGTATGGGAAATATTCAGTTCTTTAGCTATTTGAAATATGCGACGTTTTGCCATGTTTTATGACTCATTTTCTTCCATTTTTTCTTCTGAATCTTCATTAGAATTATCATCGATAGATACAGCAGATTCATTTGTGTTATCTTCTGGTTCTTCAGGATTTTCATCAGATAATTCTTTTACATTATCTTTAGACTTTTCTTCTGTAATTGATTCATTTTCTCCTGCTTCTGGTTGCTCAATACCTTCGCTTTCTAAATCACCGGCATCAGCGAGGATTTCATCTATATCAATTTTATCCTCTTCTTCCTCTTCTTCTACTCGCTCAATGAAATCCTGAACGACATTAAAACACGTTTCCAATGTTTCATTATCAAAACCATCGATTGCCAATAACTGTTCTTCATCCGCATTTAATAAATCTGAAACGACACTAACATTATTATCGGCCAATAATTTTGCAATTTTCTTATCGAAGTCCGGAACTTCCGCTAATGAAGTTGCTTTATTTTTTTCCTGGCGCTCGTATTCATTCTTTCCAAACGCATCAATCTTAAAACCAGTTACTCTAGAAGCGAGTTTAATATTTATGCCTCCTTTACCAATGGCAAATTCCAATTCATTATCATTAAACAGAGCAACACAGTATTCCCGATCGTCATCGATGTACAGATCAATTGGTTTCGCAGGTGATAAAGCTCTGGAAATCAATATTTCCGATTGCTCGCTATGATTAATGATATCAATTTTTTCATTATTTAATTCTCTAACAATTGCCTGAATCCTACTGCCGCGCATCCCGACACATGCACCCACCGGGTCGATTCTTCTATCCAGTGATTTGACAATAATCTTTGCGCGATTACCCGGATGACGTGCGATCGCTAATATTTCAATAATACCATCGTCAATTTCCGGAACTTCCATTTCAAACAACTTGAAGAGAAAGTGGTTATCACTTCTAGACACAATGATTTCAGGTCCACGGGGAGTCACTTCTACAGATTTAACAACTGTTCTTACTGTATCTCCCCTGCGATATCGCTCCGATTGAATTTGTTCACTTTTTGGCATCCGCAATTCTGCCTGCTCAATATTGATGAAAATATTGTCACGCTGGACTTGATGCACAACACCGATAACAATTTCACCGATTCTTTGAGAATAGTCTTCATAGATATAATGTTTTTCAACATCCTGTATTCGTTGGCTGAAAAATTGTTTTGCTGTATTAATCATCCTACGACCAAAAATTCGAGGATCAATAATTTCAACAAATACATCCCCAATTTCAAACTCTTCATCCGGCATCTCTTTTTGTGCATCTTCCAATAAAATTTCTAAAACTGGATCATCTAATTTGTCAACGATTATTTTTTCAGCATAAATTTCTATCTCACCCTTATCGATATTTACAATAACACTGCAATTTGTGTTTTCACCACGGTCTTTTTCGATAATATACAGAAAAAGCTGTTCGAGGATACTTCCAAGTTCAGACCGTTCTACATTCTTTTCTCTGGCTATTTCTGAAAAAACGTCTATTAATGCTCTATTGATCACATCGTCTCCATGTTTATTTAAATTGAATGACAACTTTTGCTTGCAAAATATTTGCTAATACTAATTGAAAATGACCTTTATTTTTATTCTGTAAAAAAAGTGTTTCACCGTCAAAACCTGTTAATTCCGCTTCAATGTGTTTTCGATATCCATTTTTATCAAATGTGATATTTAGTTTGCGGCCAACATTTTTTCTGTATTGAAATGATTGAGTTAAAGGCTCAGTGACTCCTAAAGATGTCACTTCTAGAGATGCCCCGTCAGAATAAAATTGATCCAACACACCTGAGTTTTGGATCAATTTTGATATCATTGCAGTATCATCAAGTGAAATAGAATCTTCACTATCTATTAAACAGCGCACCAATCCTTTATGTGGATCTTCTTTTATATCCATCAAATAAATCCCTGTTGGCATCAATTTTTCTATCTTATTTCTTAATTCATCCATGTCTATACATACGAAAAGTGGGCACGCAACCCACTTTTCGGGCGAAAAATTAAGCTTTAATATTCAGGTTTACAAGATTATTGTTCGTCGGAAATCGCTCGATCAATACGACCTAAAATTTCATCGATTTCATTTTGAACTTTTATGGGTTGGTTTGAATTTTTTGAAACTCCATCCAGCAAGGATTTTGCATCAATATTATTACCGACTTCTATATAAAATTTTGCCAGATTGACTTGAAGTTGATTTTTCTGAAGATCTGTCGATGCAAATTTTATGGCCTTTTTATAATAGTTTAGGGCCGATTTCGTATTGAGATCATTTTTTTCAATCTCAGCTAATATCATTAATGCACTTGCATGAAACTCATCCGAAGGATCATCTAAAAAGTCAATTATATGGAATTTAGCCGTCAAATAGTCTTTCTTTTCAAAATAATTTTTCCCTAAAAAATATAATCCTCTTTGAGCTGGCTTCGATCCGGAAAAATCATCTATTAGAAGTTCCAACAGCAAAAGCCCATTGTCAATGTCGCCAATAGTCAAATTCACCATTGCCTTACCCAGAGCAGTTTCTGCAGCTTCATTTTGAACAATTCTTTTATTATTCAAAAATAGCATGACAACAACGGCTACAATAATTCCAATGGACATTCGGATAATCATTTGCTTGTTATGATCAACATAGGTTTTTATTGCATAAAGACCTTCTAAAAATGGATCTTTTTGTATTTCTTTTTTCGTTATCTTTTTTCTAGCTTTTATCATGGTGTCATCATTTCCGTTAAATGGTTGATTATTAGCGCCCACAAGAGGATTCGAACCTCTGACCCCAGGTTTAGGAAACCTGTGCTCTATCCTACTGAGCTATGTGGGCGAATGCAGCAGAAAAATTACGATAATTGAATTATTGGAAAAAGAGGGAAAACTGCTTTTTATTGCTCAGATACAAGATCTCTATTCATCAGTTCCATTACAGCATCACCGGGATCTTTTTGATTATAAAGTACATCATAAACGGTTATTGATATTGGCAATTCCACTTGATGTCTATTACATAATTGGCATACAGCTTTAGCTGTATTCACGCCTTCAGCAACCATATGCATATTGGAAAGAATGTCATCGATTTTCTTGCCTTTTCCAATTTCCTCACCCACAAACCTGTTACGACTATATTTACTTGAACACGTAACGAAAAGATCTCCAATGCCACTTAAACCTGCGAATGTACTTTCTTTTGCACCCATAGCTACACCCAAACGTGTCATTTCAGCAATTCCTCTGGTTAATATTGCTGCTTTTGTGTTATCTCCAAAACCGATTCCATCACATATTCCTGCTGCTATGGCGATTACATTTTTTATCGAACCGCCTAATTCAACCCCAAGAATATCTGAATTTGTGTAAACTCGTATAGTATTAGATGAAAATAATTCCTGAACTTTTCGCGCAGAAACCAAATCTGAAGAAGCAGCAACAAGAGCGGTTGGAATTTTTCGAATAACTTCCTCTGCATGACTAGGTCCATATAACGAAACAATATTATTTTCTATATTACTTAACTCCTCATGAATAACTTGGCTCATAGTCAATAATGTGTTTTGTTCAAGACCTTTGGAAGCATTAACGATAATTGTACCGTTTTCAACATAGTCTGCAGTGCGCTTTATTAATTCTCTTACACCATGGGAGGGAACAGCAACAATTATAAAATGTGTATCTTTTAAGGTATGTTCGAGATCAGCTGTGAATTCAATATTTTCATGGGCTTTGTAATTATCTATAAACGGGTGAATTCTGTCTTCTTGAATAATTTTTGCTTTTTTTTGATCACGCTGCCACATAATGACTTTTTTACCCTTTTGGGCCAAGCCATCTCCTAAAGCCATCCCCCAACTTCCAGTGCCAAGGATTGAAATATTGCTCATAATAACTTTATAAATATATTACTTTAAGATATATTATCTTATTCTTTATATATACTATCTATTAATTCTGCGTATTTTTCAACAACTACCTTACGTTTTACTTTAAGTGTAGGAGTTAATTCGCCCGAATCCACTGACCATTCATCTGGAATCAATTTGAACTTTTTTACTGTTTCAAATTTCGCAAAGTTTTTCATGGATTCCTTGATTTCATTTTCGAATAATTGAATAATTTTAGGATCGTTTAATAAATCTTTGCTTAATCCATGATCTTCAGCCCATTTATTTACATTTTCCATTGTTGGAACTATTAATGCTGATATGAAATTTCTTTTGTCGCCAATAATGATTGATTGCTCAATATATTTAGACATAATCAATGCAGTTTCCATAGGAGCAGGTGCAATATTTTTCCCCCCTGATGTCACAATGATATTCTTTTTTCTATCAGTAATGCGTAAGAATCCTTCATCATCAATTTCACCAATATCACCAGTGTAAAACCAATTATCTTGGTCAATCACTTCAGCGGTTGCTTCAGGATTATTATAATATCCCATCATCACATTATCTCCGCGGCAAAGAATTTCACCATCCGGTGCAATCTTAACCTCCACTCCATCAATTGGCTTGCCAACGGTACCAAACTTTACATTCTCTTGAGTATTGGTAGAAATCACCGGGCTTGTTTCGGTCAGACCATAGCCTTCCAAAATAAGAATATTGGCCGAAGCAAAAAATTCTGCAATTTCTTTTGATAATGGAGCTCCGCCAGAAGCAAAAAATCGTAAACGGCCACCCACCTTTTCTTTTATTTTTGAAAATACGAGTTTTTCAGCTAAACCCAGTTTCAAACCTAATATTCCCCCTGGGCGTTTTTGTTTAATTAAATATGGTGTTGCTTCTTTACCTACTTTTATCGCCCACCAAAATATTTTTTGTTTAATAGAGGAATCATTATTGACTTTATCTACAATTCGAGCATACATTTTTTCATATAGACGAGGAACACTGATCATAATCGTTGGTCTCACTTCGCCCATATTTTCAGCAACTGTATCGACTGATTCAGCATAATATGTACTAGCTCCGCTAGAAAATGCGGAAAAATGGCCTGCCATTCTTTCGTACACATGGCTCAAGGGTAAAAAAGATAGAAAAACATCATTCTCGTCAACATAAATAGCTTTTCGTCCACTTTTGACATTCGATACCAGGTTTTTATGTGACAGCATTGCCCCTTTCGGATTTCCGGTTGTTCCACTCGTATATATCAACGTAAGTAAATCGTCCTCATTTATCGATTTCCCATGGTCTCTGAAATTAAAGCCTGAAACTTTTTTGTACGTTTTTCCTTTTTCAATCAAGGTTGAAAACCCGATAACATTTTCCATATTACTTTCACTATCATCCATCATGATAAACCCTTTGAACTTTTTACATTCTTTTACCAATGTTTGGGTTTTATCCAATTGTTCAGCATTTTCCACGAAAGCGTATTTCGTTTCAGAATCATTACAAATATATGTTATATGAGGATTGGTTAACGTCGGATAAACGGTAACAGTAACTGCTCCAAGTCCAGTGATGGCATAATCTGCAATGGCCCAACGAGATGAATTCGTGGATAGGATGGCTATTTTATCTCCCTTTTTAATTCCGAGCGATGCTAGGCCACAAGCAATATTTTCAACAGATTCGCCAATTTCTCGATAGGTTCTCCCATCCCATACACCATTAATTTTATCAAATAAACAGGGATTATCAGCATATTTTTCAACACTGTGGAAAAACATATCCGGTATTGTTTTGTAACTCATTTCAAAAATTCTCCTTAAATATTATGTGCAAATATATAGACATTATAGTTAATATTTTGTCCTAAAATTACACCAATATTGCCGGGGTGGCGGAATTGGTAGACGCGTTGGTCTCAAACACCAATGGGGGCAACCCCGTGCCGGTTCGATTCCGGCCCTCGGCACAAATTTGATTTTTTTCTTGCATCTTCTCATTTAAACTTATACTTTAAGCGTGAAGGTGCTGGTTTGGTACCTTTGGTATGTGGAAGGGGTAGATCTTCACTTAGCACCGAGGTCTTCGTGAAATCTACCCCACTTTATTAATCTTTATTTCATTCATTCCTTCTGTTGAACCACCTCGTTTATATACGGTATTAACACTTTCTATCAGCAGATTCACTTCAACTAATTCTTTAAGTTCTTTTTTCGATTCAAGCAAGCGATCCAAGGATAATTTTAATAAATAATCACCACCCCCTTTTCTTCCACTTTTATAATTCAGATATGCCCCAGTAAGCATTATAAACGGTTTCAGGAATAATTTAGGTTTTGAACTATCGATTGATTTCCAGCAATGTTCCCAGATTATATGTGCTTTATAATACTCTTGATCATTGAAAAAGTCTATTCCTTTATTAAATGATTCTATGTCTAGCATGTCCATAAAGAAAAAGGGCTTAATAAAATAAAGCCCTTTTGTGTTTTCTCATTAACAAAAATAACGTTTATTTCTTTTCCTTTTTGTCCTTTTCAAACACTTTTTCAGATATATTATTTAAATCTGTCTCTAACAAAGTAAGTTTTTGTTGAATTTCTGATAGAGTCTGAGTGGTTTTACTACGCAATCTTCTAAGATCACCTTCTAAATCTGCAATATCTGTTTCAACATCGGCAAAACGATTAAAAACCTCACGTTCCACTTCATCCAGATTGTATTGGACCTCTCCAATCATATCTGATAAAGAGTCAGCTGTAGCAATGATAAATTTTGTATTTGCTACAATATCACGCTGCGCTTTTTGCAAGTGTTTTCCTCTGCCAATAAACTGCAAATTTAATATTCGAAGATCCTCGCGAAATTCATTATGTACAACGTCGACATGTTTCATATCATTCTGGTTTAATTCATCCATGCGCTTAATCATTTCACCGGACATATACTGAAAATAACCACCGGCCAAAATCAGTATAACCAAAATACTAAATACAATTTTATCTTTTACTGTCATTCTTCTTCCTCAACAATCAGTTACTTAACGTTTCAAGTCTTTTTTCCCATTCACTCATCTCTTTTGTTTCTTCAACATAGGAACGTTTATCTGAAGTTTGTTCTTCAGTTTTGCCTGCTTTAATATCTTCCATCATTTTATCTTTTAATGTCGCATTTTCTTTGAGATCATTTAATAATGAAAGAACCTCATCATTAAAATCAGTAATGGTATTTTCTAAACTCGAAAGCAATTCATTTGTGAGAATTTTACCATAATTCTCATTAACTCCTTGCAAAAGTGTTTCTAGTTTTTCACGTAATATATAGTCTGCTGACATATTTAGATAAGTATCGTAGGTCGTTTAAAAGCCCCCGAAATTGTCACGCATAAAGTATAAACAACAAGCCATATTTTATGCATTTTCCGGTGAATTATTATTTAAATGATGAAGGCTTATTGATTCAATTTGAGTCAGACCATTTTTTGCAAATTCATTAATCAAAGGCCAATAAATTTTTTGCTGTAATGAATACGGTAACCAATCGACTGTATCCATTTCTGTCATTGATTTACCTCCGCCTATAGATGTCTCGGAACTACGTTTAAATATGTGCTTTTGCGCAATGATGTATACTTCTACTTGATCTTCCACGATGACAGCCAGAGAATAATCATATCTTCGATAATCTTTTTTTATGGGTGTATTAAATGTTGTTATTAAATGGCTTTCTTTTGTATAAAATTCAATTTCATATCCTAGATTTTCTAAAACGGTACGACTTAAAATCAATGCTTCTTCTTGGGTAACTTGATATTGAAAATGCCTGACCATTCTGGGAGGATTTGGACAAAAGGAAAATTGAACACTGATTATTACAGCTAACAGACTACGGGTAGTAAACATAAATTAATATAATTCAAATATGGACGGTAGTTCTTCTGTTTGATTTTCCTCTCTTACCGTAATCATATAATCCGGATTATAATACACTAATCTCAAAAAACTTATATCTCCTTCTAATAAGCTATTTTCTGTTTTAGGTTGCTGAACTATACCGCTAAGAACTAAAGCGATTCTGACAGGTGAAACATTCCAGGATGATCTGTAAAATGCACGGGAATATTTTACGTTGAGGAAATTATGGTAAGAGCTTGATGGACCGTTGACTGTTTGTTCTGTGGAAAATGGATTCCCATAGACCTCACTTACATTTTTCTCTATACGCAAAAATGACTTTATCTGTTTATCTATATTATCATCATCTAATTGAAAATCAATTTCAGATTTCCAAAAACCACTATCACTATACACAAATATTACTTCAACAGAATCCAAGCCCAGCATTCCCGACATTGATACACTTTTATTATCGGAACCAGGTTGGGCAACTGACATATTTTGTAATTGAGGTAAATCAAAAATTTTAGAACCCCATTGATACCCCTTATAACCAAATTCTAAACTGAAGTCTATATCTAATACCGGTTCGAGTTCAGAAGTGTCAATAGAAACTTCCATGAGCGTTGTATCTACCGGTGCGTCAGAAATTTCATCTTCCTGTGCAACAATAATTGAACATATAAAAATTGGGATTAATATTCGTTTCATTTTTTCCCTTACCTCTTTGATTATGGTTTCACCTTATGCAAAAAATACGCACCTAATTAAGTATGTGCAAGATGAAATATGCTAGTCTATAATAGTGCCAATTCGGTTAAACCGCGGCATCCATGTATCCAGATTCAAAGACATATATGTAAATAATGCTTCACCTAAAATATGATCTTCAGGTACAAATCCCCAGAACCTGGAATCGAGACTATTATCTCGATTGTCACCCATCGCCCAAAAATAGTTCTGCTCAACAATATATTCGTTAATATCCATTATAGGTTGGCCGTCAAAAAGCAATTCACCTCTCGGCATATTTGTGGACCAAGGATTAATTAAATTACCATTTGGGTAATAATTATCAAAAACGTCATAAGAATTTTTTCGCCGATATAGATCTGTTGGATCAATCATTGTGAATTCATATTCGTGATTTTGGCTTTTGAGTGTCAAATTATGACCATCAAACAACATTAATTGCATGACCAATAACGCTGTTTCAGGGTGTATCGATATTTTATCTCCTTTTTTTGGAAGGACTAATTGAGAAAAATTATCTTTATTTCCTTTTCCTAAAAAAATGTTTGGATCTCTTTTTCTGGGATCGTCCATTGGACGAATGAACCGTCCATGTTCCGGAAGCTCGAATTCAATTCCATTTACAAAAACTTTTCTATTAATAATCTCCAAGGTGTCCCCGGGTTCAGCGATACATCTTTTTACATATTTTAAATGGGGGTCTCGTGGATATTTAAAAATGATCACATCTCCCTGATGCGGTTTTTTGAATTCAGGAAATCGATAGTACGGGATTGAAAAACCGATATCCGTATAAGGAATCCCGATCCAATCCGGCGTTCTCATTCCATAAACGAAGCGGTTACCGATGAGAAAATCACCCACCATAATGGTTTTTTCCATACTGCCTGTTGGTACAATATATGCCTCAATCAATGTTACTTTTAGCGTAAGAGCAATAAGCACTATAATAAACAAAGACCGTGTTTCACTTATTATTTTATTTTTATTCATGGTTAAAATTAGGAGTTATGTTTCTATAAACAACCATTATTCAATTTCAATACCCTTAAAATGTTTCATTCTTGGTCCATTTTTTTTAATGGTGATTGCATATACATCTAATCTGATATCTTTTTTTACATCATTGTCCATTAAATATTTATTGATAGCATTTGTCAATTTTTTAATTTTTGATGCGTTTACCTGGTTTTCCACATTCCCCATTGTTTTACTTGCTGCTGTTTTTACTTCAACAAATATTATTTCATTCGCTTTTTCCGCTACAATATCTATTTCACCGTATGGAGCACAATGGTGATTTAATGAAATGATTTTATATCCTTTTTTATATAAATCTAAAGCAGCTAAACGTTCCCCGAAATATCCAACTTTTTTGTTTTTCTTTAACCATTGAATGGTTGGAAGATGTTCAGGCACAGGGTTGAATGTCTGCCGATGAATCGGTGTGGCTTTTTGTTCTATTAACTGTTCAATATGCTTTTTTGTACCATACCCTTTATGTTGGGCAAAGCCGTATGCGGGAAAAATAATATCATACTGTTTCATGATCCGGTCACGAACCACTTTTGCTATAATTGAAGCAGCTTTGATTGAGTCAATTAAATCATCACCATGTATAATTCCTTCATTGGGTATTATTTGGTTTGGTAATGCATATCCATCTATCAATGCCTTAACAGGTTGTGGTTTTAATGATCCTAATGCTTTAAACATTGCCTTATGGGTCGCCTTAAGAATATTCGTCCTATCAATCTCATCCCTATCCACTATTCCGACCCCAACACTTAATGCTTGAGTGTTTATTTTGTCAAATAGCTTTTCGCGAATTTTTTCAGAAAGTTTTTTTGAATCGGCCAATCCTTCGATTCGATGATTTTCAGGCAAAATGACAGCAGCTGCCACAACCGGACCGGCCAGCGGCCCCCGGCCGGCCTCATCTACTCCAGCAATCAATTCCATTTAACTTCCTTAATATTTTTTCCATCTGATTGTATCCAAAGTGCTCCATTCAAATCGGTTCTGTGTACATCAATTTCCCTTGATCGAAACCGCTCCAAAACGATAGGAGACGGATGGCGAAACTTATTTTTCCATCCAACAGAGATTACAGACAACGCCGGATTTACTAAGTCCAGAAATGCGTCTGTTGAGCTTGTAATGGAACCGTGATGAGCTACTTTCAACACATCTGATTTCAGTAATTGTTGATACGGAATCAACAGTTCATCGCCCTCATGTTCAAGATCACCGGTAAATAAAATACTTGTTTCACCGTATACTAATTTAAACACAATACTGGCATTATTCACATTGCGCTCTGTTACTGCAAAAAGAGAATCCGGGGCTAAAACAAGAAGATAAACATTTTCTGACAATCTTTTCGTCTCTCCACTTCTGGGACGATTAATAATAATGCCATTCGAATCAGCAAAATCGATAATTGTCTGATAAGTCCGTGATGTGTAAGGTATAAATGTATCCCATAGTGTATCAATTTCAATTTCATTTACTATGGAGACTAATCCACCAATATGATCACTGTGGGGGTGAGTCATGACGACCCAATCGAGCTTATTTATTCCTAAATGGTTTAAAAGAGGTAAAACAACATCTTTACCCATATCTTCATAACGACTCCGTGGTCCTGTATCGATCAGCATCACTTTTTTATTTGGGAGTCTTACAATGGCTGCATCTCCTTGTCCAACATCTAAAAATATTACATCGAGTTTCCTATCATTAAACGACCACTTCCAAACACTAATATTTAATACAATAATTATGATATATAATCCATATTTCCGCTTTCGTTTATCAAATAAGAAAACCATGGAACCCAAGACCAGAAAGTATATAACAACTAAAAACAGCGAAAAATTAATATTTATTGTGGAAAATGAAAACATGGAGAACGTATGCGTAAAAAATGTGATTATCTTTGAAATAAGCCAAGCTGAATTTCCCAGAACAAAACCCATTCCGGGAATCCAGCCTAAAAATAAAAGAAAAAACCCGATACCGACCAACACACCTATCAACGGCACGATCAATACATTTGCAATAAGGGCAATCAACGGTAATTTACCAAATACATATGAAGTGAGTGGTAATGTACCGACTTGTGCAGCCAGGGATACCAAAAACAATCCCCAAATGAATTGAAGCGCTTTATGGCTGATTTTACTGACTTTCAACTTATCCGGAAGAACTGTCTCAAACCAATTATAGAAAAAGATGATGGAGCCCACCGCTAAAAAACTCAGTTGAAATCCCAAATCAAATAGATCCATGGGTCGAAAACATAAAATACCCAATGCAGCTCCACCAATAATATTCCAAATATTCGCCGATCGGTTAAACACAGGCGCCATAACGTACAATCCAGCCATGATGGATGCCCTGATCACGCTTGCCTTCCCTCCTGTTAGAATGACAAATATAATCAAGCCAAGAATGACGACAATTCGATCTAAACCCCAAGGGAGCCGAAACATATTCTTAATGAGCAGCAATACGATCAGGACATAGCCAACATGTAATCCTGAAACTGCCAAGACATGGATCACACCCGTATTTACAAATGAATCTCTTATATCCGGAGCTACATCGGACTTATCACCCAGAATCAATGCGCTTAATAAACCACCGGCATCACCGGGCGCATGTTCATTGAAATGGGTTCGGATTTTTTCTTGGATTTCAGAAATGAAACGCCCAAAATGGAAATGATTATTTTTGAGTATCGTCACATGTTCATTTTTATCCGGGAATATCCAACCATATATATTCCGGCGATTATAAAATGATTGAAAATCGAATTCTCCAGGGTTTCTTGCCGGACTGATGCGTTGAAATTCCCCTTGTCCAATCAATGTGTCGCTAATGTCACAATTCAAACGTGTTTTCTGGTAGAGCCAAATATCAATATTCTGAAAATCAAACAAATGCAATCGATATTTAAACCCCTTTTTGGTTTGTTTTATTTCAGCAATATCTCCCTGATATGCAACTATGTTGTCGTGGAATTCATTTGCCACAGATTTATAGTGGTTTTGAAGGATTAATGTCGTTTGCATTCTATGAGCGCCAAATGACAATAAGCAAACAAGAATTCCGAAAACAAAAATCGTATCTTTTTTAGTAAATAATAAGCACAATCCAATAGTAAATAGAATGATTACACCCAGATCTGATGAAAAGAACTCTCCCAGAATTAACCCGAAAATAAATGCAAGACTAATATATACTAATGGTGTCTTTTTAAATAAATTAACTAAATCCATACAGCCATAAAATAATTAACTCATATTGAAAAGGCGATTGCCTGTCATGAAACAGTCATGTAAACTTGGCATTAATTTTCAATCAAATCAAGGTAACTATGAATAGATCAAAAGCGGGAATTATTTCATTCGCGGTCATTTTAATAATATTAGTGTTTTTTGGAGTGGATTTTTTTGAAAGTATTTGGTCCTTTCCTTCTTTTTCTCCTATACCATTAATGGTTTTTGCTCTGGTAGGCACAGGTATATTTACAACCATTAAGTTAGGTTTTCCCCAGTTAAGATATCTCAAGCACGGTATCAATGTCACTCGAGGCAAATATGATAATCCAGATGACGAAGGTGATCTTAACCATTTCCGGGCATTGACCACTGCATTATCGGCAACTGTGGGGATTGGTAATATTGCAGGAGTGGCCACTGCAATATATTATGGAGGTCCGGGTGCATTATTCTGGATGTGGGTTACCGCATTTTTTGGAACAACATTAAAATTTGCAGAATGTTCTCTGGCTTTAAAATACCGCGAAATAGACAGCGATGGTATGACAGCCGGCGGTCCTATGTATACCATCGAATCCGGAATGGGACGTAATTGGCGTTGGCTTGCTGTTGCGTTTGCATCATTTGCAGTCATTTGCTCTTTTGCCACAGGCAATGCGATCCAGGCTTTTACTGTTTCAGATCAAATTTATTCTGAAATGTCTCAGTTTCTGGGCACGGAACATTTTCTTACATTAAAACACCATATTTGGACCGGTTTTGAATTATCCGTTCAGCAAGTGATTAATGGTGTTATTCTTGTCGGAATCATCGGTATGGTTATTATTGGCGGCATTAAGCGAATCGGGTACGTCACCGGATATCTGGCACCCATTATGGCAGTCATATATGTGTTTGCAGCTTCGATCATCCTTCTGGCCAATTTTGATAAAATCGGACCCAGTATTGCATTGGTTTTTGAAATGGCGTTCAACCCTCCCGCAACGATTGCCGGAGCGGGTGGAGGAATTTTATTAACGATGCTGTGGGGAATTAAACGAGGTTTATATTCCAATGAAGCCGGCCAAGGCAGTGCAGCCATCGCCCATTCCACAGCTAAAACAAAATATCCGATTCGTGAAGGCTCTGTGGCCATGCTTGGACCGTTCATCGATACAATTATTATCTGTACGCTAACGGGTCTTGTGATTATTTCTACTGGTGCGTGGCAGCATACACAATTCTACATGAATTTCGCCGACCCAACCCTAACGCACGTTAAAGATATACTTGAAGTAGGTTTGTTTAACAGCAGTCTTTTAACGTCTTTCGCGTTTAAAGAGGGATTGAGCTTTTTATTCAGTTATGGTGATAAAATTGTCACTATATCCGTATTGCTGTTTGCTGTTTCTACTGCCATTAGCTGGTCATTTTATGGTGATCGTTCTGTTTTCTACCTTTTCGGAAAGAAAGCGATCTTACCTTATAAATGGATCTTTTTAGTCTTTGTTTTCATCGGCGCCATTGCTGAACTGGAAGCCATATGGGCTTTTGGGGATGCTGCTCTGGGATTTATGACGTTTCCGAATTTGATTTCGGTTATTTTTCTTTCAACAGCACTAAAGAAAATGACGAAAATATATTTCTCACAGGAACATTTACCCTATAAAAAATAATGATGGACTTAAACCACATCCGTGATGTGGCTGTGAAAGCAGGAAAATCTGCCGCCGAACTGATTTTATCCGCTAAAGATCGTCCCAAAGTTGCGGGTTATAAGGGCAGAGCCAATCTCGTAACGAAAACGGATACAGAATCAGAACAATTAATCTGCGAAATTATTCATGATGAATTTCCTGATCATGGAATTCTTGCGGAAGAATCCGGTTCCTCCCTGCCGGAATCAACATTTCAATGGATTATCGACCCATTAGATGGAACGACAAATTTTGTACATAATTATCCATCATTTGCGATCTCCATCGGTGTTTATTACCACCATAAGGCAATGGTCGGCTGTATCATTGAACTACCCGCAAATCACGTTTATACGGCTGTTAAGAATCAGGGAGCATATTGTAATGACTCCTCTATTTCTGTCTCAACCGTGAATGAACTGAAAAAATCACTCCTCGTGACAGGATTCGGATACGAACATGGTGAATTATGGGAAAGAAACATGATTCTTTTCAAACGGTTTACCGATATGACCCAAGGCGTTCGCCGATTAGGAGCGGCTGCTGTGGATTTGTGCCATGTCGCCAGTGGGAAAGTAGATGGATTTTGGGAATTTGATTTACATCCCTGGGATTCTGCGGCCGGAGTCTTGATCGTCGAAGAAGCCGGCGGTAAAATTACCCAAATGGATGGTTCGGCATATTCTATATTTGATAATCAAATCTTGGCTTCAAATTCTCTCATTCACGAGGAAATGAAGCAAATCATTAACGACTGAATAACTTTCTACAAAAAGTGTGAAATACGAATAAAAATATCAGGGACTCATTCAGTATTAAATCCCCCACTATCCTACGGACATCTCCCCCGAACCGGGGAAGACAAAATTTTTCTTCCCCAATGTGGGGAAGTTAAATGAGAATGGCTATGTTATATAAACTAACTGAATTAGACATAATAAAAACATTCAACACCCCCGACACTTTGTGTACGGGGTCTTCGACTATGGCGTTGTTGATCTATTATGATTGGATGTTATAGACATTTGACTCCTAACGGAGTCTTTAAATATGAAAAGAAATCCTGTAGGGATTGTATGTCTATAAAGGCACTGAACACGGCAAACACAAACTCCGTCGGAGTTCAACCAGATGGTTTAAACAGTATGCAAATCAGTTTATCTTTAGAACATAGCCATGAGAATTTATTAATCATGCATCATCTCACATTTTCCATCATGCATCTAAAAATCATCCCGTGCAACATTCACCACGTCATTAAATTGAAACCTCCCATCCCCTGTCACTCTGCCGATTGTTGTGGACGGAATCCCAATGTTCATACAAATTCGTTCAAACTCCATCAAATCACTCTCTTCGATTGATACAATAACCAACCCCTGTGTTTCACCAAACAGCATTTCATCCTGGCGGAGTTTTCTGGATAAATGAATTCGTGCGCCGATACCATTTTCAGATTGACTTATTGACTTGGCTATTGCGGCGGCCAATCCACCAGTGGATACATTGCTGACTGATTGAATTAATCGAGTTTGAATTCCCTGTAAAACGACCTCCTGCAGTCGCGCTTCCATTCCCAAATCCACGGACGGAATCAACTTGCTTGATATTTTTTGAATTTCCTTTTGATATAAAGAACCGTTCAATTCACCACGATGACTCCCCAGCATGGTAATAAAGTTATTTTCATTCTGAAATGATTCATCAATATGAATGGTGTTAACCATTTTTTCACCAAAAACACATACGTCCAAATCAGGATGAATATTATCGGATGTCATCAGTAGATTAATAAGTTTCATATTTAATAATTGACTTGTTTCCACCGCCCCCATAACCATTTCCTGCATCTCCCATTGATCATCATTTTTCCTTAAATCACCTCCATGCATAATCATGGTAAAACCCAAAGGTTTAAACCCTTTATTGACCAACTGCCTGCTTGCATTCGCAATGAGAATTCTACTTCCTGTTTTAATATCATATTTCAAAAAATGGCTATTATCAGGAACGGCTACAGCAATATCCTTTTTGCTTTTATAAACGGCCATTGTTCCTATAGCATATTTTTTTGGCTTTAAATAATTCAATTTTTGTTTTTTGATTAATTTCCAGATAGTCAATACATGCTTAGAATAGTTTTTTAATTCTTTGACCGTTTTTATGTCTGTTCGATTTTCCTTTGTTTTAACCACAGGAGTTAATGTTTGTGAAGGTGCTTCAGAGGGAAAGAATGACGCCAGGGGCAAACTTGCTTTTAAAATATTATGAATCAATAGAGAAATGAATTGGGAGGATTTCAATTGTCCTAAAATGCGGTTGCTCAATCGTTGTTTATGACAAATATTATTAATGTCGGATGCAAGCTCCGGGTTTAAAACACATAATACACCGTGGATTTGAATATCCGATAAAATTCTTGTGTCATCCGCTTTTGATAATTTAAGATCAAGACCAAATGAATTTTTCGATAAATCCAAGACGACATTACCCAACGAACCCGGATGGACTATGAGGATACTGACATAGCCCAAATCAATTATTTCTGAACATGCTTTTTTCAGATTGGCGCCATCTTGGATGAATAGTAATGATTCATTTCCATGAATTGGATAATTCAGCTTTTTATCTTTATCAATCTTCCCAAGGGTAATTTTTGAAAGTGAGCTATGAAATTTAAGTATCGGTTTTATTCCAAACGCATATTGTGTCCGTAATGCTGAACATGTCGTGATTGAATTTTTGCTTTCAGTTCCAACCACCAAGTTTTGGGAATCTGCATACAATATTTGCTGATTGTTTTTCGCGAGTATATTCCTTAATTCAGGAATTGGATGACTCAAATACCTTGAATAGAAAAAGTGTTTTAAAAGATTATATTCAATTTCGGACGGTTTCCGCCCTAATTGTGATGTGAAATCTTTTTCACTAAATTCAAAACGGTCGTATTTTTTCAGCACGGTGTTATCTCCTGTTTGTGTATGTTATACGCAAACAGGTTCCTTGAGTTAGGTACGAGAAAAACTGCTGATTAAAATTGAAACTGTTCGTCGTATTGTAAAATGGATGATAGCTTTTTATCGAGCGTCAAAATTTTACAGCCTTAAAGCCATCTAAAAAAATATCGTCAGCGGCTAAATTAGTCAGCATTTTTATCAGAAGGATTTAATTCGTTTGCTGACCGTGAGAAGGCAACACTTAATCCCCAGGTAATCACAGGTATACATAAATATGTGATACCTATGTCATCTATGTATTCAGAAATACTCATTTTCATTGGTCCTCCAAGAAGCATGAGTGGTGCATCAATTAGAATTGAGATGATAAACCAAAGGGTTCCAATTCGAATTCCTTCCTGCACGACACCTTCTTTCACATTTTTTAGATAGGCAATTCCAAAGACAACTGCTGCTGCACACACTGTGACAGCCATGACCGACTCAAATAGAGGTCTGGCAGAATCATGAATGGGAAATAAAATGAATGCGACTATAAATGGTATTAACCAAACAAGAATCCCATAACCGATTGCCTTACCAAATGATTTCATCTCTGACTCCTTTATCTTAGTTTTCTAATTATTGTGTTCAGTTGCGCAGGCGAATTCCGATTACTGAAACGTTAACAGAACACCAAAATTTGTTCCTGACCGGAATTTCAAACAAATGGATCACGTATGGCAAGGTTTATTCTATTAGCCTGCAGCGAACTATTGGAGTGTGTTTGAGATCAAAATTTTAGATATTATTAAACTGGCAATGGTTAGTCGCCCGCCTGCCACCTTTAAAAATGTTATAATGTGGCGGGCAGGTAAGAAAGTAATCAAAATTACCACAGAACTTGAGTTAAGAATTCGGAGAAGGCTTGACTTAAGGACTGTGGGTAACTTATCGTTCTTAACTCAATGGCTATGCCGATTAAGTCAAGTCCGATTCATACGACCGTCTTGATGCATGAGTAATAATAGTCTCCTTGTACGCCCCCGGTAGCAGATTGAAGATTAGAGGGCTTTGCAAAACCTATTGCACAAATTAAAAAGTCTAAAATTCGCCTGCTTTTCGTTAGAAAACTTGTCCATAGCCCCGCTATTGACTACGTTTCCCGTCTTAATCAGACAAATTTTACATCTTTTTTCTTCACACATCAGGTTTTGCAAAGCCCTCGATTATTAATATCGATTAAAAGTAAATGACTCTATAGAATAAATCTATTTACTTATTAGACAGGCGCTGCAGATTTCTAACAATCCCCAAAACTCCAGCTACTACAAAAAACGCTGCCGCAAGTTTTAAATTGTTACTGTTTAGTTCAACGCCGGCAAAATATATTGCAATCGCTGTTAATGTGTAAAAAACAAACCGGGTTATTCTTAATACACTGAATTCATTGAAATCCTTGATCATAAATAGTCCTCTTTTATTCAATTGTTGAAGGTGAAATATAGAACTATTTGGAAGTTATATATTATTGGTTTTAGTAAATAAAACAGAGTTGTCATTTTCGTTAGTTTCATTATCACAAGAAAAGAAGGACAAACTGGACACAAATAAAACACCGACTATAATTCTATTTTTCATATTCTATTCTCTCGAAATATTGCATAACGGAAAAACTCTGTGGAGTTTACCCGCCGTTGGCTGGCAGCGTGTGTTAGGCATTAATTAACAAAGTGCGGAGAATTATCACCAACGGAGTTTTCAGTAATTTGCGTTTGTTCTGAACCATCAATATTCATGATTAATATTTCATTATCTCCATCACGATCAGAAACAAATACTATCCTGGTCCCGTCCGAATTAACAGAGGGAGATGTATCATTCCCATTATTATTTGTCAAATTTATGTTTTCAGTACCATCAATATTTATACTATATATCTCCTTATTACCGCCCACATAATATTCGTAAATGATTTTTGATCCATCAGGAGTAAATATTGGTGCCCAGTCACTTTCAAAATGATGGGTCAAATTTGTTAAATCACTCCCGCCAATATTCATTAGAAATATTCCCTCTTGTGATAGAAACATTAATTTATCTCCATTGGGAGAAAATGTGGGATAAGTGACATGTATTAAACTATCTGCTAAAATAGTCTTATTTGAACCATCAGAATTCATAATACCTACATGATATAGCCCGTCTGTTTCATTGATATAAACAATTTTAGTCATATCCGGAGAATAGCTTGGCTCATAGTATTGGCTTTGATTATCCGTAATATTATTCATTGTATTTCCATCAATACTTAATGTATAAATGTTCCGGTACCCATCTAAATAGCGGCTAAAAATGATATGCGATCCATTTGGAGCAAACTCATAAGATGAAGCTCCATCATCTAAAATGGACATTGATTCCGTGCCATCTGAATTAACGATTATTATACTCACAGAATTATTATTTGCGATAGCAGTATAGACGATTTTGTCATCGATTGGTGATACTATTGGATCATAGTCATTACTAGTTGATGATGACAATAGTATTTCTACCTGACTTTCAACAACGAGAGCAACTATGTCAGATTGAGATTCATATACTATCACTGTAGAATTATCATCAACATCTTTTATAATACTATCAGAATTGCAGCCAGTGAATATTGAAAACAAGATAAATAATGTGATCGTTATGCTCTTCATTTTCATTCCTTTCATTATAGTTAATTATGCCTAACGAGGTAGCCCTCCCAAAGTCCGATCCACCAATTGTTAGCATTATCAAGTTGATATTAGTTAGTTAGTGTATGCCATCGCTTTCAAGCCTGGCGAAAAACGCTTTGGCTTTGGCATGTGTACCTTCGACATTGATTAGTTCCAGAACTTTCGTAAAGTACACAGCCGCTTTGTCAGTATTGCCCTGTTTATCGTATATCTCGCCCATACCGGTATAGGCATAAGGTATCCAAAAATTGATTCGATTTGTTTCCTCAAACCATTCAATCACAAACTGAAAAGGCCGTTGAGCCTCTTCGTATTTTTCAAGATTGAGGTAAGCTTGACCCAAAAAGGTGTGACCTTGCACATCATTCGGCATATGTTCGAGGAATTTGGTCAAAATCGTCACGGCTTCTTCACTTTGTCCGGTATAAGTTTTCTTTATGCCATCACCCAACAAACCTAGGTATCGGAATTCATCTATCCAGCGTAAGATTTTATAATCAGGATCAAAAAAGACGGCAGTTGGCTTGTAATTAACATTATATGAAAAAGGTGTCTCCTTTCCAGTGATAACAATTTTACGCACTTCACGATGGTCTACTGTGGCCAGTTCAATTTCCGCAGTTACCTGGTATATGTCACGTACCTGGTTCACAACACCGGTCACTTCATACTTACCACTCTCCATCTCATTGATGGAATACTCAAACTCAAACTCCGGTGCGCCCGGGCGATAAAACCACTGCTCAAAGAAATAGGCCAGGTCCATTTCGCTTTCATCTTCCATAATCTTTTGCAGTTTGTTGATATCGAACCGTTTGTTCGCATAATCGGAAATAATCCGACGAATGCCTTTAATAAATGTATCATAGCCAACGGTTTCCATTAGCATCGCGTAGACAAAGTGAGATTTAACATAGGCCAGTTTTACAAAATCCGATTCGCGATTTTCGTCATAAACGGCCATGGGCAGGTCGTTTTCGCCAGTACCGTAGCGGGTAAAATATTCTTTGGCCGATTGAGTGTATAGGTCCGTGCCTTCCCGCAGAAAATCCCACATGGCCTTTTCGCCGTAAAAGTGACGATAGCAAAAAAGGACATTCAATTGGGAAAATCCTTCATCGATCATGGCCCCATTATTTCCGCTCATCACCCACGAGCCCCACCACATGTGTCCAATTTCATGGGCAAGTAACGGGAATTCAAACACATCATCGCGCAGACCCTTCACCGGGTAGAAATTCAGTCCCTGTCCGCCGGAACCGCCCAGATCTTTAGTGATTTCGGGTGGCACCTCCGAGATGTTGTAGCTGTCATACGGGAAAATGCCATACAATTCTTTGAGAAAAGTGACAATTTTCATGGATTCATCGGCGTACATCCGGGCTTTCTCCTTGCCGCCCTCGAGAAAGTAAACGTTCACCTGGATACCGTCCACCACATGGCTATAATGAAAGAATTTGTTGGCGTTAAAGGTATAATCCATTGGCGTTGTCACCTCGTAAATATAAGTGACTTGATTACCCTTTTCGACTTTCTCCATAAACTTGCCGACGCTGGCCACGATTAAATCCTTGGGCACGGTATAGGTTAATTTGGCCTTCGATTTGGTCAAAGTGCCGATCACTTTGGGATACCATTGTGTCACGAAATTGGCAAAACAGCCCTCCTCCCCTATGTAAGACAAACTGTAACCGTAGTCGACGAATTCGTTATAAAAGTTGCCTGTGTAGTCTATATTTAAGGTGATTTGTTCGCCCGCCTGAAATGTAGTCTCCCACGGAATCACAATAGTTAGGTCTGACCTTTCAAAAGGCACGCTCTTCCCTTTATCATTGGCAATTTTATTGATTGTCAAGCCTCGGTTGAGCCAAAGCAAAATGTTATTCTCACCACCTTCAACTACAGTGATGTCAATTTTAGCAACACCAGTCATATTTTGCTGGGCAGGGTAGAAGGTCATATCAATATCTGCGAATTCAGCTTGTAAATAGGTTCGTTCCTGCTTGTCGTCAATACGCCAGCCAGCATCGGTCTGAACCAGCGACCAGGTTTGCCATCTGACTTCGGTATTGCCGCGTTCAAACTTGTAGTACCATTTCTTTTCGTATACAATTGCCGTGGCATTTTCGCCGTCAACAGACAGTTCATTCAGTTGCAAATGATACGATAGGCTATCCAATTTCAGTAAATTTTCATATTGAATCCGAGTCTTATCAAAGAAAGATCCTTTCGTGACATTATAGTAGGCCAAAATACCTTCCACATCGCCAGTGCCGATCAGCGTGTTAATTTCGGCAAAAATTCGATCAATTTCCGCTTGATGGTTTTCAGCATTTACTCTTATCGAAAATGCGCCTAATATCATTAGGGTCAAAACAATGATTAATAAAATACCTACGACTACTTGTGCCCGTTTTGGCATTTAATCCTTCCCTTCAATGAGTGTGCAACAACCATGTGCAGTTAGTGAATATTGGTTTTACTGCGCGCCAACGGAAAAACTCACCGCGCGTGAGACTTTCACTTTCTAAACATTTGTTGAACAAATTTACTCTCATTTTTCTTTCAAACCTTGAAATGACGCTACGTGCTTCTCACGTCCGGTGGAGTGAATGTTAGATGGTTTTATTTTTTTTCTTCGATCGAACCATCTTTTTTAAAAACTAAGGGCTTTTTAGGTATCATACTGAGAGATCTCTTTACTGTGCCTTTAAATGGATTTTCCGAATCAATATAACTTGCGCCATTGTCATGTTTTAAGATTTTATATCTATTTCCCCATTGCTTTTGTTCGTTATTCTCATTGAGATAGCGATATGAGACCTCAAATAATCCAGTATCATCAATATTTAGCTCCTTAAGGATTATTTTGATCTCAAAGAAACCTGTCGAAAATAGTTTTGAGCAAGAAATTTTTAGGTTATTAGTATATGTCTCAATGGTTTTATGTATTTTTCCTCCTTTCTTCCCAATGCCTGTATTAAAAAAACCTTGTTCAGAAAAAGTAATGGGACTAGTTCCTTCCTGTAGTCTGATTTTCTTTTTAACTACACGACGCTTCCTTCGTTTTACAACAGGTTTGGGAGGTGGTTCATCATGGCCACTTAGTTCTTTCCATGAAGGAGGGAATGGCAGGATAGGGGGAGCCTCAGATGACGAGGAAGTTACCATGTTTTTGTAATCGTGTACGACTCTTTCAATTGATGCCGCCGGAGCTACCGCAGCTTGAGTTTCAAACCCGGTTTCGTGAGAAATCGTATTGAGCGCATCTGTATCACGGGGATCAGTCATGGCCAAAATTAATGTTTGACGCCCGTCATGTTCAGTAACACAGTACGGAACTATCATAAATTGTTTTGCGAAATCTTCCGAAATATGTCCCAGGATATTGCTTCTCAAATCTTCGGGAGAAAGCTCTACATATGGAATTTGCAGCTGATAAGCCAGAGCCTTTGCCAATGTGGCTTCATCAATATGCCCCTGGGCAATAAGACTTTCGCCTAATTTACCACCCCATTTGCGTTGGTGAGAAAGAGCAGAAATTAGTTGAAACTCATCAACCAGACCTGCGTCTTCGAGTATTGCGCCAATTCGTTTGCTATTCTGAGCCATATATTTTAGGAGCTTTATGAAACGCTTTCAGTGCTTGGAATTCAGGTTCCTATCAGGGTAATGTGTGTCATAACTTAATGCAATTGTCTGGTTTTTCGCAATAAC
>JADFRD010000083.1 GCA_022561485.1 Fidelibacterota bacterium | reverse complement strand
CAGATAAAACGTTTAATGAAGTATACACGATAGATTATTTAGGAAATATAGTGGAAGGTGAAAGTATTCTCTATCTCAACCTGCCGTCAAAGAGGTTGAAAGAAGCTGCAGCTTCATCCATAAAAGATGATCATCCGGTATGGTTCGGGTGTGATGTGGGGAAACATTTTCATCGCAATCTGGGCGTGATGGACATGGACATTTTCGATTACGAATTATTTTACAGTACGGATTTTCCCATGACAAAAGCGGATCGATTGGAATATGGCGACAGCCAAATGACACACGCGATGCTCTTTACCGGAGTTGACCTGGACAGCAAGGATTTACCTAGGAAATGGCGGGTTGAAAACAGTTGGGGAGATAAACGCGGGGACAAAGGCTACGATATTATGACTGACTCCTGGTTTGATGAATATACTTACGAAGTGGTAGTTCATAAAGATTATATCACGAAAGACGAATTTGCCGTTTATCAAAAAGATCCTGTCCATTTGCCACCCTGGGACCCCATGGGCGCTTTGGCAAAGTAAAAATAAAGCACTTTTGGAAATTTTGATCGATATTCAACTTTGGGAAGTTTCCGCCGGAAGGTGGACAAATATCACTTCCGCAAAGGTAATTTTAGAAAAGACTTTATTGTTAAACGCAACTTTGGAAGGGGCGGAACTTTCTAACATATTTGGTCTGAAACCCAATGTTAATAGCAAATCCGTCAATCTCTCGAGGACGGGAGTCCTCGCTCAATCAAGCTAAATATTTTGTTGTTCCAAAACTTGACTAACCGCAAAAGTCCTTTTTATGATTGAACAGGAATTCCAGAAAAATAACTAACTTATTGGTATGAAAACAAACCACAAAATTATTATTGGTGATTCAAGGAAAATGGATTTGGTTCCGGATAATTCAATCCATCTTATTATTACATCACCACCTTATTGGCAACTGAAAGATTATGGAAATGGAAATCAAATAGGGTTTGATGATTCGTACGAAGATTATATTAATAATCTTAATCTTGTTTGGAATGAATGTTCTCGTATTTTAGAAAATGGCTGTCGTTTATGTATCAATATTGGAGACCAATTTGCAAGGTCTGTTTATTATGGACGTTACAAAGTAATCCCCATAAGAACTGAAATTATTAAATTTTGTGAAACGGTTGGTTTCGATTATATGGGTGCTATCATTTGGCAAAAAGTGACGACATCAAATACAACAGGCGGCGCGACTATAATGGGTTCGTATCCTTACCCAAGAAATGGTATTTTAAAAATTGATTACGAGTTTATTTTAATATTTAAGAAACCAGGAAAGCCAAATAAAATTGACAAGGAAATAAAAGAAAAATCCAAAATGACAAAAGATGAGTGGAATAAATACTTTTCTGGTCATTGGAATTTTTCCGGTGAAAGACAGGATAAACATCTTGCGATGTTTCCTATAGAATTACCGAACCGGCTGATAAAAATGTTTTCATATGTAGGCGACACTATTTTAGACCCATTTTTAGGAAGCGGAACTACATCTTTAAGCGCATTAAATCTTAATCGAAATTCGGTTTGTTATGAAATAAATAATGACTTTCTACCCATAATTAAAGAAAAACTTGGAATGACTAACCCTGATATTTTCCAAAAAGCAAAAATTGAAATCACCAATAATATCCAAATCAAACAGGACTTTAAAGAAGATATTAAAAACCTTCCCTATGTTTTTAAAGACCAAGTAAAAATTGAAAAGAAGGTTGACCCACGGAAATTACAGTTCGGTTCGAAAATTGATAATAATTCAAATGGTATAAAAAATAAATATTATTCGGTTAAAGAAATTATAAGTCCAACTGAAATTGAGTTAAATAATGGTTTAATAATCAAGCTAATTGGTATCAAGCCCAAAAAGGAAACTGAAGCTAAAGCAATAAAATTTATTAGGGAAAAAACGAAGGGTCAAAAAGTATTCTTAAAATTTGACGAAATTAAATATGACGACAACAATCATCTATTAACTTATTTGTATTTGAAAAACAAAACGTTTATTAATTCACATTTGTTAAGGACAGGATATGTTGATGTAGATGAAGCAATCCCTTTTAAATATTTAAAAAAATTCAGAGGCTTAAAAAAAAAGGGATTCGATGCGAACAAAGTTTAAGATCAAAAATGATGAAATAAAGAATTTATTAGGCAGTGAACCATATGATTTTCCAAAATATTCAACACAGATTCTTAATTTAGCAAACCAAAATGCACAAGGGACAAGACCGGTAGTTGTTGGTCAAATGAGTGATTTAATTCAAGAATTTTCTGGTCAAACCTTAAAAGAATGGGAAGAATGGTATTTAAAAAAACATCCGGATGCAATAGCAAAAGCAACTGAAAAAGTAAAAGATATGGTTGATAATTTTAGGGAAGTCATTGAAAAAATAGACGATGAAATGATTAATAACTGGGTGACTGATTTAGTGATAGTAAAAACTTTCATTGGCTTAAGATTTCAAGAAGCAATTTTGGCTAAAGCAGCGAAACTTTATCATAACGAATACCGGCTTGCAACTCCAGAAGAAGAATCAAAGGGAATTGATGGTTTTATTGGAGATTTACCTGTCAGTATTAAACCGGAATCCTATCAATCAAAGAAAAGCTTAAGTGAAGGTATAAATGCAAATATTATCTACTACAAAAAAGCCAGCGATGGGATTACTGTCAACATAAAGGAACTTGAAAACTCAATGTAAACTGGGTTTTTACTCTCATTACACATGACGTAGAAAATTTTAGCGTGATTTTCGGAGTTTGGAAATATAAGCAACGTAAATTTGTATTATTAATGTTACATGAATAGAAATTTCACATCTGTAAACTTATCCCTTGTCACAGGTAAGTGACTTATGAAAACACAAACTGCCGGAGAAAAAATTATCATAAACTTTTTAGATGAAATAGTATTGAAGGATGTGTTAATGTAGGCCGATTGTTTCCAGCGCTGACTGCCAGCTCATCAATTTTTCTTTTCTCACTTCATCATCCATCGCCGGTTCGAAAATCATATCACAATCTGTACCGGGGAAATCAATTGTTTCACCGGCATATTTTTTCAGAAGATAATAGACCCCTAAAGCAGTACGGTCTTTCATGGATGAATGGCCCACAGGAATACCCAATAAATCTGCAATGAACTGAAGAAGGGGAGGTCTTCCGCCCCCACCGCTTGCTGTTAAAAGATCAGGTAAATGATCACGAATATCCAACCGTTCAATAATATCTGATACAAGAAATCCTATGGATTCCATTGCAGCACGGATTATTTCATTATCGCTTGCATTATCTAAACCGATTCGATGTATGCCCACAGCGCTTTTCCAATAGGGCGCTGCTATTCCCATGAAACCGGGGATGAAAATACCGGCTGTTTTCGTTGCTGCGCATCGCTCATGCCACCGCATTTCCTTATGGGGAATATCCAGCTCATCTTCCAGCCAGTAAAAGAGAGAATTACACGCATTGATAGTGCCCTCTATCATATAAAGGGAATGCAGATCATCTGAAAATAATACACTGCTGATTAAACCATCTACGGTCAGGGCAGTTTTTCCCGTATTGTATTGCACAGAACCGGACGTGCCGAAATTGAGAGCAATGGTATTGGTCTTCCATCCTCCCTGCCCGATTAATGCTGCTTGCTGATCGCCCATAACGACATTCAAGGGAATGGTTATATTGTCTACACTTATGGATCCAAAAGAATGAGAAGTGGGCGCAAGGGGAGGTAATGCGGATAACGGAACCTGGAACAAATTACATAATTGTTCATCCCAAAGCCTTGATTTCAAATCCAATAATTGGGATCGGCAAGCAATGGAATGATCAATGGCGACTGTTCCCGTAAGGGCATGAGTGAGAAAAGCGCTTAAGGATCCGAACCAGAGATTGCCTTCATTTACACCCCGCAGCAATTTTGAATTTTTTCTGACAATGTGGAGGAATTTTGCCCCACCAAAATGGGCGCTTAAGGGTGTACCGGTTTTTTCAAAAATCCATTCAGCATCATTCTGAAATTCCCTAACGATATCTTGAGCCCGATCATCTTGCCAGCTTATAGCGGGTGAATGAGGTTCGCAGGTTTTTTTATCCCAAAAAAGAAATGTGGATCGCTGTACAGCCAAACCTGCGCTGTGAATTACCGAGGAGTGTTCCTCGGCGAATTGTACACATTCTTTGATCAAGGCTTTGCAGGCATCTGCAATCTCCAGCGCATCACATTCAACATGGTGCGGCTCTGGCCGGATTAGTTGATGCTTGATTCGACGAGTAAATACAACTTCATTATTTGAATCAAACAAAAAGCACTTCGTGGACGAAGTGCCTTGATCAATGACAAGAAAATATGGATTACCGGAAGCAACCGGCACAATCAATCAGTTACTGTATATTCGTACAGCGTTTCGAATTCTTCGGTGGGCAGCATTCGGATAGCATCCCAAGTAAGTTTTGTGCACACCCGGGCACAAATCTGGCAGCCGATGCATTCATCAAAACGTATCTGAACCGGAGGAATGGGAATACCATATTTTTCAACCGGAACGGTTTCGATGCAATCTACAGGACAAAAGGGTACGCATACCTGGCACCCGGTGCAATTATCCTCATCCACTACCGCCATCAATTTCGGCTTCTTTTTTTTCTTATTGATCTTTTCTGCCAGATCGGGGACAGGTTTATAATGATCGTATTTAGATGTCTTTGCCATTTTGATTTTCAAAGTTAAGCGGGAAATTATGTTGTTCGGCTTTAACTACAAAAAGTTGTTTTCTGAAAAATAATGATAGTTTGCCGGCGCGAAAAAGGGGTTCTATTAACATTCATATCAAGCCATTATTCCTCTTGATTTGTTTGTATGAACTCATCAACTCTCATCTTATGGCGCAGCAGCTGTGTCTAAGTCTTCGCCCCTGAATATTAACCACCAGCCCAGCCCGAGAAGTTGGTTATGCTTTTCTTCAAGAATATGGAAAAGTTTATTATTATTAACAAAGTTAACATCAGGTAAGGGGGCTGGGTTCCGGTCAATTTTAAGATTGGCGATGAAGTTCTCCGCTACAATGGTCTGATGACCGATGCCAAAGCGGTTTGTGCCAGATTTATAACCTTTCTCATCTTTGTCAAACATAGATCTACCGAAACTGTGGTATTGAAAACCGCGCGGAGCAATCAGTTCGACTATAGTCGGGACGATATCAATATGACTGCCTGGGGTTGGGTTTCTAGTTCCTTGCGGAGTAATAAATTTCTTACTATAGAGGATAAAGGGTACAGAAGAAAGTTCATAAACAGATGGACTGGCATTAAGAAATCTGCGCCCATAGTGATCGCCGGTTATTGCAAAAAGGCTAGAAGGATACACCTTTTCTATTGCACTAACAAACTTACCAAGTTCCATATCGCAATACCAAAAAAGCCCTAACTGATCTAACGTCATTGAACCGTCAAAGAGCGGCTTTATATCTACCGGTATCTCGTTTAATGGAAACCCTTTACTTTTGCTGTCTAGGTTAAAAGGGGGATGATAGCTTGTTGTCAAAATTATGTTAAAGGTTTTCTCTTCGGCAGTGGTATTGGTTTGAATAAAATTAAATAGTTGCTCATCTTCCACACCCCATACTCCGTCCGTAACTATTTTCTCGATGGCCGGAGCAGCAAAGAGTTCGTCAATCCCCTGAGCGTGGAAAAGATTTCCGATGTTTTGCCAGGAGAGAAAGCCGCCATAATACAGCCTTGTCTTATAGCTAAGACGTTTAAATATACCTGGGGCGGATGTAATGAAAGGAGGTTTATTTGCTGCGATTCTGCTGATGTTTACTCCGGTGTAAGGGATTCCCATAAGAATTGCTGATAGGGACGACATAGTGTTACTACCAGCGGGCAGAAAGTGGTTGAAGAAAACACCTTTTTCGCTTAATGTTTTTAGGTTATCAGCCATTTTCAGTGAATTGTACTCGGGTAGTAGTGGCCAAGAGTCATAACTTTCCATGACGATGAGAAAAATATGATCCGGTAGCTTGTTCTGGGTATTGCTAACTGTTTTAAGCATGTAGTTCGAAAGATCACTTGCTTTATCATCAGGTAGTACTACAGAAAAATATTCCTGTGCAGCCGTTTTTATTGGAATATTTCCCAAAAGTTTTTTAATTCCTTCTGTCTTAGAATTTATTGACTTGAAATCCTTGTAGGCATAATGCAGATGTTTGAATGGATTCATGACTGTTTGGTTAAGAAAGATATCGGTAGTGATATCTGCCCATTTTCTCATTGCCGGCCTTGATTTGAACGAACCTCGCGCTGCCGCAAAGGTTAATAAGATTGTAACAATAATAATCAGACATCGCGGAAATAGGTTTTTTGGCTTAGTAAGAAAACGGAATAAGGGTGTGAAACGAAGTTTCTGCCATTGCTTTATTAAAAAGAAACACAATACTGAAATGCCAGCGAAAATCAGCAGACGGCTGAAAAGGTTATACTCATCGATCATGGTGTGCATAACCGCTGATCGATCATCGTAGAGGATTTCAAATAGAAAATAATCAAATTGACTGTTGTATTCCTTGAAGTATGGAATGGTAACTACAAACGCGAAGGTCATGGCAATTACCATGAGACCCGAAAATCCGATTCGTAGATAAGTACTTATTGGTAATAAAGTTAAGGGTCCAAGCGCAGAGTTGACCAAGAAAGGTATGAGTAAGAAAAGGACTGTAATCGCAGAGTCAAATCGAAAACCATGGGCCATCACTAAAAATATATCGCCAAGGTTGGTGTTGCTATCTAATTTGTCGTTGAAATAGATAATCAGAAATATCCTAAATAGACCGAAGTAAACAACTGCAAAAATGTATAACTGGAGTTGCTTAATAAACTCTTGGCAATAATTTTGCCATTTAGTGATCATGAGCAAGCCTTATCTTTCTCTGAAATGACTATCGGAGACATTAGAACTTTATATTGGTTGGTATCAAGGTTTGTACTTCCCGAATATCTTGAGCATATGGATAGGCTTAGCCGTTTGAATGTAGTCCGGATTTTTTCGAACGGCTTTTACATTTGCCCATTTTGTTTTGGGAATCCAGGTCATTACTCTGAATCCTTTTTCATGAGCTAATTTTACGTCCTTGCCGGTTATATCTGATCCCATACCTATCCCAAATAAGTCCAGCTCTTCTGCAATACGAATTCCATCAGTGATACCTTTACCGGTTATGAATTCTAGAACTTGAACGTCATTTTGCTTCAGAATTTGAAGAAATTGAGTACTTCCTGCTTCTATCAACACTTGATTATTCATGTTATAACTTTCTACCACCTGTTTAATCGCATACACAAACTGACGATAGTAACTACTTAACACTTCATCTTTTTTGGGTTTAAACTTGCAGTCAAATGAGAAATAATAATTCCAAATATTTGGAATTCTACTGAAAAGACTGTCAACAGAGATCACATAAATATTTTGAGCAAGTGAACTGTAATATTTACAACTGTCTATTTCTGCCCAATTATAGTCCCGTATCATCCCCTGGCAGTTCGTTTTTTTACTCAATTCTTTATCATGGAAAACAACCAAAACACTATCTTTTGTTATTTGAACATCGATTTCTGAACCATCTGCACCAATTTTTAATACTGCTTCTATTGATTCAAAGGAATTGCCTGGATATTTATATTTTTTTCCCATACCTCGATGACCCAGAATACTAATCGCATTTCCGTTGAGATTGTTGATATCAGAAACATAGGGATCTTCAGAACAGGATATAAGTAATATGGATAAAAAAAAGGATAATAGGAAATTGATCTTCAAAATAGATATTTATAATGATCGTAATTATATGTATTTGCCATTTTGATTATTGAAGTGAAGCGGGAAGTTATACTTGTTTAGCTTTAAACTAAAAGAGGGCTTTGCAAAACCTATTGCACAAATTTTACTTCTTTTTTCTTCACACATAAGGTTTTGCAAAGCCCTTTAAAAAATATTGTTTTATGCAAAATAACTCTACCAACGTTTTTGTATCAGGTTAATTTGAGGTTATGTGATTTTTCAATGTTTCATTAATCCACTTATTAAGGCTTTTCCCTGATTGAACTGCTTTAAGATAAATTTGATGATGAAGTGATGGTGAAACACGAACCACAAATTTACCGGAAAAAGGTTTATCCGGTTTTTCTTTCAGTTCTTCACAAAAATCAAGATAGTCATCAATTGAATCATGGAAAGCATTTTCAATTTCATCAACACTCTGACCTTGAAATGTAATGACATCTTTTGTATCCAGAACTTCACCATGAAATATTTTGGCTTTATCATCAAAAACAACATTACCTGTATATCCTTTGTAATTCATCATTTTATTACTCCTGCTTCTTTTAAGAAACGACGCATAGACATTAAAGCGCCTTTATCAGTCTCTTTTCTTGGATGTGGTCGATGGAAAACGGCTCGTACATCATTTAAATATATTCTAACTCGTGAACCACGCCCTTCACTTAATTTAGCACCTAATGCAATCAGCATCTTTTCAATATTACCCCATTTGACATTGGATTTTACCGGGTCTTCAAAAATGTCCTTTAAGGTCTTTTGGTGCCTTTTACCCAGCATTAACATAGTATCAGTTTACAGTATCATTCACTATGCTACAAAGAATTAATTGTGACTCATATCACCATTCCTGCCAAAGGCTTGTGCGCCTGGCCAAAGGCATGGCCGTGGCGTGGATATTATGTTGTACGAACAATAATTTCATTAGTCTTTCAATCTGAAATTAATTGGTATTGAAATCCAAACCCCTATTGGTCTACCATCTTTTTGAGCAGGTTTAAACTTCATTTTATTTATGGCTTTAACTGCTGCATCGTCTAGACCGGAATATGGAACACCCTTAATAATGATTGTTTCACTTACCTTACCAGTTGAATCAACATACGTCTGGACGACTACTAAACCTTCAATGCCAGCGCGTTGGTCTTTCCGCGGATATCTTGGTTTGATTCGAGAAAGCGGAACAGGTACTGATTTGGAAGTGAAGAATGGCGAAAGTGGAATTGTCTGTAGAACATCGGATTCCATTTTATTGTATACAATATTGTCTATCTTACCTTTTTCATTCCAATAGATCCATTTCCCAACTTTTTTATCATATTTGAATTTTCCTAAACTTTGTTTTTTCCCGTTAGAATAAAAAAAGGTCCATTTCCCATCCATTTCTCCCTTAATTAAATTCCCTTCATATTGTTTCTTTCCATTTCCAAATAAAGCATAGACCTTGCCAGTAAATAAATACTCCCCATTTTGCTCATAAATCTTCCCATCCTTACTAATTAAAACAGCTACATTCGTCTGCGAAAGGGATACAGATAGAAGAAGAAGGGTAATCGGAATTAAACGAAATTCTGACAATGAATTATAAACCTAATTATGATAAATATTCCTTATAGCAGTAGTAAAGGTGCAATTATATTAATAAAATATCAAATCAAAAAATGGAACGCCCAAAGGGCAAGGTTATACTTGTCTTCTTAGTCTATTGGGCTGTAAAATAATATAAAATTGGGTTTTTCATCTGATCCTAATTCAACTCTCTCAGGCTGGAAGATGTGAGGCCCATCAATCCGCTTAAAAATGCACCTATTCCGAAAATTAAAAACACAAGTGTAATGGGTATAAAAGAAGCCAAAATACCCACCAATGCTGCTGACAAAGCAGTCATGCCTACAACTGCCAGGTGTACCATGGAAAACAATCTTCCATGAAATTCATTGGGCACGTTGCGTTGAATAATGGCTGTACGGGTAATGGTTATAACGGGAATACCCACACCATGAATAATAATAATTACAATGGCAATGGGCACTGAAGGCACCCAGTAAAAAAAGGTATACGTGATTCCATCCCACAGCAATCCAATGAGAAGTAAAAGCCCATTATTAAATCGATAGCTGAATTTGTAAACCAGCCACGATCCAAAGAGCATCCCACAGGCCATACCTGCTTCTACAAAAGCGAAATCGGAAGCTGTCCCGCCCAACACGGATTTAACCAA
>JADFRD010000012.1 GCA_022561485.1 Fidelibacterota bacterium | reverse complement strand
ATGTCCCGGTAGCGAAGTCGGAGACTGCCTGTCCGCCAGTGTGCCGTAGGCACGGCTTTTGGCGGGAGCTACCAAGCCACATGAAATTGCTTAAAAAAAGCCGCTGAAATTACGGCGTTTATATCCTTATACAAATGCAAACTCATCAATATTAAAGTCCTTGCGGGTTGAATGTTAGATATCTATTTTCCGCCGTTTTTTGAATACAGATGAAAATAATACTCGCATCACATAATCTACATAAAGTGGAAGAAATGAAAACAGTTCTAAGGGATTTATCCGTTGAGATTATTACACTGGATGATTATCCCGAAGTGGGAGATATTGAAGAAACAGGAGAAACACTGGAAGAAAACGCATTATTAAAAGCGAGAACTGTGAACCGGATTACCGGAATTCCGGCAATTGGTGATGACACCGGTTTGGAAGTCGATTCCCTCGATGGGGGTCCGGGTGTGTATTCTGCCCGTTATGCCGGTGAACATGCAACCTATGAGGATAACATAAACAAACTTCTTGCTGAAATGTCAGATATGGGTGAAAATGAACGAACAGCCAGATTTCGTACGGTTGCTGCATTTGTAGATGGAGAAACAGAACTAACATCAGAAGGGAAAATAGAAGGAATGATAACGTTTGAACCAAAAGGTATGTTCGGATTCGGATACGATCCATTGTTTTTTATACCGGAAATGAATTGTACATTCGCGGAACTTTCTGCCGAGGAAAAGAATAAAATCAGTCATCGTGGACACGCATTGCGAAATCTTTATAAACACCTGTCTGCTCTTTGGAGCAGTAAATTATAATTCAGGAGTATAGTCTATAGACCTACCGCTATCGGATTGATCCCCGTGAATCGGGGATAATAACACCGAAACGACACATAAGGAGAAACCCCTTTGAAAAAAGGGTACGCAGTCATCATTGTGCTTTTCATGACCATTTCGACAAATTTTGCTCAGAATGTTCAGCGGGATTCGTCCGTCCTAAAATTGCCCGAAAGCTATTTTCCAATTTCTAATTTTGTTTCGCGTGCATTTCCGAAAATACCCAAACCACTTAGTCTTTTATTTGATACGCTGACGACGCCACTGGGCTGGATAAAAACCGATTTTATCCAACGCGATGTTAAAGTCCACATTGACCGTAATTGGGAATACATCACTTTGACGGAATTTATAGAGGATGAGATTTACCGAATTCCGTTTACAGCACCTGTGGAATGGTATTTTCAACAAATGATTAAAGTGAAACGCCAAATTGTTTTTACGGAAAAAATGACTTTGGGAGTCGAGGAAAAACAAACAGAATCACGTCGCGGCGGTAAAGGCATTACTTTTGATTTAGTAGATATGGGTGCATTGGGTACAGCATCATTACGAGTCCGCGGTAACATTAATATTTCCGGTAAAATGGTTTTTCAGGATCAGGAATTGATCCGCTCCAGTTTGAATGAATCGCAAAATACCCATCTCGAATTTGATCAAAAACAGAATTTGAATGTTGAAGGAAAAATTGGCGACCGCATTACCGTATTAATGGACAATGATTCAGAACGGGATTTTGACTGGGAAAACAATATTCGTATTTCCTACAAAGGTGCGGAAGATGATATTATTCAGAAAATCGATGCAGGAAATATTTCACTCTCATTACCGGCAACACAGTATGTAACTTTTTCCGGGCAAAATAAAGGCCTGTTTGGGTTGAAAGCAGTGGCCAAACTTGGACCAATAGATATAACGACCATCGCTTCCATCGAAAAAACAAAAAAAGAAATCAAAGAATATAAAGGAACAGATGAGGCTGAAAGTTTTCGCCTGCAGGATTATAATTACATAAAAAATAAATATTTCTTTATTAATGAAATGTACCGAAACGGTATTGAAAATGAACAGACAGAATACAATGGACAAACAAAAATTATTACAGTAGTCCCTCCATTTTATCCCTTAAATAATTTAGGACAACATTATATAGGGAACTATGTAATCCGCGATTTTGAATTGTACCGCATGGATAATTTAAAAGATCCTAATACAATTCCTGGGACTGCTTTTGTGGATATTAATAATCCATCTGACAACGATCGTGAAAATGTCAACTTTAAGCGGTTGGAAAATGGACAGGATTATTGGTTGAGTAATGATCTTGGGTTCATTCGCATGAAAAGTCCTTCATCAAATAACTTATTGGCTTGTCATTATTTCATTGTAGAAGTAGACAGAAATGACAGGAATATTGCTCTCGATACCGTTTTGGCTGTAGGACACGGTATTTCCGAAAGCGACTCCACCTTAGCGCTACAAATGATCAAGCCGGAAAACTTGACGCCCAGTCATGATTTATGGGACCTTATGTTTAAAAATGTATATTATTTGAGAGCACAACAAATTAATAAAGAAGGATTTGATATCATTATCTGGAATACGACCATGTCCCCGGACAAAGAATCGGATCCAAACGGAGTTGCTTATATAACTCAATTTGGCTTGGACATTGTGGATGAGACCAATGCGCAAACCAGTGACAATATCATTGATATGGATAATCCAAATATTGTTAGCCTGAGCAATGGTGAATTGTTTTTTCCCATGTTTCATCCCTTTGCCAATGATTCCCTTGAAGGTGGGAATAAAAACCCGGATTTAAAAGGAGTCCTTGGGGAAGGTAAAATGTATACATCAACCATTATGAGTCAAATCACCCAGGATAAACACTGGGAGATTGAAGTCATGTATAAGAATAAATCAGCCAGCATCAACTTAGGATTCATGATTGTTGACGGAAGCGACCAGGTGTTTTTAGACGGTGTTGAATTGAAGCGCGGAAGAGATTATCAAGTAGACTATTTCACCGGGACGCTTGTTCTGAATAGTGATTTGGATCCAAATGCTGAACTGAAGATTCTATATGAAAAATACGAATTGGTATCCTTTGATAAGAAAACAATTATTGGTGCCCGAGCGCAAATGGATCTTGGGAAAAATTCATTCCTCGGTGCAACAGCGCTTTACTATAATCAATCGATCATTAATGAAAAAGTGGAAGTCGGTTACGAGCCCATGCGCAATTTCATTTGGGATTTGAACGGCCGTTATCAAATGGAATTTGATGGATTGACCAGAGCCTTGGATCGTTTACCCATTATTGAAACGGAAAAAGTATCCACTTTTTCAATCGAAGGAGAAATCGCTCAGGTGCTGCCAAATCCCAATCCCCTTAGCAACTCTGCGACGGGTGATCCGAATGGTGTTGCGTTTATTGATGATTTTGAAGGCTCCAAGAGAACCACATCCATTCCAATCCAACGGCGTTATTGGAAGGAAGGATCTGCGCCAATCCTCCCGGGAACCTCTCGTTTTTATTCACAGCGAAAACGAGCCAAATTGACTTGGTACAATCCGTATGCACAAGTCAGGACGAAAGATATCTGGCCAAATCAGTCTACATCTATTCGAGCCCAAAATGAGACGACGGATATCTTAAGATTGAACTATCGTCCCCGAAAATTACAGGAAGGATTACCCCAGGACACCGTTTGGGCAACCATCACTTCACCGCTGTATTCGGGGGATTATGATCAAACACAAACGAAGTTTTTTGAAATTTGGCTCTATGGTGAAAAAGGAAAAATGACCATCGATCTCGGACGTATCAGTGAAGACAGAAATGGTGATGGACTGTTGAATACAGAAGATGAAGAAGTCGGTGGAATGGCTGGAAATACACTTTTGGACGAAGGTGAAGACATTGGACTTGACGGGTGTACGGACGAATATGAAGACGGCTGGGGCGGATGCATTGAATCATTTTACGTGGATGTAGTGGATGATCCTTGGCCTGATATTTGGACTAACATTGTATATACCGGATCGGACAGAAACCTGGAAGACCCCAATGGAGATAACTGGTCATATAAGGAAGGAAGTTCAGATTATTCCCATATAAACGGGACAGAAAATAACGCTCTCGACGGAGGAAATTATCCGGATACGGAAAGTTTAGACAGATCAAATGAACTCATTAAAGCGAACCAGTACTTCACTAAATCGTTCTTCCTCTCTGATATAACTTATTTAGCCGGTGAAACCAAAACATCAGACGGATCATTTACCGGGTGGAAATTGTATCGGATTCCATTGAATCATTTTACACGGTTAGATTCTTCAATGAGTAGTGAATGGACAGAAATTCGTCATATACGCTTGATGGTGTCCGATACTGGAAAAGTGAATATAAGCATTGCAAAAATTGAATTGGTCGGGAATATCTGGCAGGAATTGGGCATTGCTGTGGATAAGTCTAATGTTTTCAGCAGTGAAAATGCAGATAGTGTTTTTGCTATCTCTGTAGTAAATACTGAAGACGATGCAAATTATTCACCTCCAAAAGGTGTAACAGGCGAATATGACAGAATCAATGATATACGTGCGAAAGAACAATCTCTTGTAATGAAATTCCAGGATTTACCGCCAAATTACAGTGGAGCCGCCATTAAAAGTTTAATGAAAATTTCCGGTTCCAATTACCTCACATATGATAAGTTGAAAATGTATGTATATGGAGAAACGCCAAACCAATGGATTGGCAAAGAAGAAACAAGTGTTGAATTTTTTCTGCGATTTGGGCAGGGAAAAAATTATTATGAGTTAAGGCAGCCGGTATACAGTGGATGGGATGAATCCCGGGGAAGAAATTCAATAGAAATAGACCTGAACTGGTTGGCGAAACTCAAGCTCCAAGACTCAATCACTGTAAACAAATATCAGGATACCGATATTTATGAAATTACAGATAATGAACGAATATATACATTTACAGATGAAAATGGACACCCAACAGGAAAAACCATAAAAATCAAAGGGAAGCCATCCTTATCGAGTATTCAATTTTTCATTGTAGGTATTACCAACAACGCAGATGAACCCATTACCGGTGAAGTTTGGTTGGATGAAATGCGTTTAAGCGGAGTGAAGAAAGATCGCGGTGTTGCCATGCGGTTGCTAACAAAATTCAATCTGGCTGATCTGATTAGTTCCACATTTTCTTATAGCAGAAAAGATGCCGATTTCCATACCCTACAGCGGCGACTTGGGACCAATAACAATACAGAAAATTTTCGTTTAAGTATGAATGCCAAAATCCACAAATTTTTACCCAAATCCTGGGGTATCAGTATACCGGTTAATGCTTCTATTTCCAGTTCTGTAAAAAAGCCAAAATATTTTCCGGATTCCGATATTTTGGTGGATCAGGACGCTGTCCCTGATTCAATCCTAATAAAACAACAGAATATTTCTTTTAGTACATCTTTGGCAAAATCCAGTAAATCAGATAATAAAATTATTAAAGCAACGTTAGATAAAATTAAGCCAAGTTTTTCCGCTTCTCAATCCAAGTCATCAAATGAATTGAATTTTGAAGTCTTAAAAGAAAAATATTCCGGAAAGGTAAATTATAATTATTCGTTTGGTCGGGATAATTATATATCACCATTTAAATGGCTGAAAAATGTTCCATGGCTTGGAACAAAATTGGGAGAGATGCCGCTGTATTATACTCCATCATCCTTTAATGCGGGTATGAGTTTTAATGAATCTTTAACCCAAACAACAAAGCGCCTTGGCGGCAGAATACCGGATAAATACTCTTTTGGATTGAGTAGATCATTTGGCTTGGATTACAATTTGACAGATAAACTGAAAACCAAGTACAAGCGGTCTATATTGAGTGATATGCGGGATTACCGGGGATACGTTTGGACAGCAATTCAAAAAATGGATCCCGGTATTGTAATCAATATAACGGAAAATTTGAATACATCATTTAATCCGCAAATCTTCACTTGGCTAAAACCGAACTTCAGCCACAGCGCTGCATATAGATGGAGTAAACCCAGAACCAGTATAAATGAAGGAGCTCGTATTGGGACAGCGCTGAGGTTTTCTTCCAGTGTGAGTATTCTTCCGTCACAAATTTTTGAAATGTTTTATAAACCACCTTCAAAGAACACTCGTCAAACAAGGGGACGAAGAAGAGGACGATCACAAAACAATGAAATAGAAGAAAAGAAGAAAACAGAACAAAAAGATGTTCCGTTTCTCACCGCATTGCACAGGATCGTAAAAAAAGTTAATCCAATTAATTTGACGTACACAGAAAATCTAAATCGTACAGGTGAGTGGGTATTAGGAAAAGTTCCTATGGGTTATAAGTTTGGCTGGCTTCCGGACCATGGTTTGGGTCAAGCAGAAAATGTTGGTTTAAACTTGGGGACCTGGGACCATAAGAGGGATTTTTCTGTTCGAACCGGATTGAATCTGACGCGCAATATTTCTACATCTGTTAATTATGCGCAAAAGGTCTCTACAACCATTGGAGCTTCAAATATTGAACAACGATCGATGGAGCGCGACTATTTGTCGTGGGGGGATAAACTGGAAAATGGCTTTCCATTTTTTGGTTGGAGCTTGAGATGGACAGGGATTGAAAAATGGCCTTTTATCAAAAAAATTGCAAGGTCGGCCAGCCTGGAACATGCCGTAAATGGAAGAGATTCTCGATCATGGCAATTTGAAAATTTAGATGTACCAACAATGCCACTGTTTAACCTGGATCCCTTTATGATTGAATATGAAGATTTTCAGCGTTCTTCAAGAACCAATATCAGTTTTTCACCACTGATTGGTTTAAACATGAATCTGAAAAAGGGTATTTCGTTTAATGTAAGGTACACCTTGTCAAAATCTGTTCAAGATGAATCAAACGGTTTGAATGTGCGGAAAGAAAAAAGCTGGACAGCCAGCAGTAATTACAGTCATCGTGGAGGATTTACCATTCCATTGCCGATGATGGATGATTGGCATGTTCAAAATACAGTAAACTTTACATTGAATTTTGATATGAATGAAAGTGAGACATTAGGCAGTAGAGATGGTGGTGTAGAGTTTGGACAGTTATCTTTCAATTCAGGATGGAAAACGTCTTTACGCATTTCATACTCTTTCAGTTCTCAAATCAGCGGCGGACTCATTTATGAATACAGAGAAACAGAATCAAAAACGACCGGAAAGAAAATAGATCGCGATTTTGGATTTGATATTAACATTGCTATCAGTGGATGAGATTGGTGAGTTCTTTATGGTAAGCGGTTTGGAGTATACTGACTATGTCAGTGTTGCATTGAGATGGTCAGTGCATTCCAAAGAAACGGCAACTGCCTGCCCGCCTTTTATTTGGCGGGGTTATTGGTAAAAAAATGATAAAAATGATAAAATTCACTTTAGTTTTATTTGGATTGTTGGTCAATGCTGGGTGTGAAAATTCCGTGCCGGAATTTTCAGGTGATCGTGCATTTATGTATTTGGAAAAACAATGTTCATTCGGACCTCGAAATCCCGGTTCAGATGGTTATTATGCCTGTATGAATTATTTAATCGATGAATTAAATTCCAAAGCGGACACCGTTTGGACCCAGACCTTTACGTATGTTGATCCATATAGAGATGATAAATATAACTTGTCTAATATTATTGCTCGTTTTAATCCGAATGCAGATAAGCAAATTTTATTGGGAGCCCACTGGGATACACGCCCTTGGGCAGATAAAGAACTAAAATCCGAAGACCGGAATAAACCTATCATTGGTGCCAACGATGGCGCCAGCGGCGTGGCGGTTTTGTTAGCATTGGCAGAGGTATTCCATAATCACGATTTAACGGTTGGCATTACTCTTGTATTGTTTGATGGTGAAGATTTAGGCATGTCCGGCGAAAGTGAATCCTATGCCCAAGGGTCGGTGTTTTTTTCAAAAAATCTGCCAATCCCAAAACCGGATTATGCCATCATTTTGGATATGGTAGGGGATACATATTTGCATTTTCCAATCGAAAGATTCTCTTACCAGCAGGCGCCGAAGCTGGTCCGCAGTTTATGGAAACTTGCTAACAGGTTGAATTTACCTGCATTCGATCAATCGCTTGGCTATTCAATCTATGATGATCATGTGCCTCTTTGGAAATATGCCGGTATTCCGGCTGTGGATATCATTGATTTTGATTATCCAAATCGGTACTCGAATTACTGGCACACTCATCAGGACCTGCCGGATAAATGTTCCCCATCAAGCCTGGAACAGGTCGGCACTTTGTTAGTCCATCATATCTATGGAATCGAATGATGAAACTTTTATATTTTGTTCCTATGCGTAAACATGTTTGGTTATTATTGAGCATACTCTTTTTCATTTGGGGCTGCCCCGATGGAAAATCCACCGATGAAGAATCCCTCCTTCTACAGGATTTGCAGTTTAATTATAATCAGGGATTAAACCATTTATATTTCAGTGTCCAGGTTGAGCCGTCTTATTTAGGGAAAAGTTTACAGGCCGTTAATGTGTTGTATTTTGGTTTTGATACAACCCAAACTGCCGATACCCTTATCTTGAATGATGCCGGGATGACCGGCGATATTATTGCCGCTGATGATGTGTATTCATTAAAAGTGAATAATGATACCAGTTCTGTTTCATATGTATTAGAACCGACGGATACAGGAAAAGTATATGTGAAATTTCTGGCTCAATATGGAACGGAAATCAAAAGAAGTATGGCCGTTTATGAGACCGGAAACCGTGGCCCAAGAATACTTTCTGTCAGTATGCCGGATACTATGATCATGCCCGAAGCAGGAAGCGTTTCTGTTGGGACGATCGTTGTTACTGTGGATGATCTCGATGGATATGAAGACGTCCAAACTTGTTACCTTATGTTCCAAAAACCAGACGGTACATATTCAAGCGGAAGCCCCATTTCACTTTATGATGACGGCAATAAGGATTTCTCCATGTATGTCTGGGATGAAACAGCCAACGACGGCAAATTTTCCCGATACATCGTGATTGATTCCAATAATCCCTTAGGCACATACACATCATATTTTTATGCAAGGGATTACTCCGGCATTTTGTCTGAACCATTTATTACTACCTTGGTTGTTCTACCATGAACAAAAGAATTTTTATTGGAATACTTTTTTCATCATTTCTTGCGGCCCAAGTAACTACAGCAGGAAAGTTTGAGCTGCCATTGAATTTTAACGCTCAAAAAATGACCGCAGCTTCAGATACGTCTCAACCGGGCTTGTTAAGCAATGTTATTTCGGAAATTCGGTTGCAAGGGGATAGTAGCTGGGTCTGGCTGGGGACTGGACGAGGACTTTCAAGAATAAAAGATTCTTTGACAGTAGAAACATTCTTTACAAGCTCAGAACTGACCAGTGGTTCAAGCACAGGTGGTTTTTTCCCCGAAGGCGGCGTATCAGCCATTGCTATTAAAGGAGATACCATGTTTGCCGCATTCGCTAGAACGATTAATGACTTTCCTACTGGTATGGGTGTTGTATTTACCACCAACTCAACATTAGATGATCCTGCATGGATTTATTATGAACAGCCTATCGATATTACCGATGCGGATACAATCACCGTCCCATTTGGCGGTATTGGTTTTTTCAACGCGTTACCGGTGACTGTACCCCAATTCAATGTATCTTATGATGCGTCCATCGGGGGCGGGTATGTTTGGATTACCAGTTGGGCAGGCGGACTTAGGCGGTTAAAAATTTCTGATGGCAGCTGGGAACGGGTTCCTGTTCCGAAAGATGATCAACTGGTGCTAACAACATGTGCAGATTCATCTTATGAAGAGGTGGATGGCGAGAATATTTTAAAGAATTTCTACTTAAATCCTCGAGACCCCATTGATGGGGGGAATCACAACCATAAGGCGTTTTCTGTGTTGGCGTATAACGATACAGTTTGGGTGGGAACTGCCAATGGTGTTAATCGCGGCATTATGGGTAACCAGGGATGTATTGATTGGGAGCATTATGCCTTTCCTTTTGAAAACTTGACTGGAAATTTTGTGGTAAGTATCACTCGCCAAAATTGGAATGGACAGCGAATCATCTGGGCGGCGACCATGAATGCCGATGATCCTACAGAGCAGCGAGGGGTCAGTTATACGTTGAATGATGGAGCCACCTGGAACACAGCGTTAATTGGCGAACGGGTTTACAATGTATTTGCCCACGATTCTTTGGTCTTTGCCGCGAGCGAAAGAGGATTGTGGAAATCGGAAGATGGCCAGAATTGGGCATTGTTTAAACCGGCAAAAAATATCACACCACTTGAAGGGGATGAAACATTATCCAGCGAAGTATTTTCCGTGGTGTTAGATAGCAGGGCATACTATAATAATGGCCCTGTCCTTTGGATCGGAACGGGAGATGGCCTCGCTCGATCTTCAGATTTACACGGCAGTAATTGGCAAATCTATCGGGCCGATTATGATCCGGAAAAGATTTATGCGTATCCCAATCCTTTTTCTCCCAATTCGCACAATGTTCTGGACGGGGATGGCTATGTTCGTTTCCATTTGGGGGATGTGGCATCTTATGTAGTGGAATTGGATGTATACAATTTTGCCATGGAAAATGTGTATAGTACTTCATTAGATAGGCAGAATTCTAAAACAGGTGCCATTAAATGGAATGGGAAAGACAGCAATGGGCGATTAGTCGATAACGGTGTCTATTTTATCAAGTTGAAGTATTCTCAAAATATTGACGCGGGACCCAGTAACCACTGGGTAAAATTGATTGTAGTGAAATGAAAAAAATCTATCTATATGGTTTTCTCGTCTTATAAAAAAAATATAAAATGCATTATCAGGTAAAAAGAAAAAAATATTTTACCGCAGAGTTCGCGGAGTTTTACGCAAAATTCGCAAAGAAAATTAAATTATTCTTTTTGCTCTTTGTGTCTTGTTTGCCAACTTTTCGGTTAAAAAAGGTCAGGGATATTGAAATTCCTTTTCAGGTGAAAAAAATTATATCAATATTACTAATCGCTTTTGGAATGTTATCTGCGGCTGATTATGCAGGATATTCCGGATCTTTTTTACGCATGGGAACGTCAGCCCGATCCATGGCCATGGGCAGCGGTTTTACAGCCGAACTGGATAAAGGATTTTCTGCGTATCATAACCCTGCAGGCGTTGCATTTTTAACAACTCGTCAAGCTTCATTTACGTATCACTCATTGGCTTTGGACAGACGATTTATTGTCAGTAGTTTTGCGACTCATCTACCGCCAACTGCCGGTGTGGGTGTTGCTTGGGTGAGTGCAGGAGTGGATGGTATTGACGGCAGGACAGTTGCAGGTGAACATACGAATACACTATCGACATCTGAGGATGCATTTTATATCACTTTTGCCCAGCGACTGCAGCAATGGATCAGCGTGGGGATCAATGTGAAAATTCTCTATAATCAGTTGCCAATGAATGAAAGCGATCTGGCGGGTAAAGGTATAGGATTTGATATAGGTGTTATGATTGATCCGGGAAAACGAGTGAAAATTGGTTTAATGGTTCAGGATTTGAATTCTTATTATCAATGGAATACCAGTAGCGTTTTTGAAGGTGAAGGTCGTGTGTATCGAGATGTGTTCCCATCCATTTTCAGACTGGGTGCTACGTACAAAACACGACAGCTTTATATTGTGGGTGATTTCGGGATCATTGCCGGAGAAAAAACAGATGGCAGTTATGGCCATTTGGGTCAGTCATTAAGAGCCGGTGTTGAGTACATATATAAAAAGAATTATTTTTTTAGAGGAGGTTTGGGCAACGGACGGATTGGTATTGGCGGAGGAATGAATTTTTCATTCATGAATAAGAATGATGCATTTTTGGATTATGCACTGGTGGTGGAATTTCCCACCGGTTTTGCCCATATTATATCGTATGCGTTCCGTTTTTAGATTAATATCAATCATTCTATCCGGGTTTTTGTTTGCTACAGGAACTCAATTTTTAACGATTCCTTCCAATGGTTTGGAACTATCCATTGGCTCTAATACCGTGTATAAAAACAGTATTAATCCCGCATCCATTACCGCCAATAAGTCAGGTCTTTTTTTAGATATGTCCCATGGCTCTTGGCTGGCAGATTCAAAAATCTCATCATTGTTAATGTTATTTCCTGGTGATAAAGCACATTTCGGGGTGAATTTAAAATATGTTGAAATTGATGATTTAGAGCTCCGTGGTGAAACACCCACGGATGAACCTTTAGCAACGTATGGCGCGAATGGTTTTGCCTTGGGCGCTGTGGGAAGTTGGGACATGTTGGGGATGAAAATAGGTGCAGCTTTTCGCTGGGTACGAATTGACCTCTATACGGAAAACAGCAATGGATTTTCAGTAGATATTGGTTTGATCAAACAACTCTCTTCGAAATTGAAAGTGGGCGCTGCCATCCTCAATATGGGAAAAATGTCAATCCTAAAATCTGAAGAACCCAAGCTTCCGAACCGTGCTCTTGCCAGCGCCAGTTACCTGTTTTCTGCACGTGAGTTTTCGAATGAATTTACGTTGGGAGGAGAGATTTCCACTTTGGTGAATGGATTCATTCTTCATACATCGAATGAAACCAATTGGCACAACCTTACTTTGAGACAAAGCAGCAAACTTTCCAAGGAAGTAACAGAAATTTCGTTTGGAGCAGGATTCCGTTTTGGTATTTATAATTTGAATTATGGAATCCTGATCGGTTCACATGGATTAGGTATACCCCAGATGTTCGATTTGACCATTTACTTTCCCTGACAATGTCTTCAGGTCAAAATAAAAACGATCGCAACCGGAAAATAATTGTCTTTTTGATTGTTATCGTTTTGGTGATGGGGACTATCATGATTGGGCTTTATCGTAAAATGAAGACATTGGAACCCATAGTAGATGAAAAGCCAATAAGTGATATTGAAAAGGAAGTTGTGGTAAAAAGTGCTGGGAAAATCGCCATCATTATTGATGATTTCGGTTATCGAAATGATGCTGTTTCTGATGGGTTTCTTAAATTAAAAACCAAACTGACCTATGCGGTTATTCCCGGACATGAACATAGCCGGCACATGTCCAAAAAAGCCAAAATGGAAGGATTTGAAGTTATTGTGCATATGCCCATGGGATCAAATATCCCCAGTATTGGAGAAGAAGAGTATAGGCTGATATCATCCATGACCAGTCTCGAAATTGAGCAGCGTGTGGAAAAAGTACTGGAGCATCTGCCGGAAGCGGTGGGTATGAATAATCACCAAGGATCAAAAGCAACTGTTGACCTGAGGGTGATGAATGTATTGGGAACTGTGTTAAAACAGAATGGAAAATATTTTCTGGACAGTCGTACGACAAAATATACTCAAGCGGAAACGGTGATGCGTTCTCTTGATGTCCCATCCGGGAGGAGGGATGTATTTCTAGATAACGATTTCGATGAAGATTTAATCCGATTACAATTTCAAGAACTAGCAGACAAAGCAAGAAAACATGGGTTTGCTGTGGGCATTGGTCATGCAAAGCAACATACGTTGAATGTATTGCAGCGTGAAATTCCGAAATTGGAAAAAGAGCATTTTGAATTCGTTTATGTTTCTGAAGTAGTGAATTAACCATGGGTATCATGTGCAAAGTACTTCGGGGTGAATTCATAGAAAGCATGCACGTGGCATATGCGGTGGTGGTGGACGGCGAAGGACAAATCGTTAAAAACTGGGGTGATCCCTATTATTTAACGTGTATTCGTTCGTCCCTTAAACCATTCCAGGCTTCAGCTTCTGTGGTGGAAGGGGCAACAGAGGCTGCGGGGTTCACAACGGAAGAGTTGGCTCTCATGTGTGCATCACATAATGGGGAAGATATTCATATAACAACAGCACAACACATGCTGGAAAAACTGGGCTTCGATATATCCTATTATGAGTGCGGCAGTCATGCGCCCTATGATAAAAAATCGAAATTGGAGTTGATTAAAAATACCATTGAGCCAACTCCATTGCATAATAACTGCAGCGGTAAGCACGCTGGAATGCTATGCTTATCCAAACATTTAAAAGTAGATCCAAAAGGCTACACAAACTCAGAACATCCGGTACAAAAGGCAATAATGGCTCAAGCTAAAAAATATTCAGAGTTGGATGATTTTCCGTTGGCCATTGACGGCTGCAGCGCACCCACACCTTTTATGCCTCTTTACAATATTGCCCTGATGTTTCAAAAATTCGCCGGTAGAACCTATCCTGAATTAGCCGTTTTATACGATGCCATGACGTCTAATCCTTATTTAATTGCCGGAAAAAACCGATTTGACACTGATTTTATTGAAGCCATGAAAGGCAGAGCTGTTACGAAAGTGGGTGGAGAAGCCGTCCGGGGGCTGGGAATTCGGAAAAAAGATGGCGAAGTCTATGGTATTGCCTTAAAAATTTTAGATGGAAATCAGAGGTGCTCTCCGCAGGTGACAATAGCCATTTTGAAAGAATTGGATTTGATTTCAAAGAACGAAATGGACTCATTGAATAAATACAGTAAAACAACATTTAAAAACCACAGGAAACTGAATGTGGGATCTATAGAAGTAGAGATATTATGAAACCCCATCTTGAAAGTTTCCCAAAAGAAAAAAATGAATTTAACCGCAAAGCCCGCAAAGAAAACGCAGAGATCGCAAAGTAATATTTATTACCATTTTTCTTTCAAAACTTTGATAGGCCTTTGCGGTCAAAGCGGAAAAGGATAAAAAAAGGTATTTTTAGATGATAAATTATAGAATTATTTATTTATTATTGTTCTTGAGTCAAAGCATGGCTCAATCCAACCATATCTTTATGACGTACAACTTGCTGAATTATGAAGATGAAAACGACCGTGAAGATGATTACATAACGGTCATTGAATATGTGGAACCGGATATTATTATTGCAGAGGAAGTGATAGGACAAAGGGGATATGACCATTTTTTATCTGATGTGTTGGATATAGTTGAAGCTGATGCTTGGTCCGGCGCCAGTTTTATTAATCAAAGCGCAGGCATAGATATTGCATTATATTACCGTCATGATGTTTTTTCTTTTGTCAGTACAAGTTTAGTCAACACTGCTCCATCAGGGTTGAGAGACGTTGTGGAATGGGTCATGGAGCATAATGAATCCGGTGTGCGATTCAACGTGTATGGTGTTCATTTAAAAGCAGGCACCGGAAATGATGACGCCTTACAGCGATTGGCGGAAGCTACTGCATTGCGTGATTATTTAGATGATTTGCCTGCCGGAAGTCATTTTATGGTGGCAGGGGATTTTAATATTTACAGCAGTAGCTCATCATCAGAACCGGCGTTTGATATGCTGACGGGAGAAGGTGATGACAACGACGGCAGGTTATTCGACCCGATTGACCGCATCGGGAATTGGCATGCTGAGGCATGGGAAACAGATTGTGAATTTGCAGATGTTCACACGCAATCGCCAAGAATAACACAATTTGGTGGTGGCGCCCCTGGCGGGATGGATGACCGCTTCGATTGGATCTTTGTTTCCGAGGCTGTGCTGAATGAAACCTATGAAATAAACTATATAGACAACACGTATCGGGCGGTAGGAAACGACGGTAATCATTGTAACCAAGCCATCAATGATGGGAATAATACATCCGTAAATGATGCCATGGCAGATGCCCTTCATGACGCGTCCGATCATCTGCCGGTCATAGCGACGTTTGCATTCCCTGGAGGAGATCCATCTCCATATAATATTGTTATTACAGAAGTAATGGTGAATCCGGCGGCGGTTTCAGATACGTATGGTGAATGGTTTGAGATTTATAACCATGATTCTATTTCCATCAATTTGGCCGGCTGGCAAATTGCCGACAGCGATAATGATCACCACGAAATTCAAACAGTTTCAATCGAATTTTATATTCATCCCGGGGAGTATGTGGTCTTAGGCCGAAATGGTGACAGCAACGTAAATGGGGGATATACAGCTGATTATGAATATTCCGGTTTTCTATTGGCAAACCTTGCAGATGAAATCATGCTTATTGATGACGAAGGACGCATTGCGGATAAAGTAGTTTATAAATCATCCTTTCCTTATAGTAGTGGTGTTTCAATGTATTTAAAAAATATTAATTATGATAATAATACCGACACCAGTTGGGCCATGTCAGAAACACCGTATGGTGACGGAGATTTTGGAACACCCGGCAGGGCATGGAATGATACAACTACAGCCGGGGTTGATCATGATAATCTAATCCCCAAAGGATTTGTTTTATATCCGGCGTACCCCAACCCATTCAATCCAACCACTACCATCCGGTTTTCTGTAGTAGAGACGTTGCATACAACGTCTCTACACATATTTGATTTAACCGGCCGGCTGGTGGAAACGCTTGTGGATGAAAACCTGCAACCCGGAACTCACGAAATAATCTGGAACGCTTCTAGTCAGCCCAGCGGTGTGTATTTTATACAATTAACCATCGGGTCCAAACAGCAAACACAGAAAGTTATTTTGTTGAAATAATGAAAATATCCGCCGCCGGACCGGCATGAGAGTGAGACCCGCTTGCCCCATTGAAAGAACAGGGTTGAAAGTATTCAGTGTTTATCAAATAGCCCTTCGTACGACAGACATTCTTGTCTGTCGTAGTCCTGACTTTCGCGGTTTTTAGAAAAATATCATAATTTTGATCTATCCCCGTCGTGAACACTGGGTTTTTGTTTCAGTTTTGGGTGTCTCAGTGCTAAAATGGGTGGAGTGATAGTGTATTAAATTGTATTTAAAACATGCAAATTGAATATATCTGTTTCATTGTTTAAAATCCCCAATGTATAACACCTCCCTCCCGCCGGCCCCATTTGAAATTAGAAGAAAGGGGGCGGGCAGGCGAGATTCCTCCTCATACGAGGAGGGGATTTAGGAGTGGTGGTTGAGATTATTTTGTTTTTCTCACCTGTCCAGATTGGCGGGAAACACAAAGTCCGTCTTCTGAAGCTTTAGCATAGGATGGGGGTCATATAATTGATTAAGTCCCAATTCTATTAAATCAATAATTGAAAAAGTATTTCATTAGCTCTGCAAATAAATACAGAATTTCTGAATCTGGCCGTTTTTAGTAAAATATAATGAATGTGTGTTGTCTCTCTTGCAAAAACTGAACTATTGTTTCAGGGTTGGGTGTCCTGGTACGAAAGTCAGGAAAGTATCCAGTGTTTATCAAAGAACCCTCCGTAGGACAGTCATTCTTACCTGTCCTAGTGCAGACAGGAATCCCCCAGTGGGCGGACAAGTTGTCTGCACTACTGTCCTTTTGTACAGCTAGCTCGTTAGTCCATAATAGATTCCTGTCAGTTAGCAAAACAAAGGGGATCGCCGCGCTTTGCTCGCGATGACATGTTTAGTGTTTTAAATAACAAAAAGATTAGTGTCTTTGCGAACGGAATGTAATGGAGTGCGGCCTGTCCGCCCCGTTGTATTTATTTCAATTGGGGAAGGCGGGCAATCTCCTACTGTGAGCAAACTTAAGGAGATCACTTCGTCATTTCTTTCCTCCATTAGACTTTGATTGTAGAATTTGAAGGTTCTATTTTAAATATGAAAAACCTAATATATCGCCCAGAGTTGAATAAGTCTAATACTTCCTCAAGGTTAGAAACCTATATCACGATAAAGACCCAACCCTGGCTGTGGCAAAAACTAGATAGTAATTCTATCCGCACATTAAGATTAATAATATGGAGAAAGTTCCACCACATATGCGATATATCAGGAATGTTAGAAAACTAATCAAGGAGAAAGTTAAAATGAAACAGCCATCATATTCTACAGGAATAGATATAGCATCTGATGATTTTGTAGTGAGCATCTCAACTACACCCGGTATAGCCCTTCATGGACCAAAGACGTTTGATAATAACAGACAAGGATTTAAAGAACTTGATGCCTGGTTTAAACAAATCAAGATAAAGCCAAAAGAAATGATCATCTGTATGGAAGCCACAGGCGTCTATGGAGAACATCTTTGTTATTTTCTACATAGTTATAACTACACAGTTGCAGTTGATCCGCCCCTAAAAGTAAAACGAGCCTTTAAAATTGATGGTCATAAAACTGATCCTGTTGATAGTCTTCAAATTGCAGAGTATGCTATTCGGTTTTTTGATGAACTGAATATCTGGGAACCGAGAGAAGATATCGTTGAAAAGATGAAAGCGCTGATTACCACCCGAGAATTACTGGTAAACCATAAAACCGCTGCAACAAACAGTTCATCTGCACTTAATCGAAAGGCTGTGCGACCAACTGCGGCAAATAGGACATTGAAAAGTCACATTCAAACACTCACGAAAAAGATTAAAACCTTGGAGAAAGAAATGGATAAACTCATTCAAAAGGAACCTCAAATGAGCCAAATGGTAAAGAACTTAAAATCACTCCCAGGCGTCCAAAACCTTCTTGCGTTTAACATGCTTGTGATAACCAATGGCTTTAAGACGGAGAAACATTATAAAGAAATGAACAGTTACTTAAAGATTGCTCCTGTGAAGCATGAAAGCGGTACATCTGTTTACAAAAAACCGAGAACACCAAAATTTGGACCATCTATCATGCGCAAATTACTTCATCTTGCAGCACGGTCAGTGGTAACCCACAAGTCTGATTTTCGTAAATATTATATTAGGAAACAAAAAGAAGGAAAAGCGAACAAACTCATTCTCAATAATGTTGAAAATAAACTCGTGAAAATTATGTGCGCCGTGATTCGGGATCATAATTCCTATATTCCTAATCACATTTCTATCCATCCAAATCTCTTAAATAATGCTTGATTTTGGTCATAGTAATCGTGAAGACTGTTTTGAATCTTTTGGAAATGGAAAATGTAACTTCAATAAACGAAATTCCAACTCCTGATTACCACCAGTTTATTGTCAGTAATCTCAATAATTGCCTGATATTTATGGGGAGACTACAACGACTAATAGAATTTGACTTGCCTTCCTGTTGATATTAATTTGCCGGGCACATTTTTCAGCATGTTGATCTAACTGCTGATTTTTAAAAAGTTAATCAATGAAAAAGAACCGTCATCACTCCGCGCTTTTTATTTTTATAATAGTGTATGCTGCTTTTCTCCCCGCCCAATTTGACTATGATGTTTATGATAAATATACCTCTGTAGGTCAACTGGGTTTAGCCGTTACAAACTTTGGTGTTTTAGGGAACGGTTGGAATAAGATTAATGGACGAATCCAACCCTCCTGCCAGTATAAACAAAAAACAGAAATTCTCCGTGAACAGGTGGAACATTTTTCTTATGCCGGGCTCTGGATAGGCGGTATTGTGGGTGGTGCTGATCGCCGAGTGTCCACGGCTATCGTAGATGGCGTCTTTGATTCCGGACAGGAGGGATTTGAATTTTTTGCCAAACCCGGTGTAGAAATTCGATCGTCTATTTCATCCACATCCTTGGACTCCATGGCGAAGTATTATTCTCCCTTTGCCGTGTCCCACCAGGATTTAATTATGGATTTCAAAGATTATGGCGCTTCACCAACGGATGATTATGGTATTCCAAATCATAACCCACTGGGAATTGATGTCCACTTGGAAACCTATGCCTGGAATTTTACTTTTGCGGATGCCTTTGTCATTTTGAATTATACCATCAAAAATGCTTCCAACAAAACCATCAAGGATATTTATGCGGGATTATGGATGGATGCGTCTGTGGCCAATATGAATTACACCAATACGTATGAACCGGGGGGAGGCTTTACCTGGTATGATAACTTGAACGGTTTCGATCAGTCAACGGATGCCTCGGGGTTTACACGGGATATTGCCTATCAGTACGATGCCGATGGAGATGACGGCTGGGCAGAATCCTATATTGGTGTATCCTTGTTGGGTGGAACAGTCCCTCGGCCTTATGTAAAATCCCATTATAGCCAATGGGTATGGACCAGCACCAACAATGCTGATTATCCCCAATACAGCATGCCGCTAAGGGACTTCGAACGCTACGATGCCATGAAATCGAACGTCCCCAAAGGAGCCGGTATCGATTACACTGATGAAGGATATCCTTCAGCCCCGAACAGCTGGATGTTTCTTTTTTCTGCAGGTCCCTTCGGCAGTATGCCGGCAAACGAAGATTCAACTGTTTGGGAACTGCCACCCGGAGATTCCTGCAGCATTGTGATGGCCATCGTTTGTGCCCGCTGGAAAGGTGCAACGGATGATTCTCCTGCCCGCCGGGCAAACCTCCACGTCAATAATGACTGGGCGCAAAAAGCATTCGACGGTGAAGATGCAAACAGAAATAATGTTTTGGATGATGGGGAAGACCTGAATAAAGATGGAAAAATTACTCGTTATATTTTACCGGAACCGCCACCGGTGCCTAATATTGCACTCCAAGTGGCTGATCGGGAAGTCACCATTTACTGGCAAAACAACGCAGAATCATACATAGATCCCATCAGCCGCGAGCAGGATTTTGAAGGATATCGTATTTATGGCTCCCGGAAGACATTGAGCGAAACCAATAAGGAATTTACGTTGCTTGGCGAATTTGATTTGGCGCATCCTGAATATATGGATATTGGTTATAATACCGAATTTGAATATATACGAATTCAGAATGAATTTGATGAGCCGGACAGTGTGGAAATAGACGGGAATTATTACCATTATAAATTTGTGAATAGCGATGTGAAAAACGGATGGCTTAATTATTATGCTGTCACTGCATATGATCGTGGTGATCCTGATGCAAATTTGGAAAGTCTGGAAAGTTCTGTTTATGCGAATCGTAAATATGTGTATCCCGGTGTAACAACCACCAGTGATTGGGCCGCGAAGCCAAGTGTGTATCCAAATCCGTATCGCGGCCAAGCAAAGTGGGATGGGTATGGCAGCCGGGGCAGGCAAATCTGGTTTCAGAATTTACCAAAAAAAGCAGAAATCAGAATTTTCACATTAGCAGGTGACTTAGTGGATGTTTTAGATCATGATAGTGATTACATTGGTAGTGATATTCAAAACATCGATGATCGCAAAAATCCTCAATTCAGCGGAGGTGCACATGCCTGGGATCTTATCACCCGTCACGATCAAGCGACTGCTTCCGGGCTGTATTTATTTACCGTTGAAAATCTGGATAACGAAAGTTCATCATTTGGGAAAATTAAAGAAGGTAAATTTCTAATCATTAAATAAACAAAAAGGGAAATAACAATGAATCGAATAACAGTTATGATAATAATGATTTGTTCTTTGGCATCAGGCCAAGCAACCGATCTATTTTTCTCAGAATATGCTGAAGGAGGAAGCGGTAACAATAAGTATATTGAAATATATAATGGAACGGGGGCGGATATAGATTTATCTAATTACCAAGTTTGGGGCTCTAATAACGGTGGTGATTGGAAAGCTGCAAGACAACATTCTTTATCAGGGACGTTGGTAGATGGAGATGTTTACGTGATGGCTGCAGATGCTGCTGACCAAGCTATATTAGATGAAACTGATCTTGCTTTAGCATATGAGAGTGCAATGCATTACACCGGTGATGATGCTGTTGGTTTGGCAAAAGACAACGGCACAGGCACTTTTGAATTGATAGATGTAATTGGAGTTCCTGACAATGATCCGGGCTCCGGTTGGAATGTGGCTGGCGTAGTCGATGCTACAAAAGATCACACGTTAGTACGAAAAGCTTCTGTTACCACCGGTAATACGAATTGGACTACTTCTGCCGGTACCAATGCAACCGATTCTGAATGGAAAGTTTATGATGATATGACCTGGGATTATATCGGATCACATCCCCATGTAGATCCTGTAATTGCTGATATAGCTCTTGATCCATCATCACCAACTGAACCGGATGATGTCACGGTGTCCGCAACGATTACAGATGATGGTACTATTGCCAGTGCGACGCTGACCTATAATACAGGTACAGCTGACACCGATGTCACCATGACCATTACAACGGGAGATACATATGCAGGAACCATACCGGCACAAACAGCCGGGACCACTGTGAAATTTTTAATCACAGCTGTTGATAATGAAGGCAACAGTTCAACTTCTGATGAAACAACCTATTTGGTAATGCCAACCAGCGGTACAATTATACCGATTTATGACATTCAATATGTCAGCGATCCGGCAACGGATGACGCCAGTCCGCTGGATGGGCAAACTGTCACCATTAGCGGAGTGGTCACAGCCGAATTCTGGGGCAGCAGCAGTAACCGTTATCTCTATGTGCAGGATGCTGAAGGACCTTGGAATGGAGTAGTAGTCTTTGAATATGATGGCTGGGATGAGTTTGATTTCACAACATCAGCCGGTATTACCCATTCTGTAGCTGAAGGGGACAGCGTTACCTTAACAGGAACCGTTGATGAATACTTTGGCTTAACTGAAATAGTAGATGTAACAGACGTAATTATTCATGGACCTGCTGTCAATATGATCAGTCCTTCCGCGGTAACAGCCGGACAGGTTATGACGGGTGGCTCCGAAGCGGAAGCCTATGAAGGATGTTTGGTAAAAATTGTAAGCGTTGTAGTAGACGGTCCTGACCTCGGTAATGGGGAATGGTCTATTAGTGACGGTACCAATTCCATGCGTGTAGATGATATTTGGGATTACTATTATTTCCCGGAAAATGGACAAGCGCTTGCAGAAGTATCCGGTGTTATGACTTACACATACAGTGACACAAAACTTGAACCGCGCTTGGCTCGAGATATAATTGAAGCAGTAAGTGAGCCAGTACGTATACAACGCATTCAGCAAGTACTCTATAGTGATTTGCTGTTAACCAGCGAGGACAGTGAATCGGATATTTCATACCTGTACGGTGATACAGTCACTGTGCTAGGTATAGTAACAATGCCTACAGGCTTGAGTTATGCCGGAGATGGTATCAAATTCATTTTCCAGGATGAGAACGGCGGTCCATGGAGTTCAATCCTTTGTTACGACCCGGACAGTTCAGCCTTTCCGGTTCTCTATGAAGGTGACAGTATTCAAGCGACTGGTTATGTATTTGAATATACTACAGATAATTCCAATATGACTGAATTGTTCATTACAGAACCTGTAAATATTATTGGAATTGGTTCAGAAGTACCTGAACCTGAACTGATTGAAACCGGTGATTTACGCTGGCCTACGGAAGCGGAACAATGGGGAAATGTCACGGTAAGGATTGAAGAAGGAATCGTAACAAATAATGATCTACAATACGAAGTGTTTGAAGTAGATGATGGCTCCGGCGGCGTGCTTGTGGATGATGATTCTGATAGTATTGCTGTCCATTTTGATGCAGTCGGTCCACCGCCTGTGGGATCGTTTGTTACTTCTATCGAAGGTTGGGTTTATCATCACTATGGATATTATTCAGATTCAACCACATATAAGCTCGAACCTCTGTATATGTCTGATATTGTGTTTGGTGCAGGCCCGCCAACCTTATCGGATGTCTCAAGAGACCCATGTACTCCATCCACTACAAATGCCGTCACAGTTACGGCTGTGATAGAGGATAATTCTGCTATTGCTTCCGCTGCCATCATGTACGCTGTTAATGGTGGGTCGTATTCATCCGCTTCAATGACATTGGGTACTGATAATACATGGACTGGTACGATACCTGCAACGGGTACGGATGGCGCAAGAGTAGATTATTATATTACAGCTACCGATGACGGTAGCGAACAGGATAGCCCTAAAACGAGTACTTATCCCTATGATATTGAAGTATCTCAACATGGCTATCTAACCTATGCCGGTGGTGGTATAAATGATATAAGCGATATCCAATATACATCATGGCCCGGAGGAGATACTCCCTATAATGGTTGCGAAGTAACCGTTACAGGAATCATTACCGCTGATACAGCCCAATATAATTCCGATTATGGCGCCTATGTACTGCAAAGCGCTTCAGCTGTATGGAGTGGAATCGTATTTGACGGCTGGGATGATACTGAACTTACAAGAGGTGATGAAGTTACCATTACCGGAACCGTGGAAGAATACGATCCGGAATGGCATTTCAAATACGATAACAATACCAAGCTTATCAATATCTCCAGTCTTACCACGAATAGCACGGGCAATTCAATTGTTCCGATAAGTGTAAGTACTGCGGACTTGAATGTAGATGCTGATGAAGTGGAATCCTATGAAGGCTGTCTGGTCACCCTTTCCAATGTGACGGTATCATCCGCAAACTCATATGATTGGTCTATCGTTGATGACTCCGGTGTGGAATGTCTCATCGATGATGATATGGCCAATATGGCAGCGTTTAATTTCTTGAGCGGTTTAGCAGAAGGAACAACTCTCTCCAGCGTCACTGGAATTTTCAATTTCAGTTTTGGGACGTATAAGATCCAGATACGCGATCTAGCAGACCTCGGTGGATTGGGTATTAATGATGACTTTGATGGTATTACCAGAGAATTTGCTCTCTATCCCAACTACCCGAATCCATTCAACCCTGAAACACGCATCCGTTTTCAATTAGCGAAACATTCTGATGTGAAGCTAATGATCTATGATGTCCTGGGACGCAATGTCCGGACATTGGTATCAGATAAAATGGATGCCGGGCATCATGTAATCAATTGGAATGGCCTGAATGATCAAGGTGCTAATGTTGCTTCAGGTATGTATATATATCGCATCAAGGCAGGTGATTTTATTGCTCACAGGAAGATGCTTTTGGTGAGATGAACTAAATAACCTTCCGAAGGTTCGAAACCTTCGGAAGGTTATTTTATCGTAATTATGTAAAACGTAATAAGAAATCAGACCAATTTTGAAATTACATTTTACGCATCTCCTATTACACGTTACTTCATTATTTTAATATGCGTTGGTCAGGACTAATACCATTACTATTTGCCGTTTCGTGCACCCTTTGGGAATACGAGGATCCCTCAGCCCCATACGAAAAAGCGACCCCGGAAACGTTTTTATCCCTCGTTGCTAATGATACGATCTACGCCCATGTTGATTCATTGACCGGTGAGATTATCTACGCGATTGATGAGGAACCCACTCCGGGGATGGTTTGGGATACGCTTGATTTTGCTTTTACAACCATTACCACCAGTAAACAGCAGCTCCATTGGTGGGGAGAGGATACCGATGGTAATGTGATTGGGTATAAATATAAATGGAGTTCTGATTCTGTTTGGACATTCACTACTGAAGAAGAGGGCCTTTTTTATGTGCCCATCCGCACCGACCTGGATGTATTTAGTTTTGAAGTAAAAGCAATCGATAATGATAGCCTGGAAGATGCGACACCTGCTAAATTAACTGTCCCAATTCGCAATTCTCCCCCGGAGATTGGTTTTCGGTATCGCAGTAATCCGTTTGTGGATGATATACACAGTGATACCAGTTTAACATTCCCAACACGAACATTTGTTTGGGACGTCACGGACCAGGATGGAATTGAAACCATCACGGATATTTATTATGCTTTAGATGACACTTGCGGATCATGCTGGACACGATTGGACGCAGCTTCTTATTCAAGTATTACACTGACTGATATAGCTCCCGGCTACCATCGTTTTTACCTTAAGGTGGAGGATATCGCCGGAGCAGAAAGCGAAATTGTTTACTTCCCGGATGATACCAATCCCAATGAACCGGGTTTTTGGCGTGTAATGCCCATTCTTGGGAATGTACTCCTGGTGGACGATTTTGTACAAGATAGTCAGAATAATGCTCAAAAATGGTATAGGTCAGTGTTGGATTCGCTGATAGGCATTAGTCAATATTCGGTTTGGGAGATCGGTGGTAAACTTCCTTATTCAGGAACCGATGTTTCAGCCAATTTGAATTATTTTAGTAAAGTAATATGGTATTCTGCCTACACGGGAGGAGAAACATATAACGAAGCCAGCAGCAGTATTTTAAACTATGTTTTGGGCGGGGGTCATTTATTACTCAATGCTCCGGAATTAAAGGATTCCACTTTTACATGGTTCCCACTGAAAGGTGCTGCGGTAATCAATCCATCAGGACGGCTCATGTCGGGAACAATATTGGAATCTCAAATTGCCGACAGCCTTGACTTGGTTTTATCCTCGCTGGTGGCGATTCGTGTAAAAGAATTTTCTCCAGACTCCAGTCAATTCAGTTCCATAAAGAGTTTGTATCAACTGGAGGAAGGAGATAGTAACGACGAATGGACCGGTTCACCCAATGTATGCAGTCTTGGCCGATTCCAGATATCTCCCACGGAAGAATCCGGAAAAGTGGTGCTCTTTTCCATTCCCATTCATAATGGGTCTGTGCCCGTGCAAGATGGGATTGAATCGTTTTTAAATTACATATTATTTGAAGAGTTTGCTGAATGAAACGCACCCTGATTATTGCCTTTTTCCCTATTTTTCTTTTTGCCCAAAGCAGTGGAATGATTTCCGGCATCGTCATGGATTCAAAAACCAATGAAGGCCTTGCCGGTGTCAATGTGATTGTTAAGGGAACATATTATGGCGCTGCTTCAGATTTGGACGGCCGTTTTCGTATCACTGGTGTTTCATATGGGACGCATGATATTGAAGCATCCATTATCGGATATAAGATTTTACTGCAAACGGGTATTAATGTAGAACCCGGTGAACCCACTATACTGAATTTCATTATGGAAGAAACAGTCCTGACGTTGGGTGAAGAAGTAGTTGTCATTGGGTCAAAACCGCTCTTTGATGTGGATGAAACATCCAGTGTGGTTCGAATTACGAGTGAGGATATTGCAAACAGAGTTGTTTCCAGTGTGGAAGATATTTTGGCGGAACAAATAGGCGTATCCACTCAGGATAATGAAATTCATATTCGGGGTGGGCGCATTGATGAAAGTATGTTTATCGTGGATGGCCAATCGATTAAAGACCCCCTTTCCGGCTATTCAGGAAATCTATTTATCAATCCTGAAGCAATCCAAGAATTGGAAATTATCACCGGCGGCTACGATGCAGAATATGGTCAGGCCATGTCCGGAATTATAAATATAAAGCTGAAGGATGGCCGGGATCATTATGAGGGTACCGTCAAGTACTCTAGCGATAATTGGGGGTTAGGACAGGATGTAATTACCCATTATTCTACCGATAGAATCGAATTTAATCTTGGCGGACCGGATCCGATTATTGAATGGTTGTTACCTAAGCTGGGTGTCGATTTACCCGGAACATTTTCCATTTTTATTAATGGATATGGGAAAATGTATGACAGAAATCTACCCACTGCCAGGGAACTTTATCCGCATCGCTTTTGGTCAATCCCAGGGATGAGCGATGAGACTCAAGATGATTTATTATCCGCACTGGCCCCCCGTGAAAACAATGACTGGCATGCTCTTTATAAACTTACCTGGAGAATTAATCCAAAGAAAAGATTGAGTGTATCTTATGATATTTCTTTGAATATTAATCAAGGTTTTTTCATGCCCCGGGCCTTTTCATCTACCTACTACCCCTATACCTACCAGGAAATTTTGGATAATTATAATACGATTACCCGTGAAACACGGCTGATGAGTTTAAACTGGACCCATACATTAAGTACTCAATCGTTTTATGAAATCACCATGGGCAGGTTTTTAACTCTTGAGCATAGCGCCGTCCAGGACTTGCACTGGAACGAATATAAAGAACGCCTGGATCTGGATCCCATCAACTATAATGTTATCGATCAGGACGGGAATATTGCCATTTCATATGGCGACGAATTTTACGATACCGGTTTTGCACCCGAGTGGTATGATATTTCCAGCGATAACTATCGATTTGATGTTGATTGGACATACCGCACGTTAACACGCCATAAGATCAAAGGCGGATTTGAAAATACCTATACTGAAATCCAAGTGGTTGATATCGATGAGCCATGGGCCGGAACATCAGGCTTTGGCGCTAATTTTGATATGTATAAAGCAAACACCACCTTCGGGGCTTTCTACGTCCAAGACCGCATCACCTTTGAAGGAATGACCGTGAATATCGGCATGCGGTATGATTATTGGTTTCCGGGGAAATATGTAGAAGATGCCATCAATAATCCCAGCACGGTGATAATAACGGATGCCGCCCGGAAAAAATTTGATGAAGAAACATTCGACCTTTTTGGATTCAAGGGTAAAGGAAGATTCAGCCCGCGCTTTGGAATATCTCACCCGGTGACGGACAATGATGTTCTATATTTTTATTACGGGCATTTTTCCCAATTACCCACGTTTCAATATGTCTATGCCAAATTGAATTCTGTCTCCCAATCAACCTATCAGGTCTTTGGCAATCCAAATTTGAATCCCAAAACAACTGTTCAGTATGAGTTGGGTATAAAACACCGTTTCAGCGAGGACCAAGTGCTGGAAATGAAGGTGTACTGGAAAGATATGTTTGATTATGAAACGTCCCAAACCATTACACCCTCCAATCCAAAATATGCTCATTTACGGTTCAATATGTATTTCAATGCGGATTATGCCAGGGCACGAGGGGTGGAAATAATTCTGAAAAGCAGGGTACTTGAACGGTGGTATTTGGATTTGAATTTCAATTATTCGATTATTACCGGAAAAAGCTCATCCCCCTTGGACAATTTGCTTGTCCAAGCGGGCGCATTAAGTGAAAAACCGCTGGGTGAAAATTATATGAGTTGGGATAAACCGCTCCAGTTCTTCAGCAATATCCACTATACACACCCGGCAAATTGGGGAGTATCCATGCGTTTTGAGTTTGGCTCCGGTCGACGATATACCCAATCCCTTCCCGGAACAAATGAATATGAAGATGGGATTCGATATGTAGATGGCGTCCCTTACTACGTTGGACCAAGGGATGGGGATAATCCTTATGCAAATATTAGTGAATATACTCCGGAATTATTTAAACTGTTGGGCTTGGATAACGTGAGCGGCTACAGCACGGTGGACCTTAAGCTTTATAAGACATTTCATATTGCCGGTTTGAAGTACAAACTGTTTCTGGAAATTGAAAACGTGTTTGATGAACAAATTCCAAGGCGAATCAACCCCTATACCGGAAGAGGGTATAACCCGGGAGAAATTATTCCTTACAGCATGATAAGTCGTCCAAATCCCAATTATGATCCATCCCGAAACGGCAATCCGCGCACCTTCGAATTAGGGATGCAGGTTATTTTTTAATGCAAAGTTTTACGAATGGAACAATGTACTTATCATTTTTTAATGACCCCTCTTTCCCACCACAAAACGGTAAATATGTTTAGAAAAAATCATTTAACCTGGATTATTCATCAGAAAGAAAATATTTGTCACAAGTACAGAAATGAGTGAGGATAATAGAATTATGCTGGGTAATAATTATTTAAAACGTAATTATGTAAAGGAGTACGATTTACGTTTTACATATTTACGTTTTATGCTCGATACTGCTCTAAAAATTCTTTTCAATCGAATCCGCACTATTGCAAAGCTGGTGAATTAATGATGTTAATTGATCATTTTGCTTTGGTTGTCCCTTGCATACTTGAAAAAATGCAAAATATTATGGGAGTTATATCAGAAACTGAAAAACCAATAATGTTCTTGCCATGATTTTCCTCAAAAATGATAACCACTTTTTTGTCTCCCCTTTAGGAGGGGAGAATACCTGCCCGCTCCTTTTTACTATTTTCAAATGTGGCAGGCGGGCAAGAGGGGTCTATAAAAATAGTTGGGTTCGTGTTTTTATACGAAATATATTCGCCGGAGTAATAATATTTCTGGTTTCAATCACGGCTGTTCAGGGGCAAAACTTTTTTCCAATCCTGGGCGGTCAGCGTGTGGGAACCTCTATTTTTACTTTTTTAAAAATTGGAGTCAGCGCCAGGGCTGTTGGCATGGGCGAAGCAGTAGTTGCCTTACAGCAGGATGCTGCCTCTGTCTATTATAATCCCGGTGCCATCGCACAATTTGAACAAACAGAATTTTCTGCGTCCCGAATTCAGTGGCCGGCAGACATCAATTATGATTTTTTCAGTGTAACTACCAAGCTGAAAGGGCGGCACTATGCCGGACTCTCTTTTGGTATTTTGCATATGGCGCCAATGATGGAAACAACAGAGTATTTGCCACACGGTACAGGCAATTATTTTGTATTTCAAGATCGGTTTATTGCGCTGACGTATGGGGCGCGAATGACCGATCGCTTTAGTTTTGGAATCACTCTAAAGCAAGTGGAGGAAGATTTAGCAGGTCAAACCATGAGTACCGTCATGCTGGATATGGGCACATTCTATTGGACTGGGTTTCGATCATTGCGTTTTTCAGCTTCTATTTCACATTTTGGTCCCCAAACTCAACCCCGGGGAACCTATGAGAAACAAGTCCTGGACACCGAAACAGGCGAAGAAAAAACGGTGATGACTGAATTTGAATCCTTTTCACCACCGACCGTTTTCCGTGTGGGTGCAGCGATGGATATCTGGCAGACCGAAAGGCAGTCTATTCTCTTTGCTCTGCAATTGAATCACCCAGTGGATAATGCCGAAAATATTTCCACAGGGCTGGAATATAATTTTGCAAAAATGTTCTTTCTCCGGGGAGGTTATAAAATAAACAAGGAAGAAGAAAATGTCTCTTTCGGTGCCGGTTTAATTATTCCCATGGGCAAACTTAAACTCCGGGTAGACTATGCTTATGCAAATTTTAACCATTTATCGGATCCTCAGCGGGTGTCCATCGGGTTGGCGTTTTGAAGCTGAATATCTATAAGAGACCTTTGCAAAATCTGATGCACAAGTTAAAAAGTTTAAAATCCCCCTGCTTATTGTTGGAAAATTTATTAATAGCTATGCTATTAATTACATTTCCCGCCTTCCCGCCTGCCACAATTAAAATAAATAGAATGGGGCGGGCAGGAATCAGAAAAATTTTAACTCTTTTTTCCTCACACACTAAGCTTTGCAAAGGTCTCTATTATTTTATTTTTTTAATATTCTTGACAGCCAATGCATGTGTGGAAAAGATGCTGCTTCCCGATTCGCTGGATGACAACACGGAATTTTCTGCCGGGGATACAACGTATTTGCTGATACAGCCAATTTGGGATGAATCCATGGGTTTGCAGTCCCCCGTGGAAATTTCCATTGCCCTGGATGGCCATGTGTTTGTGGCAGACACCGGAGCGAAATCTATTTTTGTATTTAGTCAAAATGGTGATTTGTTAGATGGCTTTGAGGAATTGCAAAACTTAAGTATCACACCCATCGATGTGGATATTGATCAAAAAATGAATATTTATTTCACGGATGGCAGTCAGGAAATATATGTCTGGAACCAATTTATCAATGATGTAGGTGTGGAAGAAATGGCTATTTCCGGTTCCTTTTATAATGAAAGTGCAGGATCTGTGACAATTGATGCTTTTTCCAGTGATTGGTTTGTGTATTTAAATCATTCTGATTGGACGCTTGAATATGTGAATTGGGGAACACCACAAAATGTAATCGATTCCCTTCTGGCACCCCATATATTTTATGATGGCGCTAATCCGGTTCATTCATTCAATGATATTTATTATGAATCCGAATCGTCTTCTTTCTCCGGCTTATCCGCCACGGGTAATGCAAGCAATTTTATTTATGCACTGGACCATAACCATAACCGCATTATTCGCATCGATCTCCAGCGGACTCATTTATTGAAATTGTCCAATGGCGACGAGATTTGGACGCACCGGGGAGTATTCAAATCTTCTGTTTCTGAAACAGGTACCGGGGCAGGAACGGTGAACAAGCCCACAGGAATTGATGTGGACTACGCCGGTAATATTTATTATGCCCAAACAGGTGATTTCTTTTCAGTGCACAAAATTCGGCCGGTTGCTTCTGGAACATATACGATTTATCCGTCTGTATTTCAGCAAGGCATCAATGACATTATGGACCTGTTTCGTTTTTCAAATCCTGCTGATGTTGCTGTGGATAATAATCAGTTCGTTTATGTGGCAAATACAGAAGCACAGGAGATCCAGGTGTTTGATTCCGACGGGCAATTTTTTCTTAAAGCAGGTATTGAAACATTTACGGTTGATACAATATTATACATTTATAATGGTTCAGATACGGTGGCGGTGGACACTTTTATGACCATTGAAGAAAAAGGGTTTTTGGTGGAACCACAGAGTGTAACGGTTGACACCCGGGGAATTATTTACATTTGTGATACTGTTACCGGTCGTATTTTGCGATATAGACTTTCTAACCAATTAGATGAAGATCTCCAGCCCGTTAATTAAAAATTTAATTTTCTTTTCTCTTCTATCTGTTAGTTTCGGTCAGAATCTGGAAACAGCGTTCTTAAAATATTACCTGAATGATCGTGACTTCATCGCCGATGTTCCCATGTTTGCCACAGAACGCAAAGGAAAGGCACATCTGGAAGTGACTTTCAATGAAAATAAACAGCCGTTACTAAAACGGTGGCTGGACAACAATCACGATTTAATTAATGAGGAAATGTTTGTTTATAACAAAACGAACACTTTAGAGAAAAGACTGTTTCTTGGCGGAGATCGCAGGACTGAAAAAATAATTCACTACGGCGAAAAAGAACTATGGAGTGTTGAATTCAGGAAATATTCTGCATTAAAAAATAACATTGTTTTCTTTATAGGACAACAGACAGAATTTGTGTTAAACGGCAGCGATGAAATTCATGAAATCATTTTCCGCACAATAGATAATCATGAATATGGAACCATCCATCTAACATATGATCACTTGGGCTTTTTGCAGGAAGAAGTTTGGCGGATACTTCCTGAAAATAAAATCATACGAAAGTTTGTATATCATTTTGACATTATAAATAACATTCAGCAAATCTGGGAATATGGAAAAGACGGTAGTGAAATAAGCCATGTTGCATTGAGTATGGCACCGGAAGATAAATTATACACAACGCCGCCACCCAGAACAGGTAATGTGCTCGATGAAGCTGATGACATATTGCAGGAGTTGATTTCTAAAAGAATTATAGCTCCAATTCCGGCTTTTATACCATACACTGATTGGGACAGAATTACATTAATCGATGGTGATGGAATGGATATTGTTTTTGTTGCCATTGATGAAAACTATCTTCGGTTTTCACTCCCTTTTGAATCGGATGTCTTAAGTATGTCGCTGGATAGAATATCTTCAGTGACAAGTAAATATGGAAAACGGATATATCCGTAAATAGAAATGGATAAGGATACGGATTAAGAAAATAGACGACGGTGAGCGATGAATGGTAGCTGGTGAGTTGTAACTGAGGATTGGTCAGCGGTAGCCTGCGAGTGGTGGAATGGGCATTGTACATTCTTTATTCAGCTTTCATCTTTTATTACTCCGGAACCAAATAGTCGCTACCGCTAACCCTTGCCAGTTTAATATTTCTCTTTATTTTGATCATCGCAGTATATTTCATGGGGGTAATTGTTTATTTGAAAATTTTAGTTATTAACTTTTAAGGTAGTTGATTATTGATGAGCGGTGGTTGGATAATGGAATTTTATTGGATAATCATCATTCTAAAATCAGCAATCAGCAATTGTCAATCCATATTCAGCCTAACATTGCAATTTCGTCAAACTTCTGACTAAATTAGAACATGAAACACATACCTAAGGGTCTTATTTTATTCCTTTTTTCTGGCATTCTGCTGGCGCAGGACACGTACCCCCCTCCAACAAATCTGGTAACCATTCCCACGGCAGGAACACTTGTTCGCGGTAGTTTTGCTATGCAAATACATGTTCAGAGAAACGGTGGTTTAACTTCAGGTTTAAAAGTAGGGATTACAGATCGGTTTCAATTTGGTCTTTCTTACGGCGCTGGTAATCTTATTGGCGATGACAGTCTTCGCTGGTATCCTCGACCGGAAGTGAATTTAAAATACCGGCTTATTGATGAAACGACATCCATGCCGGGCATATCTCTGGGAGTTAACACACAGGGCTTTGGTTTTTTCAATGATGCCGATTCGTTGAAACGCTATGACATCAAGGCCTTTGGATTATTTCTGTCTGCCAGCAAAAACTGGACCACGCCCTTGGGGAATATGGGTTTCCACGGTGGTATGAATTATAATTTTACCGAAACGTTAGATGGGGATGAAGATCCAAGTTTGTTTATAGGATTTGATTTAGAATTCAATCCTGAACTGTCTTTTCTTCTTGAATACAATGCCGCTTTGAATGAAAATGATCTCAAAGCGAGGGATATTTCTATCAGCAGAGGTGGATATTTAAACGCAGCGGTCCGCTGGACGTTTGTGGAGCGCCTCCACATTGAGTTGGATTTTAATAATCTACTTTTTGATAAAAACCGGGTGGATTATTTCAACCGTGAATTGAAAATTATTTATATCGAATATTTTTAAAAACGCCACCAAGTCTCAAAGACACGAAGACAAAAAAATAAAATGGGTGAACGAATTAATGAACAACCACAACAATCTATGTAACCATTGTTTATTTTCGTGTCTTGGTGCCTTTGTGGCAATTTAATTTTACATGTCCAAGCTGAAAGAAACGCGGCTCTCCACAACACAGGTTTATAAAGGTTCTTTCCTTGATGTCAGGCGGGATCAAGTATCCCTACCGAATGGTAAAACATCCGTGCGTGAATGGATCAATCATCCGGGAGCAGCATGCATAATTCCAGTTCTACCTAATGGTAAAATTGCTCTCATTAAACAGTATCGCTATCCCGTTCAGGCGGAGATGATTGAGTTGCCGGCCGGTAAACTGGATGTAGGAGAAACCCCGGAAGAGTGTGCCAGAAGGGAACTGGAAGAGGAAATCGGCTACTCTGCAGGTAAACTGACATTCGTGTGCAATATTCATCCGGCCATTGGTTTTGCCAGCGAAAAAATGTGGATTTATATTGCTGAGGATTTAACCAAAACAACAGATAATACTGACTATGATGAATTTTTGGAATTAATTCCGATGGAACTTGATGAGGCCGTTCAGATGGTTTGGAACGGAAAAATAACGGATGTAAAAACGATTATCGGTCTTTTATGGGCGGAACGATTGTTATTTGGAAAATAGTCATTAATTTCTTAATATACCGTACTGGTTGTACAGTATTCTAAATAAGGAAATTAAAATGATAGAAATCGGCGCAGAAAGTGCAAGAAAAAAATTACCTGAATTGCTCGATAAAGCAAAAGCAGGAGAACAGGCAATTATAACAAAACATGGAAAACCATATGCTGCAATTGTACCTGTTGAGCAGAGAATTGATGTGACAATTGGCGGGGTTTTATCTCTGTTTGGAACAGGAAAGGGCTTATGGGGAGACACGCCGGGAAGGTATATAAATAGTTTACGGGAAGAATGGGGCGGATAGATACTTCCCTGTTAGCCGATGGTGCGTTGGTTACCATTGATACTGCGCCGATCATTTATATCCTTGATGGAAGTAAAGAATTTGCAGACGATTTTATCTCCCTGTTTAGGCAAATTGAAGAGGGACGAATCAGAGCAGTTATATCATCAATCACAATAACTGAGGTTTTATCCGGACCTTTAAAACATGGAAATGAAATATTGGCAGACCGATATTTTAAATCACTTACATCAGGACAGGGTTGGTCCGTGCAGGATGTCAATGCGGAAATAGCGTTTATGGCTGCAAGGATTAGAATTCAATACAGTTTGAAAATACCGGATGCTATTCAAATAGCCACAGCAGTGTTTTCAGGGTCTTCCGCATTGGTCACTCATGATCGGGATTTTAAAGGAACGAGAGAGATACTCATTTTGGGATTGTAAAATCTTTATTATTATTCAGATATCTGTGCAAAGATGTGGATATTCCTTACCGAGCAATTAAGCCGAATAAATACCAATACGGATCACGATGAATTTTTAGAATTAATGCCCACGGAACTTGATGAAGCCGTTCAAATGGTTTGGGACGGGAAAATAACGGATGTAAAAACAATTATCGGTCTTTTATGGGCGGAACGTCTTATGGAAAAGAAAACAAAGTAGACCAGGCATTCCTACCTGTTGAAGTCGCAGCGAAGGTTGGGGTCAAAAAATACCTGCCCGCCACATTATAATATTTTTAAAAGGTTACCATGCCTACATTTCATTCCGTCAGACAGGCAGGCGGGCGACTATTCGGCGCCGTTTTAATATGTGCGAAACTTGAGTCAATTAATGAGGAGACTAACATGAAAAACCCACATCTCTACCAATACAATGCACACGTAGTTTCCGTCTACGATGGGGATACATGCACTGTAGATATTGACCTTGGACTCAACATCTGGACCCGGGGAGAAAAAATCCGACTAAACCGTATCAATGCTCCTGAACTTCGAAAAAAAGAAAGACCAATGGGATTAATATCCAGGGATTACCTTCGAAAGCGTATTCTGGATCAATCCATTATTTTGGAGACGATTAAAGATAAAAAGGGGAAATATGGACGTTATATAGGTGAAATCTGGGTTCAGGATAAAAAAGGCAAGTACATCAATATCAATGATGATTTAGTGAAAGCGGGAATGGCGGAATATAAGTCGTATTGATTGTCTGTTGTTACCGTGGGTGGGAATTTTTGTCGGTAGCAAACGGCTGGTTTCCCGATTTACGGGAAGAAGGCAGTAATCACCGAAAAAGTGATTAAATCTTCTCTCCTGTGTTTTTTATTAGATCATTTATAAATTAGAGTGTTATCTTAATAATCAACTTCCCAAACATTAAGGTTTTACATGAAGCAAATTTTATTTTTTCTGACTCTAATTTCCGTATTGTTTTGTGAACCGGCATCATTGACGTTGTCGGGTTCATACACCGGCAAAACAGGAAACGTTGATTACCACTATTTTAAAGGAGCCATCTCGATATCAAAAATTGGTCTTATTCAAATGGGTGGTCTATCACTGCCGGATACGGAATTTCTTTTTTCGACCCATAGAGCAAAATCAACGAACAATAATATTCCTTATGAGAATGATGGAAGTATGATATTAAAA
>JADFRD010000155.1 GCA_022561485.1 Fidelibacterota bacterium | reverse complement strand
AAAAATAGCCACTGGAATCCAGTGGCTATTTTTCAGGTTTTTCGAACTATGCTTGGTGGTGCAAACAATACGGAAACCATAACCCTCTTTTTTTGAACGAAATAGAGAATAGTGTTATTCTCTTAACTACCTGCAAATTAGGCAGTCACAGGCTTTTGAAAAGTTTTAATTTTTCCGATTATATTACTTTTCGAACCTCTGTACGTCTCGGTGACAGGATAAACAGGTTGCGTTATTCACAGAGGATTTAGTTTTTGGAAGAGATAACTATGGAATAAAAGAATAATTAGATATTCATTTGTTTCAAGGCTTCACTCATAATATGTACGGTATTATCCAAATCCTCTTTTTGATGCGCTAATGAAATAAATCCTGTCTCGTATTGGCTGGGGGCAATGTAAACACCATTGTCCAGTAAATAATGAAAAAATTGATTGAAACGTTCGAAATCACACTGTTTCACATCGTCAACATTGCGGATTGGACCTTTTGAAAAGAAGAGTGAAAACATACTTCCAACGCGGTGCTGCATCAGAGGATAATCATTCTCATCAATCAATGATTGCATCTTTTGTGCAAAATAAGCACCGGAGTCTTCAAGTTGGTCATAGGCCTTTTGATCCAAACGTTTCAATGTTTCAATCCCGGCTGTAACGGCCACTGGATTTCCGCTTAATGTCCCCGCTTGATAAACAGGGCCGACAGGAGCGATGTGTTCCATGAACGCTTTTTTTCCACCGTAAGCACCGATGGGAAATCCACCGCCGATTACTTTTCCAAAAGTCAAGAGATCCGCATCAATATTATATAATTCATTGGCGCCGCCGCGAGCAATGCGAAATCCCGTCATCACTTCATCCAGTATAAACAGCGATCCATTCCGTGTGCATAATTCCCTGATATCCTGAAGAAAATTATTCTGCGGTGGAATACAACCCACATTTCCATTGACAGGTTCGATAATCACACAGGCAATCTGGTCGTTAAATTTTTCAAACAAGCCTGCAACCGACTCAATATTATTGAACTTTGCCAATAACGTATCTTTAGCTGTACCGGCGGTAACACCAGGAGAATCCGGTTCGCCCAATGTCATAGCGCCGGAACCGGCCGCAATCAGAAAACTGTCACCGTGTCCATGGTAGCATCCATCAAATTTTACCATTTTATCTCGTCCGGTTATACCGCGCGCTAACCGGATGGCACTCATGGTTGCTTCAGTGCCGCTGTTTACCAATCGAACCATTTCTGCCGAAGGAACTCTCTCGATTATCATCTCGGCCAACTGGATTTCTTTTTCGGTTGGAGCGCCAAAACTTGTCCCATTCTTCAACGTGTGGCTTACAGCTGAAATAACTTCCGGGTGGGCGTGTCCCAGGATCAATGGTCCCCAGCTGCCGACAAAATCAATATAGCGATTTCCGTCTTCGTCCCAAATATAAGCGCCGGCACCTTTCATGATGAAGGGTGGCGTTCCACCCACACTCTTGAAGGCACGTACCGGGGAATTCACACCACCGGGAATAATCTTTTGTGCCCTTTCCATTAGCTGCTGACTGTTAATTAATCTTTTCATAGTAGCCTCATTTATTATCAGAACCCTTTGATAAACCTTATGTGTGAAGAAAAAAGAGTTAAAATTTGCCTGATTAAGGCGGGAAATGCAATTAATAGCATCGCTATTGATAAGTTTTCCAACGAAAAGCAGGCAAATTTTAAACTTTTTAATTTATGCAATAGGTTTTTCAAAGGGTTCTATCAATTACTTCGGATTTAAAAACGTGATGCGTGAAACGTAAAACGTGAATATTTGAAACGTGATAGATTATACATAATGGCTATGTTCTAAGGATGAACTGAATCGCTTGCACTTTTTGATAATCTGTTTAATGGAGTTTATGTTTTCTATTTTCAATGTTTCTATAAACATACAATCTCCTGATATAAAGCACGGGACTGTAAGCCTACGGGATTTCCATTCGTGTTTATCTGAATTCCGTTTGTTATAGACATGTAATCCCTACGGGATTTCTTTTCATTTTAAAGACTCCGTTAGGAGTCAAATGTCTATAACATCCAGTCATAATAGATTGCCAACGCCGTAGGTGTTGAATATTTTTATGTCTAATTCAGTAAGTTAATAGAACATAGCCTTTGAGTCACGAACTCTATTCTATGTTTTGTAATAGTCGTTCCCAGTATATGGCGTCCCTTATAATACCAGTCGCGACATTCCCGGGCTGATCCTAATGCGTATTCATAGAATCTGGCGCGATCTTTTCCTGTTCCACGAGAATAACCTTCAGCAAGGTTTGCACTGATAGACCCAGATGATCGATATAATTGATCGGAGAGTCTAACCGTTCTACGATCTTTCAATAACTTTGTAACATCATACCAACAGATATCAGACAGAAATAACCCTAATCGATAGGCTTCCATTTTCCAAAGGGAATCATTCGTAATTTCAATGGGAACAGTTTTTTCCCACTCTTGATAATTCATATTCGCTTTTACTCCTCTTTACGTTTCACGTTTCACGAGTCACGTTTCACAACAGTGCCGCAGCTTCTTGGGCAAAATAGGTAAGTATAATGTCTGCGCCTGCCCGTTTCATGGATAAGAGGGTTTCCATCATGACTTTTTCACCGTCGATCCAGCC
>JADFRD010000154.1 GCA_022561485.1 Fidelibacterota bacterium | reverse complement strand
TGGAATGTCGGGGTGGCGGTGAAAGGACTCTTTCATTCGCTGGCAGAACACTATGCCACCGGAATAGGAATGGATATTGGCGCTTCCACATCCTTTTGGAAAGGAAATACAATTGGGTTGGTTGTTACCGATGTCACCACATCCTGGCTTGTGTGGGAGAATGGTTCAATCGAGCGATTTTCTCCTGAATTTACGGCCGGCATTTCCCAGGAAGTTGGATTTGAGAAAATACCGCTGTCTTTTACGCTAATGGCCGACGCAGCGCTGGATCCCTTCGGCCGCGGCATGGACGATGATTTTCAACTTGGAGCGATGGGCGGCCGCTATCGAGGAGGGTTGGAGATACAATATAAAAAGTTTGCCTTGCGTTTTGGGCGGGGATTTAACGCCCTCACCAGCGCAGGACTTGGATTGGACTGGGGGCATATGGCCATTCATTATGCCTTTACTACCGCCGCCAACTCAGCCTTTTTGGGAGATTCCCATCTCCTATCCTTCAGCTTGGACCCCAAGTGGCTGGCAAAACAAATGGGGAAGATTTGGTGAGTGAATTCAGTACTGACCGAAATAATTTTAAAAACGAATATCAATCTTGTAGAAATGCAGAAATGCATATTGGCAAAATCCAAACACGTTTTATGCCTATAAGGAACCTGTCATGGCTGACACGCTAAACAAAACAATAAAAAACGACACTAAAAAACAGCTCATCGAGTGTGCCCAAGCATTTGGTGGAAAAAATTACTTTCTTCAACTCCTTGAGGCTTTACGTGAAGCACGCCCCCATCCTTTAATGGCAAAAAATTCTAAATTCCATTTCTCTATGGGCACAATAAAATGGAAAAAAGTGATTTATAAAGATAAAGTTCATTTATTAATAAGTATGCTTAAGGATAATCGAAATAATGGGAATCTAATACCCAAAAAAGGGGATAAAGGGTATAAAACAAAAATGAACCTTCTTCGAACACTTGGTCCAATGGAATTTGAAGTTCGTCCCAAAAACACCAAGGATGGAGATGGATTTATTATCCATCCATTTGACATGATTGATAAAAATACGACACATCTAAATTATATGTTTAATGCTGTATTTTTTGTACCGGTTCGCATAGTAAAAAAAGCGTTTACTGCCAAAACTAAAGAGTAACATTAATTTAGTACATTTATTTGTGGATTATTTCGGCTGGAGCTCAAGTGGTCGGCAAAACAGATGGGGAAGGTTTGGTAACTGGTGAGTGGTGGAATGAATGATAGAATTTGGATGGATTGGGATTTAAGAGATAACGGCAATTTGCCTTAAACTTCACTTAATTTATTGTTAAGTGTAAATATAGGATATATAATACACATAAAACTTGATTAGGTATAAAATAATGGTGTAAATTACACTAACTAATTTTTAAGTGAATCTTTATGAAATTAAAAGAATACCAATCCGGTGCATACAAGCAACAGTTTGAATATAAAAGCTTTTCACCGAATACTATCAATCATGAATGGGTTTGGGACGACCCTATGATCAATGTCTTGTTAGAAGAAGCTACCGGTGCATTGGGAGAATTAAATGCTTACACAGTTATTGTTCCGAATGTGGATATATACGTCAAAATGCTGGTCATAAAAGAAGCAACAACATCCAGCAGAATTGAAGGTACACGTACAGAAATGGATGAAGTATTAATGTCGTTGGAGGATATTCAGCCGGAGAATCGTGATGATTGGGAGGAAGTTCAAAACTACATCAAAGCCATGAATACAGCCATAATAGAATTAGAAAAGCTGCCTCTGTCAAACCGTCTCATTAAAAAAACACATAAAATTCTTATGTCCGGTGTTCGGGGTAAAAATAAAAATCCAGGTGAGTTCCGACGGAGCCAAAATTGGATTGGAGGTGCAACATTAAAAGATGCTTACTTCATCCCGCCAGGCCATGATGAAGTTCCGGAACTTATGAGTGATCTTGAAAAATTCTGGCATAACAGATCAATCCATGTTCCGAATTTAATCCGCGTTGCCGTTAGTCATTACCAGTTTGAGACCGTCCATCCCTTTTTAGATGGAAATGGACGAATAGGGCGTTTAATGATCACTCTTTACCTGGTGAGTAAGGGATTACTTTCCAAGCCATCACTTTATCTCTCTGCGTATTTAGAAAAATATAAGGATGCCTATTATAACGCACTTACAACAGTGAGAAGCACAGACGATATGGGTCATTGGTTAAAATTCTTCTTGAATGCTGTGGCTCATTCTGCGAAAAGTAGTAAGGAATCATTTAACAAAATTTTTGAATTAAGAGAAAATATTGATAAGAAAATTATGAAATTGGGACGGAAGGCTGTGAATGGTAAACGATTGGTAAACCACCTGTTTTTGAGCCCTTTAGTAGATGCAAAAAAAATTGCGTCTGTTCTGGGAGTCAGCAAAAAAACAGCATCTGAATTGATAAATTTATTCATGAGATTGGACATTTTAGTAGAGATTACCGGAAAGCAGCGCAAACGAATATTCCTGTTTAAAGATTATATGAATATTTTCTTGAAAAACGTTGATGAAGACGCAGACAATAGATGATTTCCAAAGTTTCCCAGCCTGCACGTAGTCAATCAACTAATCATTTCGGGGTGGATATTGGCTTGGAAAAAGTAGGTGAGGAAAGAAAATTTAAAAAA
>JADFRD010000082.1 GCA_022561485.1 Fidelibacterota bacterium | reverse complement strand
ATTTAACCTCCATTAAATTCTTCAAAATTTTGTTAAGCCCGCCTATCTCCATAAACAGTAGTTTCGCCCTATGATCCTGCGCAGTATATCAGGAGTTCGAGGAACAGCTCCTAAATTCAATTCTGAAGCGATTCAACAATACACAAAAGACGGCTTATTTATTAATTTACAAGGTCTCTATAAGATTATTCTACTTATTAGCATAATAATTAATCCTGTATTTGGATCACACATCTCTATTGATCAATCAAAGAACGACGAGCATAATACAAAATTATCAAAAGTAAAGAATGTGGAGTTAATTGAAAAAAGTACTGATGAAGACAAAACAATTGATGCGAACAAGGAATTAAAGTTGGCCCCAATTAGCTCCATCTCCCTAAAAATATATACTGGATCAGAAGAACAAAATAAAGCGTTACTAAAAACCGGCGGATTTGAGGGTATTTCTATTGTAGATGCATTAAAAGCAATTGGTGTTAATAGTGATTTTGAATCAAGGAAAAAATTATATCAAGATACGTTTACAAAATTACCTGAGACCTCAAACGATTCAGAAAATAAATTGGTGAAAAAAGAAGGTAAAGACTTACAGCAAATATGCTATATTTATATTGATTCAAATCTTAAGGGATTACCGGTTTTTATCAACGAAAATTATGTAGGAACTACTCCAATTGATAAACCAATCAAACTAGAATATGGACAATACAAAATTTGGTGTGTACCACCTGTTTTAGAAAAATTACCAAATGGAAAAACATTGTATTTTAATGGGAACATGGTATCGTTCATCACAGTTGACACTGAAGTTCAATCACATTTTATTGATATATCCCAAAAAATTAAATAATGAGTTAAAGAGGGCTTTGCAAAACCTGATGTGTGAAGAAAAAAGAAGTAAAATTTGTCTGATTAAGGCGGGAAACGTAGTCAATAGCGGGGCTATGGACAAGTTTTCTAACGAAGAGCAGACGAATTTTAGATTTTTTAATTTGTGCAATAGGTTTTGCAAAGCCCTCTTAAAGTAAATCACAATGATTATACGCAGCATATCCGGAGTTAGAGGAACAGCTCCAGAATTCAATTCTGAGGCCATTCAAAAATACGCCCAGGCATTTCACACGATGCAGCCAAAGGGGGTGTTTATCCTCGGCAGAGATACACGTCCCAGCGGAGAAGAATTTATGGATGTATTTGCTCAAGCGCTTATCTTGCAGGGAAGGGATGTCATAAATCTGAATATTGTTCCCACCCCTACCGTTCAATTTATGGTGGAAAATACCGATGCTGCCGGTGGAATTATCATTACCGCAAGCCACAATCCCATTGAGTGGAATGGTCTAAAATTTGTTCGTTCTGATGGTACATTTTTACATCCCGGTGAATGTGAGGAATTGTTCAATATTGTTGATGGCGATATTTCACTGCCGGAAAATGAAGCCGGCCTGCATTATCCGGATGTAAATGCAATTCAAAAACACGTTATCCGGGTGGCAAATCTATCCTGTATTAAACAGAACGAAATCCGTAAGCGAAATTTTAAAGTCGTTGTTGATGCGGTAAATGGCGCTGCCTCCCAGGCCCTGCCTGTGATGCTGGAAGCTCTCGGATGTGACGTCATTAAATTATATTGTGAAGGCAATGGCGAATTCGCCCGCAAACCGGAACCGCTCCCGGAAAATCTAAATGATTTATGCAATGCGGTTCTAGAAAATAATGCGGATGTCGGTTTTGCTTCCGATCCCGATGGTGACCGGTTAGCGGTTGTTTTGGATGATGGCCGCCCTGCCGGCGACGAATATACATTAGTCCTTGCTGCTGATGGATATTTACAAACAATGGGGCAACCGGAAACACTTGTAACAAACCTATCCACCACAATTGCGTTGGAAAAAATGGCTGAAAAATATAATTCTACTGTTGAACGATCTGCTGTGGGTGAAATCAATGTAGTACAGAAAATGATTGAATGTGGCTCAAACCTTGGCGGCGAGGGGAATGGAGGAGTTATTTTAAAAGAAGCCCATCTCGGAAGGGATTCACTGGTCGCTGCCGCTATGATTCTGCACCGCATGGCAATGACGAAAGAACCCATCAGCGCTATTTTTGATGCATTACCACAATTCAAGATTGTAAAGGATAAAATTGAGATTGAAGGAATTGACAAAGCAGACGTTTTTGAAAAAGCAAAATCCGTTTTTACCAATGCTGAAATTAATGAAGTTGATGGTATAAAATTTTCATGGAAGGATCGCTGGATCCATCTTCGCACATCAAACACTGAACCCATCATGCGTATTTATGCTGAAGGGATAACTAAAGACGATGCGCAATTGCTTGTTGATAAAGTCAAAGGAATCATAAATTGATGTCTCAAAACATGACTTTATAGTCGTGCAACCGTTGACAAATTCCTGATTCAAAACTAATGAAATAACTATGGAAACATTTTTACATCGAATTGATGAGGTGGGCGCTCAAGAAAGAGTCGCCAGGCTTTTTTCCCGCAGTATCAAAAAGGAATCCAAAATCCACGCTTTAAAAACTGTTTTAAGCATGATTGATTTAACTACGTTAGAAGGGAAAGACTCCCCCGGGAAAGTAAAACAGTTGTGCTACAAAGCGGCCCATTTACATGATCAATTCCCCGATTTACCGACAGTTGCTGCTATTTGTGTCTATCCAACCATGGTTCCTGTTGCAAAGAAAGCCCTTAGGGATACAGGATTAAAAGTCGCTTCTGTAGCGACAGCTTTCCCAAGCGGAATGACATCTCTTTCTTATAAGCTGGAGGAAGTAAAGATGGTTGTTGATGCTGGAGCAGACGAAGTAGATATGGTCATTTCCAGAGGGAAATTTCTTCAGGGTGAGTATCATTATGTTTCAGATGAAATAGCTCAGGTGAAAGAAGCCTGCGGGAAATCCCATTTGAAAGTCATTTTGGAAACAGGTGAATTGGTAACATTAGATAATGTTCGATTCGCCAGTGATATTGCGATGGCAGCCGGCGCTGATTTTATAAAAACATCTACAGGGAAAGTATCTCCTGCGGCAACACCTCCGGTGGTTCTTGTTATGCTGGAAGCCATCCGCGATTATTATAATCAGACCGGTAAGAAGATTGGCATGAAACCGGCCGGCGGGATCAGCAAGGCAAAATTAGCTGTTCAATATCTTGTGATGGTCCGTGAAACCTTAGGACAAGATTGGCTGACCGCAGACTTATTTCGTTTTGGGGCCAGTTCCCTGGCCAATGATATTTTGATGCAGATTGTAAAACAATCAACAGGTGTCTATCAATCAGCAAATTATTTTTCTATTGATTAAATATGTTTGCCACGAAGACACAAAGAAACGAAGAAATATTATTAAAACAATACCGGTTAGCTATGGTGGACGTATGTGATAACCTAATCGGGACAGCCCCATTAAAGAGGGGTTTATTAAGTAGGAGAAAGGATTGAATATCATTGTGGCTAATGAATTAGATAAAGTGAATTAAATATGGAAACAACAACGATCAAATCAGATTTGAAAACGGACTGGTCATACAGCCCAGCCCCGGAAAGTACAGACCATATTCGCATTAATCAGCAGGTTGATCTTTTTATTAACGGTGAATTTATTCCATCGGAGAAAGAAAAATATTTCGAAACGATTAATCCAGCCAATGAAAAAAAATTAGCCGATGTCGCCGAAGCGGACAAAACGGATGTAAGCAAAGCAGTCTCTGCTGCGAGAAAAGCATATGAAAATGTCTGGTCTAAAATGGATCCGGCCGAGCGGGGAAAATATATTTACCGCATTGCCAGATTAATACAAGAACGGGCACGGGAGTTTGCAATTATTGAAACCATGGATGGCGGTAAACCAATCCGTGAATCCCGGGATATTGATATCCCGTTGGTATCTGCCCATTTCTTTTATTATGCAGGCTGGGCGGATAAACTGGAATATGCTTTCCCCGGAAAACAGGCAAAGCCCCTCGGCGTTGCAGGTCAAATCATTCCATGGAATTTCCCCCTACTTATGGCCGCATGGAAGATAGCGCCTGCCTTGGCGACCGGAAATACAGTTGTATTAAAACCTGCTGAAACAACACCATTGACTGCCATGAAACTGGCGGAGATCATTCAGGAAGCAGATCTACCGCCCGGTGTGGTAAATATCATCAATGGTAATGGGAAGACAGGCCGGGCACTGGTAGAGCATCCCGATATAGATAAAATTGCATTTACCGGTTCGACGGATGTTGGAAAATTGATTATGAAAACGGTAGCAGGAACCGGAAAGAAATATACGCTGGAGCTTGGCGGTAAGGCGGCAAATATCATTTTTGAAGATGCAGCCATTGATCAGGCGGTGGAAGGAATTATCAATGGAATATTCTTCAACCAAGGTCATGTTTGCTGTGCAGGATCACGGTTATTTGTCCAGGAAAGTGTGGCTGATACGGTTATTTCTAAATTAAAAGACAGAATGGAAACATTGATCGTCGGCGACCCTCTTGATAAAAATACGGATATCGGCGCTATCAATTCAAAAATGCAGCTGGATAAAATAAAAATGTATGTAGATATGGGACTAAATGAAGGCGGCACGATTTATCAGTCTTCGTGCAAATTACCTGAAAAAGGTTACTGGCATGCACCGACATTATTTACGGACGTTAGCCAGTCTCATCGTATTGTGCAGGAAGAAATTTTTGGTCCGGTTCTGGCCGTACAGACATTTCGGACGGTAGATGAAGTCATCACCAAAGCAAATAATACACCTTATGGGTTATCTGGTGGTGTTTGGTCAGACAAAGGTGCAAAAATATTTAAGGTATCGAAAGCAATCCGTGCTGGTGTTCTCTGGGCGAATACCTTTAATAAATTTGATCCGGCATCTCCATTTGGCGGCTATAAGGAAAGCGGCATGGGCCGTGAAGGCGGGCTGGAAGGGCTGATGCCGTATGTTAACTTGGTGTAGCGGGGGATGATGATTGGTAGAGTGCCTGCCCGCCGAGGCGGGGTAACTGGTGGTTGGCTCACGAAGTCAGGAGACTTCGCTCAATCATTTGATTATGGGAGATGTGAAAAGTCAGACGTTGGGCATTAGATTTTAGCAAATCAAATAATCAGTCAATCTTTTTGGCGAAAGAAATTTGATTAATTGGAAAAAGTTATGAATAAACGAGAAGATGTTAAAAAAACATACAAGCTGTACATTGGCGGAAAATTCCCCAGAACAGAATCCGGTCGTTATTTTAAATGGACCGATCCGAAAAATTCCACAGTCGTGAATATGTGTCGCGGGTCTCGTAAGGATTTCAGAAATGCCGTTGTTTCTGCTCGAAGTGCATTTTCCGGCTGGCGCTCCAAAACGGCGTATAACCGTAGTCAAATATTGTACAGAATCGGAGAAATGCTGGAAGGCAGACGCGGCCAATTTATGGATGAATTGATACTTCAAGGCGCATCCAAAAAAGAGGCTGAAAATGAAATCAACCAATCCATTGATAGATTAATTTATTATGCAGGTTGGGCGGATAAGTATCAGCAGGTGTTCAGCCGGGTTAATCCGGTTGCATCATCTTATTTTAATTTTTCGTATCCGGAACCAACCGGTGTGGTATCTGCTATTGCGCCGGATGAACCATCTCTTATCGGACTAGTGTCGATTGTTGCTCCCATAATCGCCGGCGGGAATACAGTGGTTGTTTTAGCATCGGAGGCTAAACCGCTCTGTTCGATTACATTCGCAGAAGTGCTCCATACATCTGATGTCCCGGGCGGTGTGGTTAATATTTTAACCGGCTATCGTTCAGAATTATTGGAACATTTTTCTTCCCATATGGATGTGAACGCCATCGTTTATTGCGGCAACGTTAAGGAAGAAATTAAATTTGTTCAGGAAAATGCCGCATTGAATGTGAAACGTCCCATTGTTTATACTGACGAAAATTGGCTGGATAAAAAGGTTCAAGATCCGTACCGTATTTTAAATACGTTAGAAATAAAAACAACTTGGCATCCGGTGGGGATTTGATTATTCAACCACTTCAAGTATTTATTCTCCGGCATTAGTAATAGTATGAAATCAAGAAAACAAAATTATATTACCAGAAATAATTGCAAAGCCCTCTTTAAAGGAAATTGGAATCCAAAGTTAAACGTTGCCCCATATTTTATGACCCCTCTTAAATTCTCCCCTATGACAGGGGAGAAAGTTGATGGTTTTATACAAAATTTTTCCCAGCAATAGGAAATACTAAACAATGATATGGATTACATTGGTTCTTTGGATTAGAGCTTTGACCATGAAGATTTTTTATGACTATATTTTGCCGGAGTAATAGATTAATGAGGATCGCAAAAACAGTCGAATTGATTCAATCCAAATCACACGGGTTTAAACCAAAAATTGGAATTATCCTGGGTTCAGGTCTTGGCTCTTTTGTGGATGTATTAGAACGCCCCATTTCGTTTTCATATAATGATTTGGATGGTTTTCCTGCAGCGGGTGTCTCCGGTCATGAGGGGAAACTGCATTTGGGGAATGTGAAGGGAACTGATGTCGCCGTTCTCCAGGGCCGTGTGCATTATTATGAATCCGGTATCCCCGATGAAATGACAATTCCAATTCGGTCATTGGCCGGTTTGGGTTGTGAAACATTGATTTTGACTAATGCAGCCGGAAGCTTGGTGGAAGAAGCCATGCCCGGAAGCGTTATGCTGTTAACGGACCATATCAATTTCACCGGTGTTTCTCCCTTGTTTGGCGAAAAAGACATTTCCCGTTTTGTGGATATGGTGGATGCCTATGATCCGGTAATTCGGTTATCATTCCATAATATTGCAGAAGATATGGGTATTAAACTCCACGAGGGCGTTTATATGTGGTTCTGTGGTCCCAATTTTGAAACACCGGCAGAAATACAAGCCGCCAAAATACTGGGGGCAGACGCCGTGGGCATGTCTACCGTACCGGAAGTGATATTGGCTCGCCATGCCGGATTGAAGGTGGCGGCTCTATCCGTTATTACCAATATGGCCGCAGGGATGAGCGATGAAGCGTTGAGTCACGAGCAAACAATGGAAAATGCCCATAAAGGAGTAAAAGATCTGAAATCACTGCTGGTGGGGTTTTTGGAATTGTATTCCTAAAACTATTTATAAAGCCACAAAGAGCGCCCGCTTGCCACAATTGGAATAAATAAAAGGGGGCGGGCAGGCAAAGATTCGCAAAGGGATAAAAAAGAAAATTTTATATACGATAATACTCTTTAAAAAATATTACATCGAGGCTTAAAAAATATCTGAACAATAAAGATAAAAAATGATAGAAACAAACATCAAAAAAGGACAGGAATACGAATTAACCATTGAATCTTTGGCTTACGGCGGAAAAGGAATCGCTAAAGTAAATGGTTTTGTAGTCTTTGTCAAAAATGCCATTCCCGGACAAAAAGTCCGGGCACTCGTTTATCGGAAACGAAAAGGGTACGCCGAAGCACGTCCATTAGAAGTTTTAGAAGAATCACCCTACAAAATAGAAGCTCCCTGCGAACATTTTGCTTATTGCGGCGGCTGTACCTTTCAACAACTGGATTATGAAGAACAGCTCAATCAAAAACGTCGGCAAGTTGAGGAGTTATTTATAAGACAGGCCGGCATAGAAGATTTCAAAGTAGATGAAGTCATTGGCGCGGATGAAATCTATCATTATCGCAATAAAATGGAATTTTCTTTTTCCAATAGACGCTGGATTTTACCGGGCGAAGCGGAAGATGCTAATAAAGATTTTGCACTGGGACTCCATGTTCCACGGCGCTACGATAAAATATTGGATATTAATCAATGCTTTATTCAGCCGGAACTGGGTAATGATATTTTGAACGCAGTTAAATCAAAAGCGTGTGAATTAAAACTCAAACCCTACGATGTAAAAACACATAACGGTTTTCTTCGCCATTTGGTTTTGCGTTTTGGTCATAATACCGGTGATGTAATGGTAAACCTGGTGACCAGTTATGAAAATCCGGAATTGATTCAACCCTTGGCTGACACCATTCATGAACAATTTCCGCAGGTGACAACCATTATCAATAACATTAATACAAAGAAGGCCGATATTGCTTATGGTGAATATGAAACACTCCTTTTTGGAGAACCCACTATTACAGAAAAAATCGGTAATCTGACATTTGAGATTTCTGCAAATTCTTTCTTCCAGACCAATACTCTACAAGGTGAAAAACTGTATAAAACAGCGTTGAATGGTGCAAGTCTTTCAGGTGAAGAAATAGTATACGATCTTTACTGCGGGACTGGGTCCATTTCATTATTTTTAGCTCAAGAGGCAAAAGAAGTCCATGGGTTTGAAGTCATAGTATCCTCCATAGAGGATGCCACACGCAATGCTATTTCCAATGGAATAACCAATGTTTACTTTCACAAGGCAAATCTGGATTTCTTTTTCAGGAAAGCAGCTATAAAGAAAGATATCCCTTCTCCGGATGTGATAGTGATTGATCCTCCCCGAGCCGGTATGCACAAGGATATGGTGACGGCTTTACCAAAATTTGGAGCTAAACGGTTAGTGTATATTTCCTGTAATCCAACCACACAGTCTCGTGATATTGCACAATTACTTGAAGATGGTTACAAACTTAAAAAACTGACGATGGTGGATATGTTTCCCCACACGCCTCATATTGAAACCGTGGGTGTTTTGGAAAAAAGTTGAGAAAGAGTTAAAGTGTTGATGCAGTCATGTGAAATGGGTTTGCAGAAATAATTTTTCGGCCAATCAACCCTACCATTCCTGTACTCATTTATTCTAGCTACAGCCCTTTCAAACCGCACGGAAGTTATCTTTAAGCATTGGGTAAGTAGATAGGTACGCAATGTCGGTATTATTACTGTCCTTAACTGCAACCAAAATCGAGTTTTACTTCTAACGTGAAGGCGTTTAGCATTGTACAATACAAGAAAAACCTGTAAATTATTTCAGGTTAATTATGATATAGTATTTGAATCCACATGATAAAAGTATCGAAACGTTTTTATTCCTTCCTGTTCTTTTCAGCTATTCTGCCATTAATCTTCACATGCGGGAACAACCCAACTGATGATAAGGACTCACCGAAATGGGAAGCCCTTGGATATGGAGACAGGATCGCATCTCGCCTGGTCATGGCAGACCCTTACTTATATGTCTGCGGAGCTATCGACGGACTGTGGAGAAAGAATATTCGCCAGGAAGATGCAGACTGGGAATATCTTGGATTAGCCGACCCAGCGGGTTCATGGAGCAATGGGAACGGCGTCCGACATGTGGTGATTCACCAGGAAAACCCTGACTGGTTGATGGTGACGTCTAACACCGGAGGAGCAGGGCAACACAAAATCTACCGATCACTGGACGGCGGGCAAAACTGGGCACGGGCGGACAGTGGGGTGTCAAGCCCAGGCAACATTCAGTTATTTCTTCAATATCCGGACCGCGTATTAGGCGCCGGTTTATCCATTTACTCCACTCATGATTTTGGAAACCATTGGGAAATAGTAGCTAATGGTCGTCAACAAGTTAACATTTTCGCTAACCATCCGATAGCCAAGCATATTGTCTGGATGGGTGGCGAGACGGCTTTTTTCGACGGCTTTTTACTTAACTCGGCTGACTCGGGTAGAACATGGGAAGAAATTGACCTTCTACAGGTTTCAATAAGTGTTATTTTCAGCATTGCCTTTGATGCTACAAATTCCGACATGGTTTATGTTGGAATGAATAGTGGGATAATTAAAAGTAGTGATGGCGGGCAATCGTGGATAAACATTGCTGGTCTTGATACCATCTACGGTGTGCTTGATTTAGTGGCAGATCCTCGAAATACGCAGCATCTGTGGGCGGGAAGTGCTGTTCAAGGCAAAGCCTTTTGGGAAACATGGGATGCCGGTTATAGCTGGAAATCTATCGAGGTTCCCAACTACGATTCTCTAATTGTTTATGATATGGTTTGGGATGAGGTCGAGGAAGCGCTGTATGTCGCCACGCCCAATGATATTTTCCAGTTCACGCCTGAGTGATGAACTAAAATTTAATTAAAAGGAAATACTATGAATAAACAAAATACTTTCAGTCAGTGCAAACCTTCCTACATAATGTGGCTTATTGTTTCTCTTCTTATGACGTCAGGGTTTAAGCAGGTGCAGGCACAAACCTTTGAATTGCAGGGCCGGGAATATAGACAATTGGATGGCGTGTGGTACAACTTCGCAAATGGAAGGCAGGGCGACCGGATTGTTCCGCAGCGTCTCATCGTTCGACTACATGATCGCAGCGACGTGAGGATATTTGACCTTGAACAAGCTGGTTTTTCTCAAGTTAATGTCGTTTCAGGGGAGCTGTTTGGCGGATACTATGTAGTGGAGGTAACCAGTCCTCATGATCCTTTTGTTATTGCGTTAAAATTTTCAAAAAATCCTTTGTTTGACTATGTAGAGTTTGATGCATTAGGAGACTATTACTGTACACCATA
>JADFRD010000081.1 GCA_022561485.1 Fidelibacterota bacterium | reverse complement strand
AAATCATTGGTATCTGATCATGCCTCGGAATAATGTTTGAATTTGGAATTATCAGATTATGTGGTGTAATAAATATCTCTTTTCCCTCTTTTTTGTCTTGGAGTGAATATTTTAATGAGTATTCAAATATATGAAATGATCCATATAGTGATATAATTTGTTGAACGTTATCATATGTCATTACCCAATTTAATGTTTTTTGTCGCTTAATATAACTTGATAGAATTTTATGATCTGAATTAGTATAATAGTTTAAATATAATGATTTCCCTTTATTATAATATGGAGGATCAATGTATACAAAAACATTTTTTCTCTGATTCCCTCTTGGTAGTTTTGATTTAAGAAAGTTAATTGCGTCTAAATTGTAGAAAAAAATGCGATTTTTATACTTAATTATTCTCTTAATTCTTTGAATTAAATCTGTTTTATTAAACCGAACATCTATTTTCCACTCACCTTCTTGGTTCTTACCCCCAATCGGACCAGCATAACTAATAATTCCAGATCTATTACATCTATTTAGAAAAAATGTTGCAAAGCCTATTTCATCTAACGTGTGGTTTGCAAGAGAGCTAATTACTGCTTTTTGTTTTTTCCATTCAGCAATTGAAATATCAGTTTTTCTAATTCGTTCAATAAATTTTTCACCATTTTCTAATATGCTTTTCCAAAATGAATATATTGTTACATCTGCATCATTAAGAAATATGTTGCTAACAAACCCATTCATTAATAAATATAAACCTAATCCGGATCCTCCGGCAAAAGGTTCATAATAGTTGCTATCATCTATATTATTAATGAGTAAAATTTTGGATATTATATGGCGTAATGATGACTTTCCGCCAGGGTATCTTAATGGGCTATAAAAGTTATTCATCGGCAAATAATAATTCTTTATTCTTTTATGATAGTATTCCCATATTTAAAATTTAACTATATACTTTTCATATAAACACAACAATATGACACATATCAATTAAGCGAACACTTTCATTTTTCCATACCTCGTAGTACCTAGCATCTTTCACATCCCCATCTAATCTACTCCACAAGTAAGCAAAAAAACTGAAATCGAAGATAGGATTGTATGGTTTGTCCTGCTCCCTATTTAATAATTGATACAAAAATAGCGTACCATTAGTGTACACGAATACATTTCTCTTCTGAAAACACAGGCCTGTCAAGCCGGAGGTAAAGAGACTTCACCCTGTTCTCTATCAGATAATGAACTATATTAAAGTTTTCTTATTCGAATATTGCGGTACCACACTTCTTCACCGTGGTGCTGCAGACCGATGTGCCCTTCATTCGCTTTAGCAAAATGGGGCATTGAATTGAATTTGCTTCCGGCAATGAGTTTTTGTAGTGCTTCACCCCCATATTCATATTCCACGATTTTAGTCCCATTCAACCAGTGCTCCACATGATTTTCCATCACTACAATTCGAGCCTGGTTGAATTCACCGACCGGTTTTACGACCTCTGCTGAAGGTGGGATTAGATCGTAAAGGGCGCCCGCAGAGTGCATATCTAGTTTTCCGTCTTGAAGGGAATCATCATCCAGCACTTGCATTTCCAGAGCAGACTGCCAGATCCAGTCCGCTTCTTCTGTGGCAAAATAAAAGATACCGCTGTTACCGGCGGGGGAAACCTTCCATTCCAGCTCCAGCTCAAAATTTTTGTAAATCTCATCAGTGATCAAATCCACACCTTGCGGAGGAATGGTTTTTAAGGTGCCATTTTCAATTGCCCAACTATCCCATGGGAAGTCCGCTTGTTTATAACCGCGGAGTCCGTAGGTTTTTTCTCCGTCAAAAAGCACTGTCCATTTTCCGGAGTTTGAAGAACAACCATTCATGAATACTATTGATATAATAAGTAAGAGTATTTTCATTTCATTTGCCTTTCGGATTCCATTCACCACGAGCCACGGCAGGGATAAAGGAATCAATGTCCGGGTTGGGGAGTTGTATGGTTTTTCCCTGTTCGGCGCTCATATAGGCAGCCATCAGTAAACGTGTGACGTCTAACCCATCATCGAAGTTTTCTTGAGGACGTTTTCCCGCTAAAAATGATTCTACCATATGACGATTCTCCGCAGTGTATCCGTACACGTCAGCTTCATTGCTTATGACAGGCATACCCCCCGATTCTGCATTTTGTTTTTCAACTAAATCTTCACCTTCACTGCCGGTCACTTTGCGGCTGAAGAATATTTTTAGATCCGGATCGAGTGTATTCACGAACATCGAATATTCCGGTCCGAATAATTCCAAACTCAAACGTAACCCTTCTCCCACAAAACACCACGATGTTGTTGTTTCTACAATGAGTTTATTTCCATCCTCGTCAAGATATTCAATCAGGGCACGGGCAAAATCTTCCGAAGGACGTTTAGAATAATCGGTTTTACCGCCGCTGTTGTCCAAGAGGATTTTAGCATATTCCGGACGCTGCCATTTCAGGCAATCCGTATGCGCGCTTACACTGATCGGCGTTAGCGATTCGCGAGGCTTACCCGGTTCCGTGAGCATGAAACGTGCCTCTTCAACCGAATGGCACATCATATCATTAAGAACGCCGCCACCCTGTAGTTCACCTTCCCAGAACCAAGGCATATGCGGCCCGCTATGTTCTTCAGCAGCACGGGCAAGATACGGCCGTCCGGTGGTTGCGGCTCCACGAGCCCAGACAATTTCTTTCCCCCTGGTGATGGATGGAGCGAAAACCTGATTTTCCAGATAACCATCTAAAAGGCCAACGCTTTGGGTCAGTTCGAGTACTTTCTTTGCTTCGGCAACATTGCGGCCGAGAGGCTTTTCACAAGCGACGCCAATCAGTTCGCCTTTGCCTGTTGAGATTGCGTTTGCAATTTCCTCAAATGTTTCAACGCGGGCAAAATTGGGGGAACAAACCCACAGGGCATTAATATCCGGATCAGCAATCATATCTGTAATCGTATCGTATGCCTTGGCATCACTGCCAACGCCAAGGGTCCGTGCCATTGCGGCTGATTCTTCCGCCGATACTTTTGTACGGGACATTACACCGACCACATCCACATCCCGTACAGCAATCAATGATTGGATATGAAAACGAGTAATAAAACCGCCGCCGATAAAACCAATACCTAATCGTTGTTTACTCATGGTGATTTGGTTCCATCTTTGAATTGTTCATTGAAAAATATGAAAAATAATAATCCTGTTACTAAGCCCATTCCGGAAAGGGTGTACCAAAAGCTGGAATAATCGAATACGCCGGCTGTGGTATAGATTTCCTGCAATTTTCCTGATAGCCAGCCACCGATCACCGGACCACCACCAAAAATAATAATTCCAAAAACCGTCTGGGCTGAATGGCGTACATCTTCGTCAGCTATTTTATCAACGTAGATAAATCCGGCGGCGAAGAAGAAGGCATAACAAAAACCATGAAATGCCTGACTCAATATCACGATCCAGACTGGGAAAAAGGTTGTACCAAAAATGGCATAACGGGCAAAATAAGCCATAATACCGATGGTGATCACTTTTTTAAATCCAAGCCGTTTCAGGAAAAACCCCAAATAGGCCATGGTGGCAATCTCTGCAAATTGGCCGATGGTCATGGCCGGACCAATCGCACTATCTTTTATGCCGATGAAAGATAAGAATGGTCCTGTTTGTAAAAAGTAGATTTGATGGATAACACTCACGGCTAAACTGGCCAAAACCAAAATCGTGAATGATTTATTATTAAACAATTGGAAGGCTTTTCTAAATGCTAATTTTTCAACCGCATCAGCCTTAGGTGGTGTATGGGGGAGCAGAAAAAAACAGAAAACACCATAAGCCATGGAAATAACTCCCGAGAACTTGAGCGCATCTGCCAAACGAGCCGTTACATTGGGCACTTCGGGTCCGGAAAAGAAAGGCGGCATAAGTTGAAATGAAAGGTCTTGCTGCAGCCAAATCATAGGGAAAACCCAACTGGCGGCAATCCAGCCTATTGTCCCCCATACCCTAATTTTGGGAAATGTATTTTCCTTGTCTTCGATGTGGGAAAAAGTTATCGAGTTAGACAGGGCGAGTGTAGGCATGTACAGAATGCTGTATATAATAGACAGATACAGCCAGGATTCAACGGTGGTCTGGTAGGATGTATACCACTTCACAAATCCACCTGTAAAAACTAAAAAAGCTAAGATCTTTTCCGTGCTGAAATATCGATCGGCAAACTGGCCGGCAATAAAGGGTGCGGCGATTGCGCCAATTGAACCGGCCAATCCTAATATCATACCGATTTCTGAACCAGTGAACCCAAGTCCACCCTCGGAAACCTTAGCCGAAAGATAGCGCGCGATGACCGGTAACCAGGCCCCCCACAGAGCATACTGGAGGAACATCATTGATCCCAGGCGAAAGTTCTTAGTCATATTTTTCTCAGAAGATTAATCGCTTAGATCAATTTCCGATTTACCGGATCCCACTCAATACGACGACCGGTCAAATAAGACTCTGTAGCCATATGACAGGATACAGCTTCATGGAGCGCCATTTCAATATTACATTTTGGTTGACCGCCACTTCTAATTGAATCAAGCCAATCTTTAACATGCAAATGGGTAGCGTCAACTCTCTTGCCTTCTCTATAGGTATATAATAGACCTCTATTGGCAAAATACCTTGAAGTAGCTGACGTTACACCATCGATTTGCTTTGATCCGGGGGAATATGTATAAATCGGATATTTTGTATTAATGATGCCTTGTTCAAGACGATCTTTGTATTGAGTTGATTCGGAATCTGCTGTCACTATAAATCCATGAACAGATCCAGTTCCAGCGTGCCCACCCATCATCATGGTTGCATCATGTCCCATGATTCGATTTCCACGAGCATTATTACTGGATAACGTAGCGCTATATAGAACAGTCAGATCTTTTTCCGGGTATTCTAAAGTGGCATGCCAAACATCCGGAACATCACGACCATCTTTATAAAAATATATTCCACCGGTAGAAGAAGCATATTTAGGAATACCAAGTTCCATCATTTGATTAAGGGCATCAAAGTCATGGGAAAATAGATCTCCTGAGAGACCTGTTCCGTAATCAAACCACATGCGCCAGCGGAAAAAGCGTTTCAATGCCTCTTCCCCAAATGGAATTTTGTTAGGCGATGGTTCCTGAAAAGTATCCCAGTCTATCGTTCTGGCATTACCCTCCGGATGGATATCCCATACCCAAGCTCCCCATGGAGAGTTCCGGTTTGTGGTTAATTCCACTAGGTTGATTGGACCAAGCAGTCCCTGATCAATGATCTGCTTCGCTTTTTCATTCGCTTCAACCTGACGGTTTTGATGACCGAGTTGAAAGACAATACCTGTTTCTTTGATAGTATCATATACTTTTATTGCTTCATCAAAAGTGCGGGTCAGTCCTTTTTCACAATATACATGCTTACCTGCTTTTGCTGCATCTATTGCAATCCGGGCATGCCAATGATCTGGTGTAGCAATTATTACAGCATCAATCTCATCATTGGCCAGAAGTTCTTTATAATGACGGTAACGTGTGGCAGTCTGTATCGATTTACTACCGGGACGAATCTCATTTTTAGATGCCTGTATTCCTTCCTCCGCGCGAACATCGAATAAGTCACATACACCTACAATAGAACAATTCAAGTCTTGCTGGGACATAAATGTTACCAAAGCCTTATCGAGCTTATTCTTACGGGCATTTTCTGCTGCTTTTTCCGTCCAGTCGGGCGTGGCAAAGCCAACCCCGCGGATGAGGTGATGGCCCCGGCCGCCATAGCCGATAATACCCAGGTTTAAGTGCTTTGTGTTTGACAAATCAGACACAACCGCCGGCGCTGTTTTTTCTTGGATGAGATTCGACAAAACATTTGATTTTTTCAGAGCGTCCATCCGCATTTTTTGCCAAAGTGCAATCAAGAATACACCAAATACAGGGACAGTGGCAAGACTCTTTAATAATTCCCGACGTCCTAAAGAAGTTTTATTCAATTTTTTATTTTTATTACTCATAATTATCCTCTGATTTGTTGGTGACTTGAAAAAAACGATCCAAACCAATAATATGGCTAGTGGGAAAAGTGTATAGAACCCATAGAACGCAAGCTTCAATTAAATTTTTATTTACAATTAAATAACTGCCTTCGGCTGGTTTGGAATATTCCAAACCGAAAAAGGGTGGGGCGAAAAAGTAATAAAGCAGAACAAGCACCGCACCGGCAACTGCAGCATATCTGGCAAAAAGACCTAGCAGTAGCAAAGCCCCCACCAATGTCAATCCCCACATATTTACATTATCGGAAATACTTAAAAGTGTTGGATTGGCAACAATTGTTTCAGCAACACCCGATAATAGCCATTTAGAATCCAAAAGGTAAGCTGCAGAAGACCAATATGGATTTATTAATTTTGATATCCCTTCATATAATAAATGCCACCCAACCAATACCCTTAAAACCGTTAAGCTGATTAGTCGTAATCGAGAATATGTCATTTCTTTTTTCCTTGTTTACTAAGTTGAAAAATAGTATGAATTCTACTTAATATAATTCTTAAATGCAACCAACAAACATTTTATATTAGGTACAGTAAATATTTAGTTAAAAGGAGCCAAAGATTTAATGTTGCAACTGAAAAAAACAACGTTATCCATTAGACAAATAACGGGAACTGGTATTATTTTCGTAATTATGATTTTTAGTTGCCAGTCAACAAAACCATCGAAAACCATAGAAGAAAATTTAAACCCATGATTAGCAAACACATTAGAGGCTAAGATGTTGGACAAAACAATCAGCTCATCAGTTGACAAATCGTCCCCTTGGACTGGGATCAGACACATACTCTCAATTTTAATATAACTATGAGTCAACCAGGGAAATGGAGTTTGAGTCTTATTGGCAGGTTGGGAAGCGGGCTTCCATGCACACCTAAAATTGATAATGTAGGAGCCACCTTTGAAAATAGTGAAAGAAAACCATCCCAATATTCATTCAACCTGAAAGCACAAAAGGAGTTTAAAATTATGGGTACAGTGTACTCTGTCTATGTGAAAGCATATAATATTTTTGATCGGCAAAATGAAAAGCTTGTTTATTCAGATACCGGAAGAGCCGGTTATAATATTGATCCTCCGGTCGGTGTGAAAGGCGTGAATACCGTAGATGAATTCCTGACCAGACTTGATTACTACTCCGAACCAAGAAGAGTAATATTTGGTGTTTCGATTGGATTTTAACCTCATTAATTCATCAGCCACAAAGTCACTAAGGCACAAAGATATAATTATTGATAAGTTGCATAAAAAATGTATGAGTTTTTTTCAAAAAAGGAATTTGTTTATCATCCGCCAGCTGGCGGACATAATAATTATCAATACTCTTCGTGTCTTTGAGTCTTCGTGGCGAATAATCCAGAATAGAATGATCTCATTTATTTTATTTGTGATTTTCATGTGCAGTATCGTTTCCTCTCAGGAGCCATACGGTAATCCGATCTGGAAAAAACGAGGTATCATGGATGGGAATCTGGTGCGGACCATTTTTTATAATCATGGTGAAGTGGCCGAAAACCCCTTTGAGCCTTCCGGTGAATGGCCCAAGGGCAGTGGTCATTCCTATCTAGATGGCGTCGCCCCGTGGGTGGCTGCAGAAGTGGTCGATATTCATGGAAACACAATCCACCCTTTGGAAACCAACTACCGGGAAGAAGTTGATTTTGACCCGGAAACTGGAACGATATGGGGTTGGCAGCCCCTTCCAGGCTATGTGAATCTCGATCAGGACTCCCCCGCAATGAGCAATGATCCCGCTTCCTGGCCCAATCGCTGGCCGGACCAACCGGAATGGTACGATAAAGAAACCTTTGATCCGCATTGGAACGGATATTTTGGTATGGGACTTACCAACGCCGATTTGGAAACGTACTTCGTGATGGACGATGCGGTGGATAAGGAATTTGATTTCTATCCGGATTCCACTGACTCAACTCGAGGTGGCCTGGGACTGCGGGTGGGCGTAAGGGGATTTCAGTGGTCGCATGTGCTGGCTGAAGACGTGATCTTCTGGCATTACGATATTAAAAATGTGGGTACCACCGACTACGAGAAAGCGTTATTTGGGATGTACATCGATTTTGGCATTGGTGGCGACGGGGATTCGTTCGACGATTGGGGTGAATTCGACCCCCTATTAGACATCACCTTCGCCTGGGATGGTGATGGGCTGGGTAATACCGGCTGGGAGCCCGTTGGCGTGGCCGGTTATGCCTTTCTAGAAAGCCCGGGGAAAGGCAAAATCTATATTTATGATGATTTTGGTAATCTTATCGAAGAGAAACCGGGAGATGGCATAGATAATGATGATGATGGCCTTATCGATGAAAGTAGAAGCAGCCCGCGAGGCGCATACGTTTTCGGGTCAGTAGGTATTTATAACAACGGTAAACCTAAATGGCACTGGGAAGGTGATGAGGACGGGGATTGGGATAGTTTTAGCGACTTGAATGGAAATGGTGTTTGGGATGAAGGTGAATCATTAAATGATGACCTCGGCGCCGATGGCGTCGGACCCACCGATGAACAATATACCGGACCCGATTTCGGAGAAGGCGATGGTTGGCCCACTGATGGCGAACCGGATTATAATCAGACCGATAAGGATGAGTCCGATCAAATCGGTTTATCCAGCGTTAACATATTTAGTCTCCATGACTATGACCTCAAACAGGATGAGCGAATTTGGAATATTATGGCTTTCGGTGAGTTTGATCCGCAGGAGGGGCAGGTGAATTTGGGAGCATTGTATTCTTCAGGTCCATTTCTTTTGAAAGCCGGTCAGACAGAACGATTTTCAATGGCGCTGCTTTTTGGTGAAGATCGTGATGATCTTATGAGAAATAAGAAAATCGTCCAGGGAATCTATAACGCCGGATATAATTTTTCCAGACCGCCTGACAAACCAAAAGTGACTGCAGTTCCCGGCGACCAACGAGTTACGCTTTACTGGGATAGAAGAGCTGAACAAAGTTTTGATCGATTTCTTGGTACCTATGATTTTGAAGGGTATAAAATCTACCGCAGTACGGATCCGGCATTACTTGAGCCTAAAATAATAACAGATGCTTATGGTATTAAAACCTATCGTAAAGCCATTTTCCAATGCGATTTAATTAATTTTGATCTGGATACACTCTGGTGGGTTAAAGGGACTCATCCTGCGGATGTTAACGGTGTTCTGTTCGATATGGGTGACGATACAGGTTTGGTGCATACCTGGACAGATTCCACGGTTCAGAACGGTCAGACCTACTATTATGCTGTGGTTTCTTACGACCGGGGGCTTCCTCCTATTCGTATCGGTGAAGAAGGATTACCTCCAACCGAAAGTTCTGCAATTATCAATATTGATGACCAGGGCTACGTAATCGGCACCGATATAAATGCGGTCGTGGTAACACCCAATGCACCGGCGGCCGGTTACCAACCACCGCAATTGACAGAAATTGATCATATTGAAGGGCCGGGAACAGGTTCAGTCGTGGTTGAAATTATTGATCCGGCCTACGTGAAAGAAGATCATACCTACCAGGTAAGGTTTGATCACGGGGGTCCTTTTCAAACAACCTCTTATTCAGTTTTTGATATGCATGAGGATCCACCAATTGAGTTGATCTCTAACAGTCCTTATGTATTTATTGACTCCATTTTAATTGATCCTTTGTTGAATCGTTATGAACATATTCCTCAAGAAGGTGATCTTTTTGATGGAATGAGGATATTGGTAGGGAATGATTTAATTGCCTTAGATACATTTGAATCAGGATGGACTGAAGCAAGCCAAAGTAACTTCAAGTACAGAATTAGTTTAACATCAGCAAGTATACTATACCCGGTAGATTATGAAATTCATTTTTTTAATGATTGGGCAGATACTTCAAGTAATAACAAACCTGCCAAATTTAAGGTGTGGAACGCGACGGAAGAAAAATGGAGCAAATTCTTTTTAAAAGATTTTAATGATAATGGAATTCCGGACGAAGATCCCAGAGAATACATCTTTATGTGGGAGACGGTAGCTGGGAATGAAGTAAAAACCTGGAGATTATTGTTATCTCCCCCCGATCCTATCATGGATACAACCTGGGTTGACAACAACATGATTATTGTTGAAATTCCAGTGGATCCAATTCTTCCTGTTGATGGTGATATATTTCTGATTAGTACTGATAAACCGTTCCGCGGAGAATATGGGGATAGTTCCTATGTAATAATGGGTGATATTTTTGAATTTACTACCCAAGCCGCCACCATTGATAAGCAACAAGCAAAATCCGGATTAGATCAGATTGCGGTCGTTCCTAATCCCTATGTGGTTTCTGCCACATGGGAGCCGAAAAGCCTTTTTTCAACAGGTCGCGGAGCAAGAATGGTGGAATTTATTCATCTGCCAAAAGAATGCACTATACGTATTTATACCGTACGTGGATATTTAGTGGATACTATTTATCACAGCAAAGATATGAGTGATGGCAGTGAGTTCTGGGATTTAAGGACTAAGGAGGGCAGGGATATTGCTTACGGGCTTTATATTTTTCATATTGACGCCCCA
>JADFRD010000153.1 GCA_022561485.1 Fidelibacterota bacterium | reverse complement strand
TTTTGGCTGTCAGCAAAGTCACTTTTATAATTTGGCAAGTTGAAAGAAAACAGATGTGCTTTTTCAATTCGTTTTGCGGTTTCGTTCTGTATTTTGCTTTCCAACAGTAAATTAAATTGAGCCCGATTCTGCTCCAATTCGATTTGGCCTATTTTTTTCTTTTTGAGTTGTGCTGTGAGTTTGTCTTTAAGTTTTTCCCTGTCTTTTTTTCCTTTGGCTTTTATTGTCTGCCGTGTTTCGGTGCGAATTTTTGCTTTTACTCTGGGGTCTAATCGTAAAATCCACTCCGCCGGAATAAAGAATGAATGTTTTGTGTCTGGGCATTGTTTTCCGTTTTTCACATACTTTTCCCACAATTCCAATACTTCCACCAATTGACAGCCGGCAATTTCTTTTCGGTTGGTTCCCATAGAATAGCCATCGTTTTTTACTTTGTAAAACCATACATTTTTCGTGGGGATTCCTTTTTCAAAAACCAAAATGGATGTTTTAGGACCTTGACCATTTTTACTGACAAACACACCTTGGGGTAGGCTGATGATGGCTTTAAGATTTGTATCCTGTAAAAGCATTTTCCGCAGAGCACGAGCGCTATTTTGGTCCCAGGTCAGAAAGCCTTCGCTCACAACCACAGCACAACGTCCGCCAGGTTTAAGTGAATCCAACATAAGTTTCACAAAGAGAATAGTGGTTTCAGATTCTGTGGAATAGTTTTCCCAAACATTGGGATAAGCATCCTGATCCCGTTCAGCACCAAAAGGCGGATTGGCAAGCACCACCGATTTTGAATTGCCATCCATAGCAGGGTCATAATTGGCGAGAGAATCACCCTGTTCAATATTTTGGGGGTTTAGTCCTCGAATGTAAAAATTGATGGCAGCCATTTTTCGAATCATTCCCAAATATTCAATGCCACGAACGCCAGTCCTGTAAAAATTATTTGCCGTATTCAAATCCGGCATTTTTTGTTTATGACTTTTGAAATGGGATTTGAAGTAATATTGTAATTCTTTATGTCCTTTCAATCCCGGCCATTTCCCTTCACCATAAACACTTTCAATTACATATCCGAAGGCATCGAACAAAAAACCGCCCGTTCCACAAGCGGGATCAAAAACGGTATCGTTAAAATTGGGCTGAATCAATCCTACCATAAATTGACGAATGTGATCCGGTGTACGAAAAAGCCCGATGTCCCGCGTTCCACCTGTTTCTGATAGCGCAGATTCAATGGCATCTCCCAAAAGATCCGTCTTAAGCAGACGGTTCTCGTCAATTTCGCTCACTAAAGAGATTATTTCCTGAAGATTTCCACTCTTTACATTATTTGTAAAATTGGAATTGGAAAATACTTCTTCAATCAATACCAATTGATCCTGAACCTTTTGGGGAAGATTTGTTTGAAACACTTTTCCTGCTTTAGTGAGAATTCCCGAATAAAAGGGAAATAATTCCCGATTAATTTTATTTAGAATTTGATTATTTGGTGTTGTTTGGAGAGCAGAAAACAGCAAGTCGCCATTATGTTCAATAAACAATTTCCGCAGATTTTTAAAATCCTTATCCTGTTTAAGTTTGACTTCAAAAATCCGAAGTAATAGTAATTCGATGATATATTCCACCCGCTGAACGGGCGTTCCTGCCGGACGTAATTTGCGGTGCAGTTGTTTTAAGATTCGGTTTGTTTCATTGTCTGCGTAGTGGACAGTTGATCGTGCCATTCTATTCAGTTACTCCGGTTCTAAAATATAATAAAAAGTTAATTTTGCTTGTGCAAATTAATACAATGAATAATGTATTCTAATCCTTTATAATAATCAGAATTAATATCCTCTTTATTATCAATAACAAGTAAAAAACGGATATACCCGACTAAATTAGTCTGAATTATTCCTTGTAAAGTAGTTATTTGGGCATGTAAATTTATACGACCAATTTGATCGGATTAACACATGCTTAAACTTACACGCAAAGTCGAATATGCTCTTATTGCTCTTCGACATATGCAGAACAAAGAACCAGACGCAATAAGCAGTACGAAAGAAATTTCAGAAATGTATGATATTCCTCTGGAACTATTGGCCAAAACACTTCAGTTAATGGCCCGAGGAGGTATAGTCAATGCTGTACAAGGTCCAACCGGGGGATATAAAATCAAGGCCAAATTGGAAAACATCAATATGATTGAATTTTTCGAAAAGATTGAAGGCCCTTTGGGGCTAATGGATTGCTATTTTGACTCAGACTGCACGCTGATTTCCGCATGCAACATTCGTTCTCCTATTAAAAAAATTAACGATAATATGCGCAGTATGTTTGAAAATATGACTGTGGGTGAAATAACTCAGTGAGGTTTTATGGCTATAGATAAAGATCATATTATTGACGTATTAAAACAATGCTACGATCCGGAAATTCCAGTAGATCTTTGGAATTTAGGGCTCATTTATGATATCAATATTCATGACAAGATTATTGATATAACGATGTCCCTTACCACACCGGGGTGCGGAATGGCACAGTTTATGGCAGAAGATATTAAAACGAAAGTGTCTAATTTAGATGGCGTAGAGGAAACAACCGTACAGGTTACGTTTGATCCGCCATGGGAGCCGACAATGATGACGGATGAAGCAAAGCAAAAACTGGGCTTTTCCCCTACTCCTAGCAAAACTCAATCAGAAAATGTATCAACAGAGTGGGAATAAATATGGCTGATAAAACACAAGA
>JADFRD010000152.1 GCA_022561485.1 Fidelibacterota bacterium | reverse complement strand
GAACCGCTTGCACAGCTCGAATGCGAATTCCATATGTCGAAGACCGGGTTGCCTCCATGTCCTCATTATACAAAGCGGAAAAGTCATGTCAAGCAACATGTTGCAATACTTTTGCACCAGGCTATACATATCCCTTGAGTGCATTATTTTGCTTTAGTAAATTCTTATCTCTCTTCCTTTCTGTAATGCTTTTGAATTAATATATGTTTTACTTTATAATATCTCCTACCCTCTTTTTTTGTCAAAAATGAATGTACGGCTATAATCTTTCTAATATGTGTCAGCTTCAAAGTTCATTTATTTCTTTACAATTCCCATGTGAAATGGTATATTTAACATGACAATTTAACGCATCTGACCTGTTTACGGGTTTTTTCAGCAATTCAGCAATAATGATCAGCAATTATGATAAAAGATAAATTACTATTGTCAAAGACAATTGAATTCATGTTTTCTTCAGCTTTTGTCAGTATACTGGTATCAATGTGCCTGCTTGTTAATCTCTTTGCGCCGGGTCTCAGTACTGTTACCAAAGGAAAGAGTATTGCATTACAGTTTGAATCGCATGCCTGTGAATGCAGCATCAAACCGCATAGTATAAATAGTTGTTGCTGTGCAGAAGAGGTAAACACATCTGAGAAGGAATGTTTGCTGAAGGATGATACAGGAAGTCTATTCACTGCATTTATTCAAAGTCTGGCATGTGCGGGTATTCCAGACCAATTTACGCCAATATCTTATAATATCAGCTTACCGGGTGATGGCATTTCTTTCCCGGATATTTATCGGTTTTATTATATAGAAAGGCTGCAAACAGTCTTTCCAACTTCCATCAAGATGTCCCCTCCGTACAAACCTCCAAGAATTATCTGACTCCTCTAAAAACACATTTCTTATCTTATATCCTTTTTGCAATCATTTTTTAACGGGTGAGGTATGCAGGGACTGTGCAGGAGGCCCTTCTTGTGCGCACACTATACCATTCTCGTAATACGTACGCATTCGCATAGGTTTACATGTGAGATGCTGCATTTACGTATAAACGGAAACGGTCTGTACTGAAAAGGGCAGTCACGCACACTCAAGTAGAGGTGATATGTTATATATTTCTCATCAGACAACGAAGAAAATGTTGCGGCAAAAAACTTAAATAGATTTTATTCAGGAGGTATATTATGCGAAAATATTATTGCTTGTTTTGGAAAGTAATTTTAGTATGTGCCCTTTTTACATTTGCATTAATAAAAAACATAGAGGCCAATCATGGCCCGGGAGCAGGTGGAGGACCGGTTTCAACGATACCCGCGCTTACATTGCGGAGCGGTAACTTTTCTTTTGATTACACGACTAGAGTGACTGAACTTGAAACAGTTTCCAAGTCAAAACTTCTTACGAATGGAGAAAGAGCAGGATCGTTTGATGCCGTTGACAGAACAATTTTACATACCATCGGTGCAGCTTATGGGGTTACGGATGATTTTACACTTGGACTGAGTCTTGGCTGGTTTGAGACAATTAACTTTCGGGAATCAGAATTGGAAATTAGCGACGGCGAGGTTGAGGTTGAAATACTGAAAGCGAACCCTGATGGAATTACCGATATGTGGCTTACGGGAAAATACAGGTTCTTCCGCAGACCACAGGGGCATTATGCATTTCTCTTCGGGGTTAAGTTTCCTACAGGCCGTAAAAGTACTCAGAACAATGAAGGTGAACAAATTGAGGCCGTGGAACAACCTGGCAGCGGATCCTTTGATTTTGCGACCGGGATCGCCTATTCAAGGTGGCTTACGAAGGATTGGATGCTGCATTCGAGCATCAAGTATACTTTTAAAACTAAGGGGTCGAGAGATTATGAAGTAGGCGACCGTATTGATTGGGGTATTTCCACGACATATCAGTTAACGCCGAAGAATGAATTTCCAAATTTTACACCTGTTGGAGAGATCAACGTAAGACATCTATTTCGGGATGAACAAGACGGAAGTGATGTAATAAACAGTGGGAGTACTACCATTTTTATATCTCCCGGCTTTAATGTGGGAATTACTGAAAATTACGGAATAAACACTTCATTTTCCATTCCTGTTTTTCAAAAAACATTGGGAAGGCAACAGGAAACTGATTTTCAAGTGTCTGTTGGTTTTAATTTACATTTTTAAGCAAAAGGAGTGCTCAATATGAAAATTAATTTTATCATATTATTATTCTTGTTATTTTCAATCATTGGATTCGCAAGCACAAGGTCTCAAGCTCTAACTCAAAAAACCCAAACTCAAAGTGGACAACAAATTGCAAAAGACCCTGTCTGTGCGTATTTTGCAGATATGGGTTGTATCGATGTGGTAGTAACGGAAAATACGCCTCAATCAACGTATGAAGGGAAAACATACTATTTTTGTAGCCAGAGATGCAAAACAGATTTTGACAAAAACCCTTCAAAATATCTTACAAAGTAAATGCACAGTTTGCAGAAAAGGATCATGAAAATGCTGAAAAGATAAGAGATTCCGGAGGTACAACCGTATTCTTTGCACCCGGGTTATCCAGTCAGATAACAAACAATCTCAGTTCCTCATTTTCGGTTCAATTCCCGATTCTTCAAAATCTTGGGAGAGTATAATGGACTGGGATTTTCGGACCACTAGCTAAGATGCATTTTTGATGTTAAGATATCAAAAAGGAGGTCTGGAAATGAGAAAGAGTTTTAATGCGGAATTTATGGCGAAAGTGGCATTGGAAGC
>JADFRD010000080.1 GCA_022561485.1 Fidelibacterota bacterium | reverse complement strand
AATGTTATTTGCGGTTTTCACGGACTAAAATAGAAGTAATTGGGTTGACTAAACTCCTGATAACCGTATTTATGCGAACTTTCATATTTATTTTTATTACTCCTGAGAAAAATAATAATCATTATTCCTAAAAAGGTAGGAAGCAATTCTTTGACGATCTAAAGTTCTCCGTTAAGGGAGATGTAGAAATCATCCCGGTCCAATCCCAGATCAAAATAATATACTTATATAAAAATGATATTGTTATTTGTTCCAAACAAACCAAGGTAAATATTCCATAAGTATCTGTTATAAAGACACATATGGATATTTATATAATTGTGGTACGGAAATTGTTAATGATAAACCAGAAATTAATTTTCATAAAATGAAAAGGAGTAAATTATGGAAAGAGTAAATAAAATAATCTTAAATATGGGACTAATGGTTTTATGTATATCCCTGTTCAGTAATTCAACCCTATATGGTCAGGTAAAAATTGAAATTAAGGAAATGGATGAAGTCAATGAAATGCTGCAGGAATTGGCTGAAGAACTCGAAGGTCTGGATTTAGGTGGTCTTAAAATCAAATTTGATCATACTGGATCTGCACGACTGGGACTATATTTAAATAATTTGGATTTTGAAGATGCCTATGAAAAACATTACCCTAATTGTTATGGCGTGTTAGTTACGGGACTGACAAGCGGCGGCAACGGGCAAAAAGCAGGTCTCATTAAGGGAGACATTATTATGGAATTTGACGGGGAGAAAGTCCTTTTCGAAGATCATCTCATCGCTTTGCGCGACAGTAAAAATATTGGTGATACGGTTGAATTGACCATTTTTCGGAATGAGCAAATATTGACAAAGACACTTACCTTAAATCCCCCTCTACCAAAAGTGGACAAAAATGGCAAGGTATTAAAAACTAAAAAGAGAAAATCCGTAGGTTATGGCGGGGGTGGTCCCATAGCGATGATTATCGATTATGATCTTGGGTTAAATGGAATTTTGGAAGCCAATAATTTTAATGGGTTAGGTACACCCTTGGTTGTGTATGGCGGCTATGGTATGGGCAATGTAGGCAAAGGTCTTTTCATTGGCGGAATGGGCGCTAGAACTCAATTAATTCAGCAAATGTCTTATACCGATACGACCACCGGTGTAAAAGGATACAAACGATACCAAATGGATTTTGGATTTGGCGGAGTAACAGTTACAAAGAAATTTGCCCTCTTTTCAAAACGGGTCATTCTGGATTTTGGGTTACTTCTTGGAGGAGGTCAAATAAAATTAACTATGGCAGCGACCGATGGTGAATATTCCTGGAGTAACGTTGTTCAGGATATGAATAGTAATGCATTCCAGTTTGAGAAACACTTTTTCGTTTATCGTCCATCTGCCGGTGTGTTGATAAGGGTGAATAATTGGTTTGGGGTCACAGCAAGCGCCGGATACCTGGGAACCTATTCACCCAACAATGAATGGAAAGAATCAAATTTTGATTTTACCGTCAGTGGAGATACTCCAAAAAATATTGGACATCCCAGTTATACAATCGGAGTCTGGTTCGGATATTAATAGATAATCATAGAATCGGACGTTAATTCGCACCCCAATTTCAATGTATAGTATTTTGAAGTTGGGGTGTTTTTTTAAAATTATATTCAACGAACTTTTTTATATTTAGATATGGATCCCGGGATTTTTACGAACCTATTTCAAAAAACAATTAACGCGGTCATCGCCATCGGTTCTTTATTCTATTCAACGATTGATGGTGTCAGGGCGGATTTCACTTTATTGGATGTGGACGTTTCTCATAATATTGTTATTGTTTCCACCCAATTAATCAATTGCTTTTCGGACGATTTAGATCAAATTTTCAGATCAGGAGAACGGGTATCGATTTACTATAAACTGGAATTGATTTCCGATCAAAATAATCAACCGATTTACCAGAAAAATTTTAGCCATTCTATCCGGTATTCCCTGTTAGAAAAAACCTTTGATGTGTATAAATCAGAAATTGAGACAGTCCTGATAGGGCTTGACTTTATCCAGGCTAAAAATGAAATGTCACAGATCATTGCCTTCCCCACAATCGACGTGGAGCAATTAAAAAGCAATATTGTTTATCATTTTCGTATTACTGCCTGGATGGATAATATTCAATTGCAGGGGATGGATAAACCGCTCAACCTTATGTACTATTGGAGTAGTATTCGCCCCGTAAATGTTTCCCCTGAATTTCAAGATATGATTTCATTAAAATGAGAATTCCGGTTCCATCTTTTAGACTTCAAATTATATTTGTCGTTCTATTCTTAGTGATTAACTCCGCTTTATTTTTTCGCAATTATTTTTTAGACAGTTTTCAAACTTATTCTTCTACAACGGATTCTCTGATGGTAAGCGAAAAAATTAACGTTGTTTATAATCGGTATTATGATTCCGTTGATGAAGAGGATAGATCCGGTTTTAAAACGGATATTGAGGAGCTGCTCGTTACCCAGCAGCAGTCAAAATTAGCTCGAGAATATTTCAAAGACGAACTAGCCCTGTCCTCCATATTTATTTTCGTTTTTTTAACACTAAGCGTTTTACTCCTCTTCTTGCTCAGTTTTAATTTAATCACAAACCCCTTAAAAAAACTCCAAAGCGCCACAGAAAAGCTGGGGAAGGGTGACATGGACATTCATATTAAAGAAAGCCCGTTTTCTCCATTAAACCATTTAATTAAGTCCTTTAATTCCATGACATCTGAGTTAAAAGCAAGTCGGGAAAAATTGATCGAAGCTGAAAAGGAATCCGCTTGGCGGGGGATGGCCAGGATTATGGCTCATGAAATCAAAAACCCCTTAACTCCGATTAAACTTTCACTGGAGCGCATGGAAACGAAATTCTATTCAGCCTCTACCCAGTTTGATCAGGTATTTAAAAAAACAACCGCTGTGATTCATGAAGAAATAAATAATTTACATTCCCTCGCAAAAGAATTTTCTGAATTTGCCCGGCTGCCTCAAGCAAATATTGAAAAAATTGATTTGAATTACCACTTAAAAGAAATAATGCTTCCTTATACGGATAGCCATAATATTTCCCTGGTACTCACTGAAAAGAATCCGAATATAATGGCAGATAAAAATCAATTCAAGCAGGTGATTGTAAATATTATCCAGAATGCCATTCACGCCTCAAAAAGCGAAGATGAAATAGAAGTGATTACAGAATATGAGGATACTAAAACAGTTGTAATCCGCATCAAAGACCATGGTTCGGGAATTTCAGAGGAAAAACTTAACCATATTTTTGAACCATATTTTACAGATAAAGAAAAAGGGACCGGTTTAGGTTTGGCAATTGTAAAACGAATCGTGGAACAACATGATGGTAAAATTGAAGTAGAAAGTCAAATCGATCAAGGCACGACATTTTCATTATATTTCAAGAGAGAAAACTCATAAACAAAAGGAATCTGGAATGAATATTCTTATCGTTGATGATGAAAGAAATATCCGCTTAACTTTAAAAGACATCCTTGAAGATGAGGGTTACCAGATCCAATTGGCAAGCACCGGGGAGATCGCCCTTAACCTTGCGGATAAAAGCCAATTCGATTTAGTGATTCTGGATGTAAAACTGCCCGGAATGGACGGACTGTCCGTATTAACCGAACTGCTGAAAAAGCAACCGGGGCTGGATGTGCTGATGATTTCCGGACATGGGACGATTCAAACAGCGGTGGAAGCGCTGAAAATTGGCGCCTATGATTTTTGCGAAAAACCATTATCCATGGCTAAAATTCTCGCAGCAGCCAAAAATATTAAACACAAACAGATCCTTGAAAAAAGAATTGAGCAGGGTACAGACGCCCTTGAGGAAAAATATCGACTGGTTGGATCATCCAATGAAATGGAGCATCTTCAAGCTATTATTAAAAAAGTTGCTCCGACGGGTTCAAAAGTTCTTATCCGGGGAGAGAGTGGAACAGGCAAAGAATTGGTGGCTTTTGCAATTCATAATCAGAGCTTGGTAAAAGATCTTCCGTTTATCGCCTTTAATTCTGCTGCTATTCCTTCAGAATTAGTCGAAAGCGAATTATTCGGCCATGAAAAAGGTGCCTTTACAGGAGCAGATTCCCGAAAATTAGGGAAGTTGGAACTGGCGGATAACGGAACCTTATTTTTAGATGAAATCGGGGACATGAGCCTCAATACTCAGGCAAAAATTCTGAGAGCCATACAGGAAGGGACTTTTGAACGTGTCGGAGGAAATAAAACGATCAAAATCAATACACGAATTATCGCCGCGACACATAAAAATCTGGAAGCCATGGTTAAAGAGGGATCTTTCAGAGAGGATTTGTTTTATCGATTAAATGTTATCCCGATTAATATTCCTCCCTTGCGTCAACGACCGACCGATATTGTTGATCTGGCAAAGTATTTTTTATCCTATTTTGCATCTGAATTAAATCTGCCGCCAAAGACCATGAACAAACAGTGCTACACCCTCCTTAAGCGTTACCCCTTCCCCGGCAATGTGAGAGAACTCAAGAATTTAATTGAGCGGTTATATATTTTGGTCACCGATGATAAAATATATCCGGAAGACATTAGCCTACACTTGCCGGAAACAGGACCCAAATCTAAATCAGGTGTTCAAATCAGTGCAGAAACATTTAAAGAAGCCCGCATCGAATTTGAACGCCAATTTCTGAAAGAACAACTGGATAAAATGGATTGGCATATCAGTACAGTGGCTGAAAAAATAGGTCTGCACCAGCCCAATTTGTCCAGGAAAATCAAAGATTTAGGACTGGAAAAAACTGCTCGGGATATCAATGCGAGGAACGAATAATTCAAGCGTTTTGTGATTCAAAATGATCGGTTTATGCTGCTAAATGATAAAGTTAATTAACTTATCGATAACAGTAGATTTGGCTTTGAAATCTAAATAGTTCATTATATTTTCAGTTATTGGGTTAATAACCCAGTAATGGGAAATATCATGAAACAAAAAGGAATTGAACTCGGAAATTTATCATCCCGGTTTTTTGCTTACATTCAGCTAAAGGACAGGGATGTGATTCGCACTGGGGAGATAGCTCCAGTATTAAATATCACTGAATCGCAAGAATATGATCTGTTACGCCGATTAACTGACTCAGGATGGATTGTACGATTAAAACGTGGTGTGTATTTGGTACCGGATCGTTTACCGGCTGGGGGGAAGTATAATCCCGGTACCTCTATTATTCTTGAGAAACTTATGAAAGAATATGGAGGTGATTATCAGATTACCGGACCAACCGCCTTCAATTTTTACGGTTTTGATAACCAGGTTCCTAATATGTTCTATGTATATAACAACAGAATTTCCGGGAATCGTACGATAGGAAATCAATCTTTTCAATTTATAAAAACCAGTGATCAACGTATGGGTTCTATTAACAATATTGCTACTTATCAGGGAAATAATCTTATGTATTCGTCAAAAGCTAGAACCTTAGTGGATGCGGTTTATGACTGGGCCAGGTTTAATAGTCTTCCCCGTGGGTATCAATGGATTGAAGCTGAATTATTAACTGATCCAAAATTTGTTTCTGAGTTGGTCGATGTTACGATTCAGTATAGTAATCAGGCTACGTTAAGAAGGATCGGTTATTTGCTGGATTCATTAGAGCAATCACCCAAGTTGATAAAACGACTAGCAAGACAGTTGAGTAATTCGAAATCACTGATACCGTGGATTCCGAACAAGAAAGCCCGGGGCAGATTGAACCGAAAATGGGGGATTATTGTTAATGGATAATCGCTTGGTACCGTATCCCCATGAATCGGATATTGAGATATTTCGTGAATCCTTAACTTATACCGCGGCAAAGACGGGATTTACAGTTTCCCTAATTGAAAAGGATTATTATTGCTCGCTGATTTTATACCATATATTTTCTGGTAAGACTGAACTGGTGTTCAAAGGTGGAACCAGTTTTAGCAAAGTGCATTTAGATTTTTATCGACTTAGTGAAGATCTGGATTTTATTATTCCGGTCTCAAAAAGAACGACAAAATCTCAACGAAAATTAAAGATTGATCCGGTTAAATCCTTAATCGATGAATTGTCAACTACCATACATGGAATATCCGGCTCATCAGCATTGACCGGACATAACCAGTCTCGTCAATATATTGGATCTGTCAAGTATCAATCGGCAGTATTGGATAAATCTGAAAATATTAAGGTTGAAATTGGATTACGAGAACCACTGGTTTTGCCATATGATCTAAAACCGGCTCGAACTATTGCTGTTAATCCATTCAATCAGCTATCATTAGTACAAGAGTTTCCTGTTCAAGTGATGAATATAGAAGAAGCATTCGCTGAGAAAGTACGTGCAGCGTTAACAAGAAGAGAACCGGCCATTAGAGATTTTTATGATCTACAGTTAGCTGTTGATTTAAAAAAAGTTGATCTATTCGATCCAGGCTTTCTGGAAATGGTAACAGCTAAACTGATTGTTCCGGGAAATGATCCAATCAATGTCTCGCCGGAAAGAAAAGTAGAACTGGATCACCAGGTGGAAGCTCAGCTAAAACCTGTTTTACGGGCTCATGATTTTGATAAGTTCAATTTAGATCATGCATATCAAATGGTGGTGGAAATCGCTGCTAAAATGCGGTGATTTTTCGCAAAAGTGGCCAAAGTGCACGACCTTGGATTAGTGAAACAAATTGAAGTGGATAGATTAGGAAACCGTCATAAGAAAAATCACTTCTTTTTAGACTTCTTCCGCATAGCTGCCATGACCTTCCAAGCCATTTTGGGTACCTTATCAAGTTCATTGAATTGACCGGCGCCTTTCAGCCATTCTCCCCCATCAATGGTAACCACTTCTCCGTTTATATACCCAGCTTCATCACTGATCAGATAGGATGCCAGATTGGCCAATTCAATATGTTCACCAAAACGTTTGAGAGGTACGCGGTTTTTCATTTTCTTTTCAATCCCCAATCCTGGGGGAGCCAGCCTTGACCAAGCGCCTTCTGTGGGAAAGGGCCCCGGTGCAATGGCATTCATACGAATCCCGTACTTTGCCCATTCCACTGCCAGCGATCGTGTGATAGCCAACACACCCGCTTTTGCTGCAGCAGAGGGCACCACATAACCCGATCCTGTCCACGCATAGGTTGTGACAATATTAAGCATTGTACCTCCGCCTTGGGCGATCATTTCTTTTCCCACCGCAAGAGTGCAATTAAATGTTCCATTGAGTACAATGTCCACTACAACTTTGAATCCATTGGCTGACAAATTTTCTGTAGGGCTGATAAAATTCCCTGCAGCATTATTCAGCAAAACATCAATTTTTCCAAACCGCTCAATGGTAGCGTTCACCATTTCTTGAACACTATCCATTTCTCGTACATCGCATGATAAACCCAGCACATCAGCGCCGGTTTGTCTTAATTCTTCGGCGGCAGATTGGATCACATCTTCCCGGCGGCTGGCGATGACCAGATTGGCTCCCAATTCTCCAAAACGGGTGGCCATGGATTTCCCCAGACCGGTTCCTCCTCCTGTGACAATAATTGTTTTATCTTTTAATAAATCTTCTCTAAACATATTTTTCCCTATACCATTCGTATTCTAAATTAAAGAATAAGTGATTTTTAAATTATCATAAGCATGTCCCAAAGTTAGGTGAAACTCTATAATGGGATAAAGAAGAAATAGAAAAAGTTCACATTCACGTCGTTTGTTTTGCTTATATTATGATATAGGAAAGGATTATTTCGTCCGAAATATAGTCAATATTTCGGACGAAATAATAAAATAATGAAAAGATTAGTTGTCGAAAATAAAGTAAAAAAAAGACTAAAAGGCTATGGGCGAGACCGGATTGTTTTTGCCAATAATTTCTCAGATATAGGAAATGCAGAGACAATCAACAAGGCTTTACACCGACTAAAGGAAAAAGGAATAATAATTCGCCTTGCTCAAGGGATTTATCTTTACCCCCAAATAGATGAAATTATAGGGACAATTTATCCGACGGTGGAAGAGATTGCCCAGGCCATTGCAAAGAGGGATCATGCTCGTATTATTCCTACCGGCATCCAAGCTCTTAATAAATTGGGGTTATCAACTCAAATCCCTATGAATGTGGTGTATTTAACGGATGGGGCTGCTCGTAGTATTCGTATCAACACACGAACAATAAAATTCAAAAAAACCACACCAAAAAATTTAGCTGTGAAGGGTGAAATTAGTAGTTTGGTTATTCAGGCTCTGCGTGAGATAGGCAAGGATAAACTTAAACCCAAACAGTTAGTAAAAATCAGGGGATTTTTAGCAAAGGAAAAACCGGAATTTGTAAAACACGAAGCCTTGAAAGCGCCGGCGTGGATACGAAAAATTATGATTGACTATTTAGAAACAAGAACGTATGATCAGAACGTGGTTTAATTTATCAGAAGAAACCCGGCGACAAATATTTAATCAAACCGGTGTTAGAGAGGGGTTACCTGCAAGAGCAATTGAAAAAGATTGGTGGGTAACGTTGGTCTTGCGAGTCGTATTCTCACTGCCGTGCGCAGAATTTTTGGTATTTAAAGGGGGCACTTCTTTAAGTAAAAGTTGGAACTTAATCGAGCGTTTTTCTGAAGACATCGATTTAGCTATTGACCGGGAATATCTTGGCTTTGAAGGAGAGTTAAGCAAAACTCAGGTAAATAAACTAAGAAAGGTTTCATGTAATTTTATTTGCAATGATCTGCTTCAAATGATGCAAGAAAAATTTGATGAATTGGAAGTTCCTGAAGTGGAATTAAAAATTCAGGATTTTGTTAATTCCGATACTGATCCTATGGTAGTGGAATTGCATACTAAATTAGTAACAGAATCTTTACCCTATTTGCTTCCTCAGGTATTGATTGAAATCGGAGCAAGGTCATTAAAAGAGCCATTTGAAAACAGAAAAATCAACTCTTTTGTTTCAAAGAATTTTTCAGACAAAGATTTTGCAGATTCATTCATCACAATTCCTACTGTTTTACCCAAAAGGACATTTCTGGAAAAAGCATTTTTATTGCATGAAGAATTCCAAAAACAGGTAGAACAAACCAGGGTGGATAGATTAAGCAGGCATTTATATGATTTGGAAAAGTTGATGGATACGGAACATTGCAAGGAAGCATTAAATGATTTTGAACTTTACCAATCAATAGTCAACCATAGGCAAAAATTCAATACGGTTCGTCGGTTGGATTACAGTAATCATCAACCCGCTCAAATCAATTTTATACCTCCAAACGACATAATAAAAAAATGGGAAAAGGATTATTTAAAAATGCAGGAAAATATGATTTATGGTGAGTCGCTGAAATTTGATGCTTTGATAGAAAGACTCGAAGAACTTAAACTAAGGTTTCGTTCTATTAACAGAAAGATGATATAACATGGATGGTAAATCATTAAATCTCACCGAAGAGAAGCTGGGTAAACTCAGGGAAATTATCCCTGAAGTTTTTACGGAAAACAAGATTGACTGGGAAAAACTGAAAGCGGCTCTCGGTGATGATATTGAATTTAAAAACGAACGATATGTGCTGAACTGGGCGGGGAAATCCGATGCTTTCCGTATTCTTCAGTCTCCCACAACCGCAACGCTTGTTCCGGATAGAGATGAATCCGTTGACTTTGATACTACTGAAAATGTCTTTATTGAAGGTGAAAATCTTGAGGTCTTGAAGGTTTTGCAGAAATCCTACTTCGGCAAAATAAAAATGATTTACATTGATCCGCCCTATAATACCGGCAATGACCATTTTATTTATCCCGACAAATTCTCCGAAACAAAAGATGAATATTTAAGGCGAATCGGCGACAAAGACGAAACAGGATTTATGACACGTGAGGGTTTGTTTAGAAAAAACAGCAAAGACAGCGGTCATTATCATAGTAACTGGCTATCCATGATGTATCCCAGATTGTTTTTGGCGAGAAATTTACTGCGGGATGATGGGGTGATTTTTGTTTCTATTGATGATAATGAGGTGCATAATTTGCGATTGATAATGAATGAGGTGTTTGGGGAGGAGAATTTCAGAAATTCTGTTATTATTAAAAGAGGAGCCAAAAGTGTCCAAGCTCAATTCGACACTTGGGACAAATTAGGTAATGGTTACGAAACAGTTCTTTTCTATACAAAAAACAGTAATTACAGATTCCCACAAAAAGAGCGTCAATTAAAAGAGGCAAAAGATGGTGGTTGGAATAGTCATTGGAGAGGTACTGATAGACCCACAATGCGTTATGAGCTATTTGGAAAAAATCCAGAAACCGGACAGTGGCGCTGGAGCAAAGAACGAAGTTATAAAGCGATTGAAAATTATAAAGCAATGTTAAAAGAATTAGGGCTGACTGAACATACAATTCAACAAGCAGATATCGACAATTGGTACAATGCAAAAATCACGGATATAGAAAGAGATATTGATTTGTTAAGGCTTTCAAAAAAAGGAAAACCTGAACATTATATAGCTCCTACGGGAACACAGCTATTAAATGATGTTTGGTTTGATTTTCCTCCAAATAGTTCAAGTGTCTTAAGAAAATTATTTGAAAAAAAGATATTTGATAATCCCAAACCACTTTCACTTATTAAAAGAGTTTTAGATTTTGGAAGTAACGACATCATCCTCGACTTTTTTTCTGGTTCCGCCACAACTGCCCATGCCGTGCTCGAAGCCAACAAGCGCGACGGCGGCAACCGCCGCTTCATCCTCGTCGAGATGCGCGTCGACGGACGCCTCCAGCGGAGTTCGCTCAACGGCACGCTCAGCGGCCAAGGCTATCTCGACGACTACGCGTCGGTCATCGCGGGACTCATCAGCCTCTACGAGGCGACTGGCGAAATCGAGTGGCCCCAGGAACCGCTCGCCCTCG
>JADFRD010000151.1 GCA_022561485.1 Fidelibacterota bacterium | reverse complement strand
TTTTCACCTGTTAACAATATACATTCATTCTTTATCGTTAATACCATTGCAGATATATCATTTCGAGATAAGGCTATTTCTTTATAAAGTGCGATCTTTTCCAACAATAAGCTATTTGTCCCCTCGTCAAACGATATTGCTTCTAATGCTGTTTCCTTAAATTCCGTGGTATATGGCTCTATTTCTTCTTGATATAAAATATCTGCTACAGCAAAACGATATTCCAATTCAAAAACCAATTTTGTTAAACCTGAAACTTCTAAATCAATTAGAACATTCGCATCATTGATGATTAATGTCTTCGGCACGTTCCATATTCCTTCTTATATCCCTAAAATCTCTAACTGAAATTCCCAGCAGTTCAGCTGCTTTTGATTCCCCAATCAAATCCTCTGCTAATGCCCTAAAAACTAATTGTTCAAATAACTGTGGTTTTTCAGAAGGCAATTGTTCACCAGGCTCATCCTTATGCCAACCCTGCTTACGGAAGAAGATAACCATTCTTTTATAATTTTGATCAGAAATGATTTCCAATTCATGAGCTCGATGTAACCAACCCCCCATACTAAATCCATAAGCATGTTTTAGGACATACAACTCTTTTGGTTCGAACCATGATCGTTTTTCACCTAGTTCTTTTTTTGCTTCCGATTCAGGAACCAAAAAAGCACCCGCAAATCGATTAGCCGCTTTCTCAATATCAAGCTTATTTTTATCAATACGTCCTTCTAAAATAAAATGGCCTAGTTCATGTGCCAACGTAAATCTCTGTCGATCGCCTTTCCATCCTTTTCCTTTTCCAACAACAATCACTGGGACACTATCTACCATGACTGCCAAGCCGTCGAATTTATCATCATCCAAGACATCAGATTGAAATACCTGTATGCCTCTTTCTTCAAGCATATCCGTTAATTCAGCAATAGGGTTTACCCCTAATCCCCAGGCCTCTCTCAATATATCAGCTACATTTTCAATATCTGAATAGTCATTAATGTTCTTAGGAATAGATTTTGGAATTTGGAATTCCTGAATTGGCCTAGACGGCAAAAATTTTTCCAGTTCAAAGTAACGCTCTAACTGTTCTATGACATTACCTTCAATTTGATTTTGGATCTTCTTAGGTAAGGCACTGTGTTTTCTATACTCAACATTCTTTAGCTCAATTTCCTCTGAGCGATAGAAATATTCGCCACGCACACCAAGTGCTTTTGATAATTCAATTAATACACCGGACGAAGGAATTGACTGGTCATTTTCATACTTAGATATTGCCATTGCGCTGATATTGACTTTTTCGGCTAATGCACGCAAAGACAGACCCGATGCTTTACGTGCCTGCTTGATTCGATTCCCTATCATAAGATTTTCTCCGGTTTACAAAATATTAATATATGCTATTATTTGTAAACTATAGACATCGGCAGCTATGATGTCAAATGTTTTAATCCTTATTTATCAAGGCGTTATGTTGTGAGCACTAAAACGACAAAATTTAATAAAAATGGCATCAATAACTTACCGGATGACAAACCTGTCGTCTACAAGATTCAGACTGAAGGTGGCAAAAATAATTACACTGGAATCGCAAAACGTGGCCGAGTCCAAGAGCGGATTGCTGAACATCTCCTTGGTTCAAAAGATTCTGTACCAGGGGCAAAAGTCCAAATTCAACAAATGAATAGTATTGCAGAAGCCCGTAAAACTGAAAGTCGGATCATCTCCCGTAGTCAGCCTAAGCATAATAAGCAAGGGAAATGAGGACCTGATTATGTCTAATGGACCTACGCATATAGCAGCTTCTGGCTTGGGTATTTTTGCTTTTACAGCAACACGAGAATATTTGGAGAGTGGCGAAGTATCCTGGAAGCCATTCGTTTTAGGTGGATTAGCTGCAAAGACTGCAAAATTACCCGACATTATCGAGCCTGCCTTTCATCCTAATCACCGTCAGTTTTTTCATAGCCTTGGTTTTGCTGGACTAGTAGGTTATGGAATATTTAGACTGTATGAATGGGAAACCGAAGATGAACTCGAAAAAATATTGCGCATTGCAGGTATGGCGATTGGTGGTTCATATCTGATTCATCTGCTATGTGACTCAACGACACCAAAAGGATTGCCAATTATTGGGAAATTGTAAAGCTCTCTACAAAGCTCTTATGTAACGGCTCAAATGAAACGCTGCCAACTTCTTATCTTCCCGAGATACAATTTCTTTTTTCTTACTTAAATAATAGGGAAATTGCTTAGGCTCCAGAACCCAAATTTCTGAATCTTCTGGAGAATTAACATACCAACCAGGAAAAAGAATTACAGGTTTAATTAAAAATATTTTACCGGTTGATTCTTCTAGAGTTCTTTTCAACCAAGTGCTAGATGCTTTAACCTGATTGATAATTTTCGACATATCTCCTAAACCATCAATTACAAGTTTGCCGTTTTTATAGTTGACTTTTGGATTTACAAGATTTGGTTTTGAATATGTTTTTGTCTCTATAAGGAATATACCTTTGTCAGAGATAACCACATGATCAATATTAAAATTTTCTCCGACAATATCATGAAAAACCATACAGCCTTGTGTTCTTAGTTTTTCCAATTCCTGACCTACTACTTTTTCTCCCTCCAGCCCCAACCTCATTTTTTTGATTTTCTTTCGCAAACCACTAAGGAATCTCTGATCAAGTCCCAAAATACATTAAGTCGTCATTCTGGCGCATGCCAGAATCTAGTCAAAACAATAACTTACTGGATGCTGGTATTCACCAGCATGACGAAGTTCATACTTAATCAG
>JADFRD010000011.1 GCA_022561485.1 Fidelibacterota bacterium | reverse complement strand
GCTATGTGTCAAGACTTTTTGGACATGATTGTAGTTAATCATTTATTTTTTCCGGTTTGTTGATCCAAACCTTTCCCGGGATTCCAGATATTTTTGGGATACCATTTTTAAATCTCCCAGGGTATTGTTTAAAAACCTCATTCATTATCTTCTGTCTTTGGTTAATAAGATGATCGGCTTTGCCGTAATGCACACTGTGCGGGCTCAGGTAATTTAATCCGGAATGATAATGGTCTTCATTGTACCACTTAAAAAAGTCTCCACAGTAATTCCGTGCATCCTGGATTGAGCCAAATCGCTCCGGGAACTCCGGTCGATATTTCAATGTTTTAAACTGACTTTCCGAATAGGGATTGTCATTGCTCACCCTTGGCCGATTAAGGGATTTCTTCACTTTCAGGTGATCCAATAATTGATGGACAGTTAATGAAGTCATGGAAGCGCTGCAGTCAACATCTTATGGCGGGTCGGGGCAGGCGAGGTGGACAAAGAGTAAGATTAGGACAAGGAATATGGAAAAAGGATTGCTACTGGTGAGTGGTTTTATCAATCGTTTCATTTTGATACCTTTCAACTTGCAAAAGTTAAAAGGTTGTCTAAATGCCTGTAAACTTTTTTATTGAATTATCACCATTCCAGTTGTGATACCATGTTCTTCTGTAATACCTTTTTAAAATCATTAAACGTATACGGCTTGGGCAAATAATCATCAAAACCCTCATTGATGAATTTATCTTTATCTCCATTCATGGCGTACGCCGTCACTGCAATGGCCGGAACATTATTTAAACATTTTTTCTTCCTGACTGCTTTGAGGAACTCCAACCCGGATATACCTTCTCCTAAGTTGATATCGATCAGCATATAATCCACATTCTGTGTTTTCAACATTTCCAATGCCTCCTCACCTGAGAATGCCGATATGAACTCATATCCAAGTTTCTTTAATAGAAATTGGGCATAGGTCATGTTCGGAAGATTATCTTCTACGATCAAAATTTTCATGGTGTCTGTAACCATTTCATAACTGATTATTGGAATCTGAAAGATTACTGCAGGTAAAATACACAAATGAAATAAAGGGATATAAATAAGAACACCCTCCATTTAAAATGTGTAAATATTAATAAACCTACTATTATTTTAGCTCTCCATCTATCTGTTTAAACCCGGCTCGTAAGCATATACAGCTGCATCCGTTTTCGCTCTGATAATGGGCTGGCTTAAATTCAATGCTGCACCCAGCCTATTTTTCTGAAAGCCATATTGCCGGTATAGATACGAAAAGATGTCCTTTTCAAACAGCATATTGGATTCTACCCAGTTTAATTGCTCAAGATTATTCCGGATATAAAGATTCAAAGTCTCAATAACCACATCATCAGGGATAGATACATTCACCTCCTTAATTCCGGGAATTTGAAATCCTTGTTTTTTTAATTTGCTCTGGAGGGTGTAATAGGTAGATGATTTCATCTCCAGCCTGGTTAAAAACAAATCCCTCGAAAACGATTTTTCCTTATGGTGCATAATAAGATGATATTGAAACAGATTCCGAATTTCACGCCATTCTTTTCCAAGAGAAAATTCAAACGGATTCTCCAAGGATTGTCCATCAAATTTTCTATAAATCATTCTTTCAAGATAGGTTTGATAAGTTGTCATGGCCTTTTTTCTATATCCATTCAAACCAAATCCTTCCACTATCTGATGGAATGCATGGTCATAACCCAGTTTATAATACAATAGAGCTTGTTGCACATTTCCCATTTGCTTGTAACAGTCACCTAAAAATAAACATTCCTCGGGAAGTTGAGAAATTACATTATGGGCTTTGGCGTAATTATATGCTTCAAGGTAATGAACGGATGCTGCCTTATAATCCAGTTTCTGATAATATACATAGCCAATATTTTCCATCATGAGGGTTCTATAATAATAACTTTTTACATCCTCAAGAGCAGAATTCAGTACATTTAATGCTTGATTATATTCACCCTTATTGGCATGGGTAAAGCCAATGGAATTATGAATCATATCCATCAGGTAGTAGATATTTTTTTCTTTGGCAATCTTCAATCCTTCGCGGAAGTAGTAATCGGCATTTTTCCAATCTTTCCTTCCTTCATAGATAATTCCCAGCCGAACCAAAACCATCACTTCCATATAATGCATATTCCGTGTCTGGAATTCATTCAAAAACGGCAATAATCCTTGAACGTCTACATGGCTTGATTTATGAGCATTGAAAAATTCAATCTGGAAGTCGATTAATAATTCGAGATTTTTTGATACAGCATGGGTCTTCGCTAGAATGACATATCTCTTTGCATTTAAATAATCCCCTACTATCGAATAAAATAACCCATGTTCATAGTAAATAAAGGCCAAGCAATCCTCTTTAATTGTATCCAGGTTTTTTTCTGCAATTTCCTGAGCAGCATCCAATGACCGCTTTGCTTCAATAAAATCCCCTTCCAAGGAGAGGTTTTTCCCAATTCCGGCCATCATAACCACTTTTAAACGGATATCATCAATCTGTTCCGGGCTAGACTGTTTATATAAAGGGTGCAGCTCTTCCAGGTTAAAAAACCCTGCCTGGTTCAGGTAATCAAGAAAAAACTCTTTTTGCTCCTGATCAACAATATTTAATCTCTCTTTTGGATTTATGTTCACGTTATCCATTATCTCCACCATGGCCCATGAGCATTTTTGAATCTGTCGTAATGGTAGATGTGCCGCTTGGGCCTGTAGATACTGCCTTCGCGGTAACAGTAGCATCTCCGCGAATGGGTACCCACCGGTCATCAACGTTTAAATACTTACATTGGGCTGCACCAGTTATTATAATCGTTGCTGGGCTTTCAAATGAAATAACGGAATTACTAAACAATGTTGTCCCATAAAAATCCTCATATATCTGGTCTGTCCAGGAACCCTCAGGAAGCAATTCACCCCCGATGGCCAGATAAACATTCATGGTATCGCTTTCACGTCCATACACAGTCCCATAAGGCGGGTTAGCTTCAATTTGTGCATTTGGGGCTGAACCTTTGGCTAAAACTCTATTTCCCGGAAGGATGAATGATGGGGTTGTTTCTAAAACCTCTATACCATGATAGGTAAGTGGTTCTTGCTGGTGGTTGATTGTATCCTCGCATCCGAAGAATATTCCCAAAACTACGAATAATGACATTAATGATTGACGGTTCATCTTTGACTCCCACTAGTTTACATTTTTAACAGTGAATATGTTCGAGATTATAAAGTAGAAGTTTTAATAAATCAAGTATTTTATATATATTGAAAAAATATTATTAATATTTCTAAATTATATCGGATATTTTATTATTTATATATTTTATTGTTACTTATTAGGCGTTGAGTTGTCTTGATATTATGTTTTGCTGTATAGTGTGCGTGTCGTTGACAGATGGCTTGATCGGCCCAAAATCGATTTGTTATTGGAAATGCCGGGCGTCGGATGAGCGCCACAATACAGACTATAACTGACTATATTAGCCCCATGGGTGATGTTACAGAAAGTAATAGTACGATCGAAAATAATTACAATTATACGTTATGTCTGTGTATTACATCATTTACAGACTTAATAAATCTTGCGGGAACGCCCCATCTACATCCCTTTGGGACTTCGAACGGCAGGCTGCTAATTGAATACCAGTTTTTGATAAACACCGCTTTTTATTTGTGGGTACAACGTGAGTACAGTTGCCCCCTTGAAAACTGCAAAAAATACAGCCATCGTAACCGAAAAACGATTACCGATTTTAGCGGGAACGCCTGCGAATCGAACACAGCTCCCCGTTTATATGGCGGGGACAACGGTTTTGAAGACCGCGAGGGGCACCAGCCTCCTAATCATTCCCAAAATGTTACGGACGTTTTAATACTCGGAAATTAACGCCATATTTTGATTTAATCTCTTTTCCTATTTTTCCAGCTTCACTTTTTGAACTAAATCGAACCACCCTAACCGCATGTAATCGTTTTCCATTTGACATCACTTCAACAATCTCTATTGGGTATCCTGCTCCTGCTATAATACTTTTTAACCGCTTTGCATTTGCATATTTTCCAAAAGCTCCTAATTGGACCACCCAGGGATGAGAATTTGGATCTATAATTTTTGCTGTAACTTTTTTGTTAGATTTTTTACCCGGCTTCAATTCAGTAATTCTCATATCAATGTTATATTGCTTAACCTGTAATCGAGGATATTTCGATTTAAATTTTGCCAGATAATATTGAACACTGTCCGATTCTCCTGTTGCATCAAAACTCGATAACATAAGATCAAATGCTCTTTGGATATGTTCACTTTTATCATATTTTAATGGAATTTTTTTTAACTGTTGACTGGATTGTCCATATAAACCGCGGGAATACAGGTATTCGCCTATTTTCATTTCAGCATCATCTGCGTGCTCGCTGTTTGGGTATTGAATCAGGTATCGCTTAAACTGAACCAGAGTTGAATCACCATCGTCATTCATCAACAACTGCAAATAAGTTATAGACGGATCGTATGGATATTTCGATTTTAATTCAGGAAGTTGATCTTTGACTTCTTGTATTCTGCCGTCTTCCAACAGCTGGAAATACGAATCAAATGATTGCCCAAAGCTTAATGCACCAAAAAGAAAAAAAATCAAAAACAGTTTCATGCAAATGATCATCTCTCTTTATTTTCGGTAACGAGATCAATAATTTTATCAACCTGTCTGGATAATTCATGAGGGGGAGAATCAATTAAGCTTAATTTTAATTTCATTAATCGTGTGTGCACAGAATCTTCAAATTGCTTCAATGCTTTATCTACCAAAACCAACGCCTGCTGTCGATCACCTTTTTCTTCAAGCACATTAGCCATTCTGGCTAACGCATCCAGATGACCTGGGTTTTCATCCAATAATCTTTTATAAAATTTTTCCACTTCACCATAACGACCTAAATCATATAATGCAGTTTCCATTTTAGAAAAAACATTGGATGCGTTTTTCACATCCAGATACGCAAATTTTCTCCAGTGATCAATGGCTTTAATTAAATCTCGGTCATCAGCATAAAAGTCACCCAAACGTTCATGAGCCAGTCCGTATTTACTATCAATCTCAATTGCTTTAACAAAACATTTTTTAGCACGTTCACGATCATTTTTATCTAATTGATCCAACCCTTCAAACACCTGAAATTTCGCCAAACTACTTGGGTCTTTTTCCTGAGTGATTTTTTGAATATCTTTTGCCACGATCGCAGCATGGACCCAATCATGTTGTTGTTCAGCAATATCTAATAAAAATTCCAATGCCCAAATATTCTTCTTTTCGATTTTTAAAATATACTCAGCTTCATTTTTTGCTTTCACAAAATTTTTTACTTGCAGATAATCCAAAGCTAAGGAACGGTGAATATCAATCTGAAGTTGATTTTCCAAATTGGGACGTACGGTTAACGACTGGTGAATTTTTATCGCTTGATGAGGATGCCCTTCTGCCCGAAGAATTTCTCCCATTTGCAGATAGGCATTTATATGGTTGGTATCGTGTTTTACAACTTCGTGTAGAAGTCTTAATGCTGTTTTAGTATCGCCGTGAACAATCGCATTTAACGCATCTGTATATAGGGATTCGAAGCGACGAGGCTTTTTAGGACGGTAAAAAACTGCGGCAGCTATGCCTGCGGCTATCAAAACAACGACAGCGATTAAAAACGGTGTATTCAATACTATTCGTCTCCGTCATCCAAATCATAGATCCCTTCATCAATCGCCACATTTCGCAGATCGTTCAATTCATCAGATAGTCTGCGATTTTGAGTTCTCAACGAACGTATTTCAGCTTTAGTTGACAAGATGTTAGCGACAGCAACTCCATAGCCAATTAAAATTCCCACTGCCAAAGCTCCTACCATTATAAATGAAACACTAACATTATCATATTTGGCAAAAATTAGATCGATATTCACAGCATTAGTATTTTGTAATAAAAATAGGAGGACCAAAATCAACGAAGCAAGGGTGATGAATATTTTTACAAGTTTCATATAATTATAGCTTCTTCTTTTTGTACTAATTCTCCATGTAAGCTAATGCCTTTTGCTGCAGTAATCAAAACTGGAACAAAATCTTTTATATTCACAGTGCCTTTTTCAAAAATAACCCATTTGTTTGAATCTGTACGCCCTGCCCAGTGGCTTGATGACCGTTTACTTTCTTTTTCCACTAACACCGTTTCCACATTATTTACGAAATCTAAATTACGTTCCAGAGTGTGTTTTTTCTGCAATTCAATCACGTTTTCCAATCGGGTTTGTTTGACTTCTTCCGGTAAGTAGTCACTGAATTCGGCTGCTTTTGTTCCGGGCCGGAGAGAATATTTAAATGTAAACGCAGAATCGAATTTCACTTTTTCCATCACGCCCAGTGTTTCTTCAAATTCAGCTTCAGTTTCTCCCGGAAATCCAACAATAATATCTGTACTAATTCCCACATTGGGTAATTTTTTACGAATCAAGTTTGCCAATTCAGTAAAATGCTCTTTTGAATACGTTCTATTCATTCGCTTGAGTATTCGATTATTACCGGCTTGCAAAGGCAAGTGAACATAATTACAAATAGTGTCATGTGATGCCATCACATCCAACAATTCTTCGTTAATGTCCTGGGGATGGGGTGAAGTATAACGGATTCTTTTAACGCCATCTATATCAGCAACCGCTTCAAGCAATACCGGAAATCCATCATTCCCATGAGAATATGAATTTACATTTTGTCCAAGGAGTGTAATTTCTACAAATCCCTCTGACACCGCTTGTTTTACTTCACTTATAATACTCTTAACACTCCTGCTCCGCTCACGTCCTCTGGTGAAAGGTACAATACAAAATGTACAGAATTTATCACATCCTCGCATGATTGAAATCCAGGCATTGATACCCTCATTTCGACTCGGGAAAAGATCGTCATACACTTCAAACCTTGATAACGTTGTATCAACTATATTGTTAGTTTCATTTACTCTATTTCTAATAATTTCAGGTAATTTTCTGTATGAATCCGGTCCGAGAACAATATCCACATAGGGTTTATTTTCAAGAATGTCATTTTTCAAATGTTGAGCCATGCATCCCAAAACACCAATAATGGTATCCGGTTTTTGCTTTTTTATTCGATAATAACGGCCAAGCTGCGAATGAACTTTTTCTTCAGCATGTTCTCTAATGGCACATGTATTGACGAAAATAAAATCAGCATCCTCCATTTTATCAGTATGTCTTAATCCTTCTTTTTGCAATAACCCTTCAACCAATTCAGAATCGGCAACATTCATCTGGCAGCCATATGTTTCTATGAAATACGATTTAAACATGTGGATAATAAACTGAATCGAAAAAAAGATTCAGTTTATTTGAGATAACCAGTGAAAAAATAATCCAGGGGATTTTGTGGTGTGCCATAATGATGGACTTCATAATGGAGATGCGGCGCTGTAGATCTTCCGGTATTACCAGACAGGCCAATTTTTTCACCCCGCTTTATTTTCTGACCTTTTTTTACATGTATTTTTGATAAATGAGCATACAACGTGGTATAACCATGGCCATGATCAATCTTGATCACTTTACCATACCCACCTATATTACGAGCTTCTTTAATAGTTCCATTCGCTGGAGCCAACACTATTTCGCCTCTATTGACTGTGATATCCTGTCCATAATGAAAACGAACTTTGCCATTCATCGGATCTTTACGGTATCCAAAACTGGAATTTAAATATCCGCTCTCAATAGGACGAATAGATGGAATGGAATGGATCACATCTATATTTTGAGTTACTTTATCAAATATATTGGTATAGCTGTACAATTCTAATTTTACTTTTCTTGTGAGGGCATCCACATCCATTTCGAGTGATTTTAAGCGATCGGTGAATTCATCTTCTATACTTGTATTGTCAGCAAGTCTTACACCACCGATACCCAGTTTTTTGATATCCTGGTCAAAAACGGGCATATCAGCATACGTACGAATTGCAATATCTTTTTCTTCTATAGCTTCAATAGTCATTGATATTTTACTCATCTGATTTTGCAAATCAACTAGAGTCGTAGATAATGTAAAATAGTGATGCTTAATTTTTTCAATTTTTGATTTATATAGAATATTTGTTAATGTATCAGCACTAAAGAAGAAAATAGCTGATAATACAACGATAGCTAATGACATCAAGGTGAAAACGCGGTGACGAGTTACGTTGAGTTGACGTACACCTCTGTCATCAGTTGAAATAATGATATAATGTTTCTGACTTCTCTTTTTATGACTAAACATGGGTAAAAAATGCTAATAAGTGCATGTATTTTAAGATTCTGAACCTATATAAACCAAATGTTAACCTAAATACAATTTTAATAGATGAGACTGAGTGGATTTCCGTAATCGCTGTAATGCTCGTTCCTTTAATTGCCGAATTCTCTCACTGGATAAATTCATTTCTTTTCCAATCTGTTCCAGTGTTTTAGGGTCATCTTCACCCAGTCCAAAATATTCCGATAAAACAAATGCCTCCCTCTCTCTCAATGAACTCATCATATTTAAAATTTCTTTTTTCAATGATTCCTTCATCAACTGCATTTCAGGTCGGGGATCTTTTGATATCAAATATTCAATCAGCGGCTTGTCTTCATTGGTGCTGTCTTCCAGGGAAAGAGGGCCGCTGTAGACTTTCACCAGGTCTTCAATCCATTTTATCGTTGTCTGAGATATTTCCGCTAATTCTTTTGTAGAAGGCTCACGTTCAAATTCCTGCTCCAGTTCAAGGGATTGGCGATACAATTTGCCCATAGATTCAGTTATATGTGCAGGAAGTCGAATCGTACGTCCAGTTTTATGAATGGCATTTCGTATTTGTTGACTGATCCACCATACGGCATAAGAAATGAATTTAAATCCCCGTGTTTCATCAAATTTATTGACTGCTTTTATAAGACCAAGATTTCCTTCATTAATCAGATCTTCAAAGGGAACACCCTGTCCTTGGAATTTTTTTGCTATGGCAACAACAAATCGTAAATTATGGGTAACCAGTTTTTGAAAGGCTTCATGATCCCCTTCCCGGGCGCCTTTGGCATATTGAACTTCTTCTTCTGGTGTAAGAGGTTCAAGTTTTTTGATTTCTTTTAAATAAAGTTCAAGAGCTTTGCGCCGGTTGGAAAGAGGAGATTTTGTCAATTCGATTTCGACTTTGAAGTTGATGTTTCATCCTTCACCTCTTCTTTAGATTCAATCTTTTCTTCTGTTTCTGTTTCTTCCTTTTGTCTAGGTGAGACAGATGCTATTTCATTTTCTTTTATATTAAATACTTCTTTTACGCTTCCAATGTCCTTTTCCTTATCATCAATCTTTGCTTGAATTTCATCCAATTTCTGTAAAGACAGATAAAATTCCTTATTTCCGGTGAAATTGACCATATTCTCTTCTTTGGCGTGATAGGCGACCAGTCGTCCTAAATTTTCATATGTTTTTACTTGGTCGCGTTGCAGTTGATGGATTTCAATCTTGATTTTACTGATTTTGGTAAGTTCCTCTGTTTTAGCAACAGCAATTTTGCTGACCTCTTCTGCCTTTTCAACTGCGACGGAACCCCATTCTTTCATGTTTTTCTTTAAATCTTCCCAAAGTTTTGTCATAAAATACCTCAATTCAATTAATAATAAATGGATTCATAAGTTTGTTTAAAGTTAATCAATTAATTGCTTTTTTTAATTATCATATTTACAGCATAAAAAATCCCTGCTGCAATAATCAGCGCATTCAATTCTAACATGACATTATTGTCTCTGATGCCAACATAAAGCCCGGACAATAAAATCAGCATTGCAAATACCTGCACACTTCTAAGCAGGGCGAATTTCATATTGATCCTTCAATTTACTCCAACGTATAATATTTTTATAATTCCATTTATATGCATGCGCTAAAATGGCTAATGGTTGATTTGAGTGGGAAAATGATTCTGCAATCTTTGCCATTTGTTGATCAGTTAATCGCTCATAGAGTATTCTATTTACAAAAGAAATTTTACATTTTCTATTCAATGAACGGAGAATTCTTTTCGCATCATCGGTTTCTCCAGCTAATCGTTTTGCTGCTGCCAGTCCTGAAGCCATGGCTATACGCATTCCAAAGCCGAATAAATAGTCCTGAAACCCACCTGCTTCCCCAATTTGATAGGGGTGCTTGAATTTCTTTCCCATGGGAATCGTAAAACTTCCCCGGCTACCGAAAACGTCAACGCTAGGAATTTCGAACCCTTTATTTTGAAAAAACTCTATTGTCTGTTTTAGAGGGTCTTTGTTTACATTTTTCATTTTTTTATATGCTGCTGCGATGGTTGCGTTTCCATTCAAAATAATCATATATGCATAACCCTTTGGCGAAAAATCTGTTCCCAGCAATAAATGAACCTGATCCTCAAGATTTGTTTGAAAATTGATTCCTTTTATAAATGCTGCAGCTTTCTTTGATCCTGTGCTGTCTATATGAAAATCACCGTGTGCAGAAGAACCAAATTCAAATCGCACACCTGCTGAAATACATTGTTCATAAAGTTGCTTGTCTAAACAATCAGGTTTTGATCCTCGTTTTACCAAATAAAATAATGGTTTCGCCGAATGAACTTTAACCGGTTCTTTTATACTAAAATGGATCTGAAAATGAAAAATCGGGTGTGCATCAATCTTTCCAAATTGGAATCCATGATCAGAAAAATAATCATGCATTTCCTCTTCAAAAATCCAGTTTTCAAGACCTTCATAATCGCCGTGCCTGCTTAAACCAATTGCTGATTGTTTTTCATGGACAACAACATTTCTTCCAGCCTTCTTTAAATTAATCGCAGCAGTCAGTCCGGCGATGCCGGCACCGGCGATTATAATTGGATCGGGCGTTTCAGTTTGGTTGGATGAGAACATGGTCAGCATTTGATTTGCTGCAACGAAACAATTTCAGGAAAACAGTTAGCCAATAGATCTTTTAAAAATGCCAGAGCGGCCTGTTTCGCCTCATCCATGTTTCACGGACATCTAATAAGGACTTTAATAATCACGTGCGATCCAGGGTAACCTGGCAGATTGCCATAATATCAGACAAATCCTAAAGCGATTTAATTTCGTTCAGCTTTGAAAAATTCAACATGATTTAATTGACGGCATTGGTCAATGTTTCGTGCAGTAAATAGTCCCGCACTTGTTCACATACCGCTATAGAAGCCCCTTCTTTTGCTTCTGTTGTAGACGCGCCAAGGTGTGGTGTTAAAACAATATTTTTTGCATGGACAAGTGGATTAGATTTATCAATCGGTTCTGAGGAAAACACATCGATTGCCGCACCGGCAATTTTATCTTCGTTCAGTGCTTTTGCTAATCCAGCTTCATCAATCACACCGCCTCTGGCAACATTGATAATTCGTGCATTTGGTTTCATTGCACATAAGCGTTCATAATCAAAAAGATTCTTGGTGGAATCTGTCAATGGAACATGTAACGTGATAAAATCTGCTTCTTTTGTCAACTGGTCCAGTTCCACAATTTTGACTTCTTCTTCATTGAAAATATCCTGACTGACATATGGGTCAAAACCAAGAATATTCATTTCAAATGAACGACACCGTTGAATAACTTCCCGGCCGATCTTGCCAAGGCCGACAACTCCCAATGTTTTATTCCGCAACTCTGAACCCACAAACGCATTTCGATTCCATTCTCCTCTCATAATACTACTGTGACCCATCGGTATATTTCTGGAAAGGGCCAACATCATGGCAACGGTATGTTCAGCTGCTGAGAATGTATTTACATCAGGTGTATTCATGACCACAATACCTTTTCGTGTTGCTGCGGGAATATCGATGTTGTCTACACCAACGCCGGCACGACAAATAACCTGCAATTGTTTCGCCGAATCTATCATATCAGCCGTTGCTTTCGTTCCGCTGCGTACCACCCAACCTGCAACATCTTTACAAGCTTCTGCCTTTTCTTCGGAACTAGCATCAGGTAAATATTTTACTTCAAATCCTGCGTCTTTCAGGACGGATAGTCCGATTTCCAAAATTGGATCAGATACGAGTACTTTCATCTTTAAATCAGTTGTTTTGCGCACGGATCAAATTCAGAGCTGATCCAGCGTTAAACCAATTAATTTGAGTTTGGTTATATGTATGATTACACGAAATGGAATCGAAAGATCCATCGTCGTGTGTAATGGTTAATGTGAGTCGTTTTCCAGGAGAAAACACATCCAGATCCACAAAGTCAAATATGTCATTTTCCCGGATTTTATCATAGTCAGTTTTATCGGCGAATGTTAAAGCTAACATACCCTGTTTTTTCAAATTTGTCTCGTGAATGCGTGCAAAAGAACGAACCAAAACAACACGAACGCCCAAATGTCTTGGTTCCATCGCTGCATGCTCTCTCGATGATCCTTCACCATAATTCTCATCACCCACAACAATCGTCGGAATATTTTCCGATTTATACGCTCTTTGAACATCCGGAACGGGACCATATTCTCCGGTCAGTTGATTTTTAACACTGTTCGTTTTTTCATTAAAGAAATTCATTGCACCTGTAAGCATATTATTTGAAATATTGTCTAGATGACCTCGGAATTTCAACCAGGGTCCCGCCATGGAAATGTGGTCTGTTGTACATTTTCCTTTGGCCTTTATCAGCAGTTTCATTCCGGAAATATTTTTTCCATCCCACGGTTCAAATGGCATGAGTAATTGTAATCGTTCCGAATCCGGTTCAATTTTTACGTCTATTCCACTTCCAACGCCTGCAGGCTCTTGATAACCTAAATCTTCAACCGCAAATCCATTTCGTGGTAATTCATCTCCAACCGGCTGGTTAAATTTGACTTCTTCACCCATTTCATTAATCAGAGTATCCTTTGCAGGGTTAAATGTCAGATCACCTGCAATGGCCAGTGCGGTTACCAATTCGGGTGAAGCAACAAACGCATGTGTATTGGGATTTCCATCGGCTCGTTTCGCAAAATTCCGATTGAATGAATGGACAATCGTATTTTTTTCTTCTTTTTCAGACCCTTGCCTTGCCCATTGACCAATACAAGGTCCGCAGGCATTGGCAAACACCTTTGCACCTAATTGCGTAAATATATCAATGAATCCATCTCTTTCAATGGTGAAACGGACTTGTTCAGAACCGGGAGTAATGGTGAAATCAGCTTTCGTTTTTAATCCTTTTTCCACAGCCTGTTTTGCAATAGATGCAGCTCTAGAAATATCTTCATAAGAAGAATTGGTGCAGGAACCAATGAGCCCTACTTCCACTTTTGTCGGCCAGCCATGTTCTGCTGCTGCTGCTGCCATTTCAGAAATAGGTGTGGCTCGATCAGGCGTAAATGGGCCATTTAAATGGGGTTCTAATTCCGATAATTTAATTTCAATAACCTGATCAAAATAGTCATCAGGATTCTCATAAACTTCATCATCGGCTCGTAAGTATTCAGCGATACCATCTGCCAGGTTAGCCACACCACTTCTTCCCGTTGCTCGCAGGTATTTTGCCATCTGATTATCGTAAGCAAAAATAGATGTAGTGGCGCCGATTTCAGCGCCCATATTGCAAATGGTTCCTTTTCCGGTACATGACAATTTTTCTGCACCCGGTCCAAAATATTCAACAATTGCATCGGTTCCACCTTTCACAGTAAGAATTCCAGCCAGTTTAAGAATGACATCTTTTGCGGATGTCCAACCGCTCATTTCTCCCGTTAGTTTAACACCGATCATTTTAGGAAATTTTAATTCCCAGGGCATATCGGCCATCACATCGACTGCATCGGCACCACCGACACCAATGGCAATCATACCCAGCCCACCGGCGTTTACGGTATGGCTGTCTGTTCCGATCATCATTCCACCAGGAAACGCATAGTTTTCCAGTACAACCTGATGGATAATCCCGGCTCCGGGTTTCCAGAAACCAATTCCGTATTTATTCGATACAGATTCAAGAAAATCATAAACTTCACGATTGATGTCCATGGCTTGAGACAGATCAAAGCTGGCATGTTCCTTGGCCTGAATTAAGTGATCGCAGTGTACTGTAGACGGAACAGCCACTTTATCTTTACCAGCCATCATAAACTGTAAAAGAGCCATTTGTGCAGTTGCATCCTGCATAGCGACTCGATCCGGAGCGAAATCTACATAAGATTCACCCCGAATATATTTTTCGATATTATCATAATTAAATAAATGAGTATAAAGAATTTTCTCTGAAAGAGTCATGGGGCGATCAATAACATCTTGAGCAATAGATATATTTTCTACAATAGAACCATAGACATTTTTAATCATATCTAAATCAAACATTGGACATCCTAATAGAGACCTATGCAAAACATAGAGTGCGAAGAAAAAAGAGTTAAAATTTGTCTGATTAAGGCGGGAAAGGCAATTAATAGCACAGCTATTAATAAGTTTTCCCCCGCCTGCCACCTTAAAAATACTAATAAAGGGGCGGGCAGGAACGAAAAGCAGGCGAATTTTAAACTTTTTAATTGGTGCAATTTGATTTGCAAAGGTCTCTAATAATTATTTTAAATAAAGAATTGGAACTGAACTGCTAAATTCACGTTCGATTTTAGTAAACAAACTTACGCATTTACTCGACCATAATTCAAATTCAATACTGGACAGACATGGTAAATTTTCATATGAAATTATTCAGGCGACTCTTTTATATATTGTTTTCGTTCTCATTCATTATTGCAGGTGTCCAATGGCAAATCGATCACTCCACAGTTGAAAAACTTGTTATTCATCTCAACTTTGACGTAAAAACTCAAGGAGACCTGGAGCCATTTACACTTCTCATTGGTCTTCCGAATAAAGAATTACCCACCTTGAATGTTCGGGGATTGAATAAACAAAAAAGCCCAGTCATCACCGAAAATGATGATGTCGGTGTTCGGTGGATCAATCAACAAAAAGTGCGCAGGTTAGAGACAGCGACCCTTGAAATAAATCCCTCTATCAATAATGAATATTATTATCAGAATTATATAATTGAAATTTTATTATCTCCCTCAAGTAAAATGCTGGTTTCTGCGAATAAATCACAAGCTGTATTCCTAAAAAATCGAATTTTAAATTGGAATGAAGCACAGAATTGGTTTCATGTCCAAAAGCCTAAACATAAAAAGATTACAGATTTACCTTCAGGAACGTGGATAAAATTTTCTGTGAAAGAAGATAAAATGTATTCCTTTTCAGGCGCTGATCTAACAGCGTTGAATAATTCAATTCAAAATAGCGACCCCCGTTCGTTTATGTTATTTACCTCGACAGCCCTCGGCAGGGACAGGAGTAAAACAGTGATCAATACGATTACTTATTCCGAAAATCCGGAGAATCTTGTTGAAATTGGAATGCGTGTGACCGGAGAGAGTAACGGTACCCTTGATAATGATGATTTATTTATGTTTTATGGTCGTGGCGTGAATGGCTTTAACCATGACGGAGAAACAATAAGCCATCATCAAAATATATATTTTACAGATAATCATTATTGGCTTTTAATACCAGATGAGAATTCTGTTACAGGAAAACGTATTGAAACTATTTCCAGCCCAACTTCCACCAGTTTATCTTTGGATTACGCTATATCCTATATCCATATTGAAAATGATGTTATCAACCCTTTTTTGGGTGGGTTGAGTTGGACAGGACCTGGTTTTGGACGTGGCTCCAGTTTCACCGTCATTCCCCAAATAAATGATATAAAATCTTCAGTCAGTGTTGATTTCATAATTGCAGTCAGAGGAAGTTTTACTGATATAGAATATGTTATGGGTAATTCTACAATTAGTAAAAATCACGCCATTGATATTTATCTGAATTCCAGGGATACAAAAAGAGAAGTCATTTCTTTCTCTGGATTAAGTCAGAAATCAAAATCATTTTCTATTTCCGGATCTGAATTAAATGAAGGAGTGAATTTTATTTATCTGGATAATAATTCATCTTCAAGCTATTCCTTTCCTCATTTTGATTACACAACAATCCGTTACGGTAGACGATTAAATATAGAGAACAGTCCTTTTGAATTTTATTCACCCATTCAAGGTAATTCTGTTACCTTTGATTTTTCAGGTTCATCTACACCGAATGTTTGGGAAATAACGAATGTTACATCTCCAAAACTGGTAGATGTTGAAAATAACAACAATATTTTCTCTATGAATGTTGATTTGCCGATTGATACCCTAGCACGGTTTATTCTCTTCCAGGATAATGATGTCAGTTCAATACTAAATATGGAAATAATTAATGGTCATACATTCACTCAACTTCGTAACAATAACAGTGGGGTAGATCATATTATTATTGGTCCTAAAGAGTTTGAAACTGTTTCCCAACCGTTGGTCGATCATCGCGGAAGTTCAAAGTTCGTTTCGCTCGAAACAATATACAATGAATTCTCCGGAGGCAATGCCGACCCGACTGCGATTCGCAGGTTCCTTCAATGGACGCAAGAAGAATGGTCAACACCTAATCCACAATTTGTCTTGTTCATGGGTGATGCAGATTATGATTACAGAAATATTACCGGCGCATCGAATATTAAAGTTCCCACCATTATAAAAGGTGAATATGTAAACAGGGCTGTAGACGACCGTCTGGCTGCCTTTAGCGGCCGTATACCTGATCTTGCGATCGGACGTTATCCTGCAAAAAGTGTTAGCGAAGTTCAAGATTTTGTCGAAAAAATCATTGAATATGAAACAAATCCTGTTTTGGGCTTCTGGCGGCAGCGAGTCACCTTAGTTGCCGACGATGGAGCTCGTCCGGAAGATGGCGGTCTGGGTGGATCCGTTAACACCGGGAAAAGCCATACATTGTATTCTGAAGCGACTGCCAATTGGATTTCCCCAAGAATTGAAGTTCAAAAATTATATTTGCTGGAATATCCAGAAGTGAGCGATGCGTCTTCTTATGGTGTCATTAAACCGGATGCGACAGAAGCGTTATTCGATATTTTAACGGAAGGAACGGCCATCATTAATTATATCGGCCATGGATCAGAGCATCAGTGGGCTCAGGAAAAACTATTAGTTCAGGACCGGGGTGATATTGGCCAAATAGACACGGATATGAAACTGCCTGTTTGGATTGCAGGAACGTGTTCATGGGGACATTTTGATTTTATTGACAAAGAATCGTTTGCGGAAGAATTGATCCGCCAACCAATGGAAGGTGCATCAGCTGTTATTACCACCAGCCGTGCTATCGGAGTTTCATCAAATGCTGCTTACATCATAAAAATATTTAAAGCTATTTTTCCGGATTTAGACGTAACGGACGCACCAATCGGTGTGGTGCTGCAGTCAGTGAAAGATGGAAACAGCGATGGAGAATTATTTCATCTTTTCGGGGACCCAGGCATGCCTCTGCCAATACCAAACAATGTAGTCAATATTACTCGTGTATCACCGGACACATTGAGTTCGTTGGATACTGCCCGGGTCTTTGGAGAACAAACACCCCCTTCCGGCGCATCCGGTATTGGAGTCATCAGGCTTGTAGACGCCGAGCGAGATATTACCAGACAATACGTCATTAATTCACAAACACAGGAATTGTCATATTCTTTACCGGGACCCACTTTATTTAAAGGTCAGTTTTCGATTACACAAAACAATTTCAGTGCAAAGTTGAGAATCCCTAAAGATATATCTTACTCAACAACACCTGCCAGATTGAATGTGTATGTTCAATTATACACAGATCCACCGATTGAAGCATTGGGGATGCTGGATAATATTTATCTAAAAAGTGGCGAACCAGTCTCTGATTTACTAGGTCCGATTATTTCATTTGAAACTGAAACGGGACGACTATTGCAAGATAACGATCATTTACAGAAAGATGAAAAGATATACATTCGCCTTTCAGATCCTTTAGGTATAAACGTCACCGGGGAAGTGGGGCATGAGATTATGGTCACAAACATAAATGATGATGCAAAGAAAAATATGTCTTCACGATATATTTACGATGAAAACAGTATAACGACTGGTGTAATACAATTTCCCTTTGATGAAAGTGAATCCACAGTTTCTCTTCATGTAAAAGCGTGGGATAACGCCAATAATCCTACTGAAAAAGAAATCAAATTGTATCTGATAGAAAATCAAACATTCCAGCTATATAATGTATTGAATTTTCCAAATCCATTTGCAACGAATACGCAATTCGCTTTTGAACTAACATCAAACGCTGATGTCAGCATCGACATTTTTACCCTCGGCGGTCGCCGGATTATGAGTATACCCGAAGAGTCATTTTCCGGTGGGTATCATTATGTTAACTGGGATGGTCGTGATGCGTATGGTGAACGATTGGCTAACGGTGTATATTTATATCGACTGAAAGCAAATGATGGTCATCAAACGATCTCCATCATTAAAAAACTGGCAAAATTTCAATAAACGGGGAGCGTAAAATGAGCGTAACACAATTGGATCATTTAAACTTAAGTGTGCACAATTTCAAAGAAACTGTAGAATGGTATCAAAAAGTATTTGATTTTATGCTTGTTGAAAAGGGAGTTCAGGACGGAAACCCTTGGGGTGTGATTCAAAAAGGGAGCGCTTTACTGTGTATATACGAACACCCGGATTTGGTGTTATTGAATCGATTTGAATCAGCAGAGAAATCCATTCACTATTTAGCACATTTTGGGCTTCGAATTGATAATCAGAAAGAATGGGAAAAAACAATTGAAAGAGAAAACATTGTTGTAATGTACGAGGGTCCGATTCGTTGGCCAAAATCCCTCGCCTGGTATATTAAAGATCCTACAGGTTGGGAAATAGAAGTAGCATTATGGGATGATAATAAAATTAAATTTGAGCAATAATTTGCAACCATTCCCCATTATACTTGCTTCATCGTCTCCAAGACGAAAACAACTGCTGGAAATGATCGATTTACATTTTGATATAAACCCAAGCAGCGTACACGAAGATTTTCAAATCAACCTATCACCGGATGAATTTGTTCAATATTATGCGAAAGAAAAATCTCTGGATATTGCAAGAAAATACCCAGATCATTTAGTGATCGGTGCAGATACCATCGTTGTGCTTGATGGAAAAATACTTGGCAAACCTAAAGACAGTAATGAGAGTTTTGCCATGTTAAAATCATTATCTGACCGTACCCATTCTGTTTATACCGGTGTATCATTAAACCATATTAATAACGAAATCAGTGATACATTTTTTGAAAAAACAGATGTAACGTTTATTAAATTAACAGATAGAACTATATCTTATTATATTGAAACTTACAATCCATTAGATAAAGCCGGTAGTTATGGAATTCAGGATTGGTTTTCGGTCAATGTAAAAAAAATAAATGGTTGTTTTTATAACGTGATGGGATTTCCATTAGCAGCATTTTTTAACCACTATAAACGATTGGTAACTGGTGAGTGGTAACTGGTGGAACGTTATTTTCTTTTTTATTTGTAACAAATAAATATTGATAACGAAGTATACGGTCGGTTAAGTTTCTCCCCCATCATTGAATCATTATGAACGAATTCTTTACAGAACTAAAGGAAAAAAGGCTGTCGCAAAATATTGAACTGGATGAAATCCACTCCAGAACGAAAATCAATATCGAGTACTTAAAAGCCTTCGAATCAGGTCAATTTGATGTATTACCACTACCTTATGTACGTTTATTTTTAAAAGCATATGTGATAGAACTGGGCGGAAATCCGGATGAAGCTCTCCATCAATTGGAGATATACCTAGCCAATAAAGAAGGAAAAAGAATTCCGAAGAAAAGAGTTATTTCCGAAGAAACATCAAGTAATGACCAAAAAGATGAAAAAATAAAATCACCCTCATCTTCTCGCCCTCCATCAAAGATTAGGGAAGATTTGATCAAAGGTGTCGTTCTGTTAATTGTTTTTCTCTTTGCCATTTTTATTATTAAAAAGATCAACACTGAAGATAGCGCAGCATTAGTTAATAATGGTGAAATTGTTTTGGCTGATAATCCGGCAATCATAACGGATGATATCCTAACAAACGATTATGTGGAAGCAGTTTCTCAAACGGTAGCGATGACAGTCACTTCACCTTACAAAATGAAAATTATATCCAATGAACGAATTTGGTATAGCATGAGAGCAGATACATCTGCCGAACAATCCGGTATTCTTCTACCAGGTGAAGAATACAGCTTAGCTTTTGATTCGTACATTCAAGTACGATTGAATCAAACTGCTGGAACGACTCTTTACATTAATGGTGTAGAAGTTGACGAACTGGGTAATTACTCTCATCCTGCAGATATTCAATTCTTTTCCGACCCAAGCACGGTCACGGTTAAGCACTATATTCCCCAAAGATAGTTAAAAGACTACTATAACGTCCTCCCCTCACTTCAACCATCGGTTGAAGTTTCCCCCTCGTCTACAATTGTGGATATTTTTTACTTTTTATTATAAAATAAGTTGACATAAGTGGGTAGAGTGAAATATATTGTGGGTAATCGTGGGTAATTCTTTAACAAACTTAAGTGGGTATGGCCATAAATCAAGATACCTTTACAGGAGAGTATTCTTATACAATTGACGCGAAAGGTCGTGTTAATATTCCTGCAAAATTTCGACAAAGCCTTGCTCCAGAGAATAACAATACATTTGTTATCACTCGGGGAATGGATCCGTGTATCTGGGTTTATCCTCTTACGGTCTGGCAGTTTATCGAAGACAATTTGAAAGAGCTTTCCGCTGTTTCATCTATCAATAGATCATTTATTCGCGCAACTGCACGTTATGCTTCACCGGTAAAATATGATAAACAAGGCCGTATTATTCTTTCATCTCAACTTTTAGATTATGCAAAACTGGATAAAGATGCGTTGATTATAGGTATGATCAACAAAATTGAAATATGGAGCGCGGATGAATTAGAAAAAATTGAAAAACAAACAACAGAAATGGACTCGTCGGCTTACGATGAACTTTCAGACAAAATCATTTTATAATGAACAAAAATTCATTGCAGGAATCGAGCCCGGAACACATTCCTGTAATGGTGCACGAAGTTTTGGAATTGCTCATCACAGATCGGGACGGAATTTATCTCGACGGGACTGTCGGTCTCGGCGGGCACGCCACGCATATACTGAATACCCTTTCGGCTTCAGGGAGGTTGATCGGACTTGACCGTGACGAGAAGGCATTGGCAATTTGTAATGAACGACTGTCTCACAGCTGTGCCTTCTCCTGCCTCCACGCCTCATACGATTTATTTCCAAAAATTCTTCAATCTGAGAAAATCTCTGTCGTGAACGGAATTCTACTGGATCTCGGCCTATCTTCATTTCAATTGGATTCCCCATCCAGGGGATTTGCCTTCAAAACAGATGGGGATTTAGATATGCGTTTTGATACGTCTGCAGGTCAAACTGCGGCTAATCTCATCGCTTCCACACCGGAAAAGGCATTAGCTGATATTTTATACAATTACGGTGAAGAGCGTCTGTCAAGAAGGATTGCGCGAGCCATTAAAAAAATGGATTCAATGAATACGGTTGCAGATTTAAATGAAGCTGTTCGAAGAAGTACCCCCCCAAATCATCGCCGAAAATCGTTGGCTAGAGTTTTTCAGGCACTTCGAATTGCTGTCAATGAAGAATTAACTCGTTTACAACATTTTCTTAACAGCTTTATTGACTACCTGGCGCCCCATGGCAGAATAGTTGTGTTGAGTTATCATTCATTAGAAGACAGGATGGTGAAACATTCATTTAAAGACCTCGCGAAAAATAAATTAGTATCAATTATAACAAAGAAACCTCTTCCACCTACCCAAAAAGAACAAACTGAAAATAGTCGCGCGCGGAGTGCAAAACTTCGCGCCGCAGAAAGGATATAATGACGAAAAGACGTAAATTAAAAATTGTCAGTAAGCACAAAGATTTTTTCCAAACATTGTCATTTTTTCTGGTGACGATTCTCTCCATTGGCGGACTTATTATTTATTTATGGGTATATACAGAAATTGATGAAACGATGGTCGCGATAGAAATTCAAAAATCCACTTTTTTTGAATTAAACAATACCGTTAAAGAAATAAAAAATAAAATTGAAATGTTGAATAGAGTTGATCGAATTACGTCTGTAGCCAGGAAAGAATTGGGTATGGTTGTCGCTCAGCCAGAGTCTATTACCGTTTTTGTTGATCCAATGCTTGTGGAGTATTCGATTGACTAAAACCTACCTAAAATTTCGATCCCGTGTGATATTTATTTCGGGTCTTGTTGTCATCTGTTGGGTCGGTCTTTCAGTACGATTATTCCAGATTCAAATAATTGATAGTGAAGAGCTGAGTTTGAAAGGACTGGCGCAAGGACGTGTACAAGAACCATTACGTCCGGTGAGGGGAAACATTTTTGATCGGAATAACACTCCTTTGACGCGGAATATTATTCATTATTCTTTTGGTGTTCATCCTTCAAAGATTCAAAATAAAAAAGAATTAGCAGAACAATTAAGTGCTTCTACAGGGCGAGACTTTAAGGATTATCTTAAAAAATTAAATTCAGATAAAAGTTTTGTTTACCTCGAGCGCAATCTCCAACGATCGCAATGTACCGATTTATTGATTAATAAACCCCACGGCTTAATCATAGAAAGGGACTCCCGGCGATATTACCCCCATGAAAACATTGCGTCACAAGTATTGGGATTTGTCAATATCGATGATATGGGAATTGCCGGACTGGAGCAAAGATACAATCATCTCTTAACGGGGACTCCCGGATGGGTGATTAAACAAATGAGTGGAAAAGGGAAATCTATTTATAAAACCAATTTCCCAATGAAGCCGCCAATTGACGGTGCCAATATTCAATTGACATTGGATCTGGATTATCAGGCCATATTGCAGGAAGAACTATCGGCACAAGTCGATAAAACGGATGCATTATCTGCAATGGGATTAATTATTAACCCTCAAAATGGCGCCATTTTGGCAATGTCAACGGTTCCTGATTTTGATCCAAACTATCCGGGGAGAGGTGACTTATCTTGGCAGCGTAACAAGGTCGTCACAGATCAGTTTGAACCGGGGTCAACGTATAAAATTGTAACAGCTCTGGGGGCTTTAGATCAAAATACCGTTTCTCTGTGGCAGGAATTCAATTGTGAAAATGGCAGTTATGTGTTTGCCGGGAGAAAAATCAAAGACTGGGAGAACTTTGGCTTATTAACCCTGCCTCAGATCATCGAAAATTCCAGCAATATCGGAGTAATAAAAATCGCAGAAACATTAGGGCCTTCACGCCTTTATAAGTACAGCAGAGATTTAGGGTTTGGAACTCCGACAAATATTTCTATAGCGGGAGAGCATTCCGGTACGTTAAGGCGTGTAAATGAATGGAGTAGATTATCTCTGGCCGAAGTTTCTTTAGGCCATGAGGTGGGAGTAACGACTTTGCAGCTAGGCATGGCGTATGCCGCAATTGCAAATGGCGGTTTCTTAATGAAACCACGATTAGTAAATCAAATTATATCTGCTGACGGAAGGATAATTTATTCTGAAAAACCAGAAGTCATTCGTAAAATATCTTCAAAAGATGTTATGGGAACACTGGCGGATATTCTTTGTAGAGTTGTTGAAACAGGCACCGGTACAAAAGCAGCTATCAACGGTTGGACGGTAGCCGGGAAAACAGGTACCGCTCAAAAGTTCATTGACGGTAAATATTCAAACAAAAAATTTATTTCAAACTTTGTTGGTTTTTTACCGGCAAAAAACCCTCAACTCGTATGCGTTATCGTTTTAGACGAACCTAGAATTGGATACCACTGGGGCGGTTACGGCGCTGCACCCGTCTTCCGCCGCGTCATGGAACGAATCATCAATATGGATGATTCCATACGCCGCTTCAAACCACCGACGATCACAAAAGACCCATTATGGGTCCAAGAAAGTCACCCCCTCCCACATACCTTGGATGGTGCAGTAATCAACCCAGTGGTTTTATCCAACCAAATGCAGGTAATTAATGTTATGCAAACAATTGACGGAAAACCCACCATGCCAGAAGTCCGCGGAATGAGCTTAAGAAAAGCCAGAACACTATTAAAAAAGTTAGGATTGCATACAAATTTCACTGGTTCCGGAAAAGTGATATGGCAGAGCCCAAAACCGGGAACTATCGTCGCTAATGGTTCTATATGCAGTATAGGATTAAAATGAAAGCAACCCTAAATCAGCTTGTTAAAGGAATCATCGCTGCAAAAGGGGATGTCCCGGCGACACCCATTAAAAATATTCGATTACATTCCAAAGATGTTAAGCCAGGTGATCTTTATATTGCTGTTTACGGAACCATCGTCGACGGCCATGATTTCATCCCGGAGGCATTGGATAATGGAGCTTCAGCTGTAATAACTAATGGACGTGACGTCGGCACACTTCCCGTACCGCAAGTAAAAGTGTCCAACCCGCGAAAAGCAGCATCATATGTCGCTGCAGAATATTATGGACATCCGTCAAAAGAATTATATGTGATTGGCATTACCGGAACAAACGGTAAAACAAGTACTGCAACCCTTATTACGTCAATTTTGCATGAGGCTGGATGTAAAACAGCCCAATTAGGAACCCTAGGTGTACTTGCAGAAGGTCATAAACAAGGCAAGACGCTGACAACGATGGATGCCATCAATCTTCAAAAACTTTTAAGGGATCTTGCCGATGATGATTTTACTCATGTCGTCATGGAAGTTTCATCTCATGCCATCCACCAGTATCGAGTCGCAGATGTTGAATTTGATATGACAGTTTTTACAAATCTATCTCCAGAACATTTGGATTATCACGGTACCATGGAAGATTATTTTCATGCAAAAGCGAAATTGTTCACATCCCTCCCGCTATCAGCGACAGCGATTATCAATTCAAATGATGAATATGGACAACGATTAATTGAAAAAAGCACCGCACCGGTTATAAAATTTTCTCCTGAAAATAAGAGTGATATTTATTTCAAGAACGTCAAATCTAACTTAAAAGGAATCAATGGAATTATATCAGCCGGACAACACGAAATTCAAATTGATTCATCATTAATTGGCGATTTTAATAAAGAAAATATTTTATCAGCAGTTGGAACAACCGTTGCAATGGGGCTTCCCATGGATACGATCAGTAAAGGTATACACAACTGTAAAATCGTTTCCGGACGTATGGAAAAATTCACAACCACCCATGGAGCTCAAATCGTGGTGGATTATGCCCACACTCCGGATGCATATGAAAAAGTGTTAAGTACGATTTATAATTTAGTTAAAAATGATGGAAAAATGATTGTATTGTTTGGGTGTGGAGGAAACAGATATGCATCTAACCGACCGATTATGGGCAGATTGGTTGAGCAATATGCACGTTTCTTTTATATCACGCCTGATAATCCTCGATATGAAAACCAGGAAAGGATTGTAAAAGATATTTTAACCGGTCTGTCATCACAAAACTTTAAAGTCTTTGCAGATCGAGGTGATGCATTGAAAACAGCATTGAACCGTTTGAAGAAGAATGATGTATTGGTCGTTTTAGGTAAAGGTCGGGAAACGTATCAGGAAGTTGAAGGCGTCCGGCTCCCATATTCAGATATTGAAATCATTGAGGAATTTTGTGAGAATACAAATAGCTGAACCGGAAGCATTTACAACTCTCCTAATTAAACAGTTTGGAAAAAGTCCAGCGTCTCCCATAACCGGGATTTCGACTGACAGCCGTGAATGTCAGGTGGGTGATTTATATATTGCGCTAAAAGGTGAGCGTTCTGACGGACATCAGTTTATACAACAAGCCATGGAAAATGGTGCAGTGGCATGTCTGGCTGATCGTGAAGTTCCTGTTAAAAATAGAACGGACTTATTTGTTGTAGAAAGCCCCTTACGGACATTGGGCTCATTAGCAAAGTCCTATCGTAAGCTGTTTCAGATTCCGGTGATTGGCATTACCGGATCAAACGGAAAAACGTCTACAAAAGAATTGTTAAAACATATTTTTTCAACCAGAGAAAATGTTCACGCTACAACAGGGAATTTCAACACTTCAATTGGATTACCTTTAACATTATTTCAGATCTCGTATGATCATTCAATTTCAATAATAGAAATGGGCGCTAATCAGCCGGGCGATATTGCGTATTTGTGTTCCATCGCAGTACCAACCCTCGGTCTGATTACCAATATTACTCCGGCGCACTTGGAGGGCTTTGGCACCATTGCTGAAGTTGCCAAGACGAAGGGGGCTCTTTTTAAATCATTGACAGAGGGAACTGCGTTTGTTAATAATGCGGATGATCTCATTCGTGAATTAGAAGTTGTTGGTGAACGAATTTCTTATGGTATCACTCCGGATTGTGATTTTCCAGCGGATATTCATCATGAAAAAAACGGCTCAATTACCGTTACGATTGATACACAGGAAATCGCCACCGGCTCACACAATCTTTCCTTTATTAAGAATGTCATCGCTGCTTCAGCTGTATGTATTCATTTGGGAATTGATTGGAAGACGTTTGAAACTCAAGTGCAATCTTTTCTATCGCCCCAAGGCCGTTGTGAAGTGAAGCAGATAGATAATATCACGATTATTGATGACACATATAATGCGAATCTTACGTCTACAATGGCCGCCATTGATTATCTGAAAGCTTTCAGCGGTAATGGCCGGAGAATTTTTGTATTTGGGGATATGTTTGAACTTGGCGGTGAATCATTATCTCATCACCGAAAAGTGGGCGAACATTGTTCCGAAATGAATTTAGATGCGGTATTCACGATAGGAGATAATACACGAGAAACAGATAATGCGATTGATTCAAATATTTTTCATAAACATTTTGCCTCTAAAGGTGAATTAGTGAGCGAATTGAAAGAATGGATTAAAGAAGGCGATAAATTATTGGTAAAAGGGTCACGAGGTATGTCCATGGAATCAATCTTGGAGGATTTAGAAGCTAACTAATGTTATTCAAACTCCTATATTCTTTGCGTGATGTATTCTCACCCCTTAATGTTTTTCAATACATCACATTCCGTGCGTCCCTGGCAGCCATTTTGGCATTATTAATTACATTTGTTATTGGCCCATGGATCATTCGCTTATTACATCGTTATCAAATTGGTGAAGAAATACGGATTGAAGGCCCCGAAAGTCATCAGAAGAAACAAGGAACTCCAACGATGGGTGGATTAATGATTATTGGATCCGTTTTAATCCCCACCCTTCTGCTGGCAGACTTGTCGAATGTTTATGTTCAAATTGTAATGCTCGCATTAATATGGATGGGAATTATCGGATTTTTAGATGATTATTTAAAAGTCGTTAAAAAATTGAAAAAAGGATTGGTGGTACGTTACAAACTGGTTGGACAAATATTGCTGGGAATCATTATCAGCATTTGGATATTTTATCATCCGGCATTTGTCGATATTAAAAGTATAACGAGTGTACCGTTTTTCAAAAATCTTGAGTTGGATTTCGGAACCCTCTACCCCTTGGCGATCATATTAGTAATAACAGGTACATCCAATGCGGTCAATCTGACGGACGGACTTGACGGATTAGCCGCCGGTTTGCTTGCCATTTGTTTTACAGTTTTTGCTGGCATTGCATACATAAGCGGGCGAGTTGACTTTTCCAGTTATTTGAATATCATCTACCTGCCCGGCGCAGGAGAATTAACTATTTTCGCCGCTGCAATCACCGGTGCATTATTAGGATATTTATGGTTTAATGCTTCCCCGGCGGAAGTATTTATGGGTGATGTTGGTTCGTTATCGACCGGTGCTGCTTTGGGCACATTGGCTATTTTACTAAAAAAAGAATTATTACTGTTTATTATCGGTGGTGTTTTTGTATGGGAAGCCGTTTCTGTGATAATGCAAGTGATATACTTCCGCAGGACAAAAAATCAATTCGGAGAAGGAAAACGATTATTCAAAATGGCTCCAATCCACCATCATTTTGAGCTAAAAGGATGGCCGGAATCTCAGGTCGTTATCCGGTTCTGGATTATCGGTTTGTTATTAGCTATGTTTTCATTGACCACGTTTAAGATTCGCTGATGGATATTTCAAATAGAAATACGATTAATATCAAAGACAGAAATGTTACTATCATTGGCTTAGCGCGAAGCGGCGTAGCTGCAGCAAAGCTGGCACATGAACTCGGGGCAAATGTTTTCATCAGTGACCGAGGAGAACCGAAAGAAGAATTGATCCAATTAAATAAATTAGGGATCCAGGGAGAAATCAGTGGTCACAGCGAAAAAGTGTATGAAGCAGACTTATGGGTAATTTCACCGGGTGTTCCAAAAGAATCTGAAATCATTCTGAAAGCTCAATCAAAAAAGATTCCTGTTGTGGGTGAAATTGAATTTGCCAGCTGGTTCACACATGCCCCACTGTTGGCGATTACAGGCTCTAATGGCAAAACGACGACTGCACACATGCTGTACGAAATGTGTAAAACAGATGACATCCATCCCATTCTATCCGGAAATGTTGGAAATGCGTTTTCTGAAGTGGTGCTGAATGATTTATCACAACCTGATGAAAAGCGAGTTCATATACTGGAAATTTCCAGCTTTCAAATGGAATTTATAAACCATTTCAGGCCATATATTTCTTTATTCCTAAATCTGACACAGGATCATCTAAATAGATATAAAGATATGGATGACTACGTATCAGCGAAAATGAATATGTGGTCTAATCAAACTGAAGATGATTTTCTGGTGTTTAATGCAGATGATGCATTACTGACGAATCGTATCGGGCCGGCAAAAGCGATGACAATACCCTTTAGTTTAGGTTCTGATATAGACGGATTATTATTCCGACTAAACGCCACTAAAATTTTTGATGATCAAGAGCACGCCACTCTGATCAATCTGGATAAAATCGCTTTGCCCGGTAGGCATAACCTTTCGAACTACCTTGGTTCCTCTACCTCGGCGAGCTTGTTGGGCATTGCGTCATCCAGAATTGCACAGGTCATGTCAACTTTTTGCGGAGTCCCACATCGACTTGAACATGTTGGAGAAATAAATAGTGTCACATATATTAATGATTCCAAGGCGACAAATGTCGATGCGGTGAAAGTGGCATTGGACAGTATTGAAAATCCTGTTTTGCTCATTCTGGGCGGGCGGGATAAAGGCGGAGATTTTCGTTCACTAACTCCGCATACCCACAACAAAGTGAAAGAAGCGCTCACCATTGGTGAGTCTGAAAAAGCGATTGCATCGGTGTTAGAGGATGCGGTGAGACTCACTTCTTGCGGTAGTCTCAAAAACGCTGTCGAGGTCGCTCATTCCCATGCACAACCCGGGGACGTTGTTTTATTATCTCCGGGTTGTGCCAGTTTTGATCAATTCGCCAATTTTGAAGAACGGGGAGATACATTCAGAGAATTGGTTCAAGGCTTGAAGGTGCACGGATGAGTTATTTAAATATTATCGTTAAGAAATACGATCGATTTCTGTTAACCAGCATCATCATCCTCGGCGTTTTTGGTACGGTCATGCTCTTTAGCGCCAGCTCAAATTTATCCCTGGATGAAACCGGCAACAGGACAGATACGCTTTATTTACAAGCCCATCTAATCCGATTACTCGTAGGAGTGTCATTTATGTTTTTCTTTATGTTGTTTGATTATCGCAAATTGAAAGACTGGGCGTATCACATCTTGGGTGTCTCTATCTTTTTATTAATATTAACGAAAATTCTATTTATAATAGATGGAAATTCATCCCCTGCCCGCTGGTTATACCTAGGGTCAATTTCAGTACAAACATCAGACTTGGCTCGTTTGTCACTTATTATATTTATTTCTGCATTTATTCACAATAAGCGTGAAAAGATTAAAGAATTTTATGGCGGATATTTAAATGTAATAATGGCTATCGGATCAGTTGTAGTATTAATCGTTATTCAACCGGACTTAAGTACTGCATCAATAATTTTGCTCATTTCATTTGTTATGTTATTCCTCGGTGGCGCCAGGCTTCGGCATATGATGGCTACAGCTGCAATATCTATATCTGCCATGTCTCTGGTTATTTTGAATTTGGAATATATGCGCCGCCGTATCATGACCTTTATAAATCCTGAAAGTGTTGGGATTGAGAATGTATATCAAATTAATCAATCGTTGATCAGTTTAGCGAACGGCGGTTTTTTTGGGTTGGGACTTGGAAACAGCTTGGGGAAAAACCTTTTCCTCCCGACCCCCCATACAGATTTTATATTTGCCATTATTGGTGAAGAAACCGGTCTTATTGGAACTATTTTTGTATTGACGTTATTTATTGTCATTTTTCAACGGGGCATCCAAATCGCCAAAGAAAGTTCAGAACCATTTGGCATTATTCTTGCTCTTGGAATCTCATTTAGTTTAATTCTATATGCATTCATCAATGCGGCTGTTGTGACCAATCTTGTTCCCACAACTGGATTAGCCATGCCTCTTATTTCCTATGGCGGATCCAGTGTAGTAGTCCATTTGGCCAGTTTGGGTATTTTATTGAATATCAGCCTGTCAAAACGATCTATTTCCGGTAATCCCGATTGGAGAAAACGCATATATGGATAAATTAAAATTCATTATTGCCGGTGGGGGTACCGGTGGTCATCTATTTCCGGCTCTGGCCATTGGAGAAGAACTCAATGATCGAACGGGCGCAGACATCCATTATATTGGATCTAAGTACGGAATTGAAGCTGAAAAATTACCTGAAAGCAATCTTAAACATACATTATTACCCATTCGAGGTCTGCAGCGTGGTTTTTCAGTATCATCTATTAGTATAAATCTGCTTCTTCCGTGGCGGCTGTTAATGTCAAGAATAAAAACCAAATCATTCGTTGATGAATACCAGCCAGATGCGGTGATTGGAACCGGCGGTTACGCCTCTGCCCTGCCACTTTATATAGCTCGTCGTAAAAATATACCTTACTTCATTCAGGAGCAAAATTCTTATCCGGGAATGACCACGAGGTATTTTGCCGAAAATGCAGAAACGGTATTTACCGCTTATGAAGAAGTGGAAAAACATATTAAAAAAAAAACGTCATTCCGGCGGGAAACCCGGTTCGAAAAGACATTGCTACTGGGGATCGCATGACAGCTCTTAAGCAATTTGACTTAATGGATGATAAAAAGACACTCTTTATTTTTGGCGGTAGTCAAGGATCGGCTGCCATCAATCGGTGTGTTTCGGATATGGTCAATGAACTGAATGATATTCAAGTTCTTTGGCAGACAGGAACCAGCCATTATGAACAATTAAAACATCATGAAACAGAATCTATTCGCATAAAACCATTTATTGATGATATGAAAAGTGCCTATGCCTTGGCAGACCTAACCTTATCCAGAGCCGGAGCATTAACCATCGCCGAAATAACGGTATGCGGGCTTCCCAGTGTACTTATCCCTCTCCCTTCAGCGGCAGCAGATCATCAAACACACAATGCAAAAGCCTTAGAAGAACAAGGCGCAGCCAAAATGCTTCCTGAATCAGAGATGAGTTCAAAAAATTTAACTGTCTTGATAAACAATTTACTAAATAACGAACACACATTGAATAAGATGTCTAAAAGCTCGAAAGCATTTGGAAAGCCGGAAGCTGTTTCTGTTATTGTTGATCATATTTTAGAAAAAGTCGGCGCTTAATGTTCCGTAAAGTGAAAAAAGTTCATTTTGTCGGTATTGGCGGAATCGGCATGAGCGGTATAGCTGAATTGCTAATGAATCTTGGCTTTGATGTCAGTGGTTCGGACATCAATGAATCAACTATTATTGAAAAATTGATCAGACTCGGTGCGGATATCCACATGGGTCACAGTGCAGTTAATCTGACCGATGCGGATGTATTGGTGTATTCAAGCGCTGTGCAAAATGATAATCCTGAAATCATCGCCGCTCATGAAAAGAATATTCCCGTTATACGTCGCGCTGAAATGCTCGGTGAACTTATTGCTGTTAAAGAAACGAGCATTGGCGTGGGCGGAACCCATGGAAAAACAACAACGTCTTCCATGATAGGCAACGTATTAACAGAGGGACATTTAGACCCGACGCTTGTGGTGGGCGGATTGGTTAAAACCATTGATTCCAATACCCAACTTGGCGCCGGTGATATTATCGTGGTGGAAGCAGATGAATTTGATCGCAGTTTCCTGGCGTTACGTCCTACAATCAGTGTGATAACGAATATTGATCTGGAACACACGGATTGTTATAATGATATTGATGATCTTCAACAAGCCTTTTTACAATTTGCCAATTCCGCACCCTTTTATGGAGCTGTGATCGCCTGCATAGATTCCCCAGCTTTACAAGAAATTTTACCTGAAATAAAGCGTCCGATTATCAGCTATGGTTTTAATGAACATGCAGACATAGGTGCTGATAATATTTGTTATAATGAATCCCAGACGGTTTATACACTCTATGTTCATGGGCAGGAAAATGGTACAATTACACTGAATGTTCCCGGTGAACATAATGTGTTGAATTCTCTGGCTGCCGTCGCAGTAGGAATGGAAATGGGACTAAAAATTGATACCATCGCCAAGGGGTTGAAAGCCTATAACGGTGTGCGGAGGCGGTTTGAAATTAGGGGCACGGCCAATGATATTATGGTGGTAGATGATTACGCCCATCATCCAACGGAAGTTAAGGCCACCCTAAATGCAGCCAAAAATGGTTGGAAACGTAGAATCGTTTCCGTATTTCAACCTCATTTATTCACCCGAACCAGGGATTTTTACGAAGATTTTGCTTTGGCATTTCAAAATTCCGATGTGTTAATCGTAACCGATATTTATCCGGCGCGGGAAAAACCCATCAAGGGAATCACTGGTGCACTCGTTGCTAATGCTGCACGTAAAGCCGGTCATAAACATGTCCATTATGTACCCAACCTTGATGATTTATCCAGCCATTTAGACACTATTGCTCAACCGGGAGATATGATTATCACCATAGGGGCCGGGACAATTTGGCGTTATTCTGAAAAATATTTTGAACATTTAAAATCACTGGAGGCTGCAGCATAAGGTGGATCATATGGCAGAATTGAAACGAATAGTCAAAGGGATGCTTCTGGAAAATGAACCTATGTCTGCACATACATCATACGGAATCGGCGGTCCGGCTTGGGCGTATATAACTCCCCGGGATACATCCGACTTAAGTGAAATATTGCATTTTGCCAATACATACTCACTCCCAACGTTTTTTGTTGGTTCAGGATCAAACCTGCTGGTTGCTGATGAAGGAATAGACGGCTTGGTTATCACATTAGGAAAATCTTTTAGAAAACTGGAAATATCCGGAAATAAAATCTATGCAGAATCAGGTGTCATGCTTGGGCATTTGGTTAAAGAAAGTATGAAACAACATTTAAGCGGTTTGGAAAGTATGATCGGCGTTCCGGGAACTCTAGGCGGTGCGTTGATTATGAATGCCGGCGCGTTTGGTGGTGAAATATCAAATTGTTTAATTAATGTAAAGGTTATGACCCTTTCAGGGAGTATTAATCAATATGATGCCGGTGACATTGATTTCAGTTACAGACATTCTACGTTTAAAGAAAATGAAATAATAATCAGTGCCAATTTTGAACTGAAAGAAGAACCATCAGAGATGATTTCGAAAAATCGTAACATCGCCAGTAAGGGAAGAAAAATAAATCAACCACTTCGCTTCCGATCCGCCGGAAGTGTATTCAAAAATCCAAAACCCGATCTTGCAGCCGGTTATTTAATTGATAAAGCCGGCCTTAAGGGTACACATTGTGGTGAAGCAGAAATTTCTACACATCACGCCAATTTTTTCATTAATCATGGGCAGGCAAAAGCCGGCGATATAATAAATCTTATTCGCATTGCCCGCAAAAAAGTACAGGAAAAGTTTAATATTACGTTGGACCTCGAAATAAAAACATTGGGATTCCCAAAGGATGTTTTTCAATCATGAATAAGAAAAAGAAACAGATGAATTGGCGTTTAGTCATCGGTACCTCATTAACAATAATTGTAATCGGATTATCATGGCTATCATTTAATTGGTCTGTTTATACAGAATTTAACCTGTTAAACAATATTGAAATTCGGGGACCAAAGATTATTGATGAAAATGAATATTATGGATCACTTTCACCATTGGTGGGAGTTTCTATAGACGAAATTGATGTACGTGAAGTTGGAATGTTATTAGAAAGTCATCCATTTGTCCATGCTGCAAGAGTAAGCAAAACATTCCCAAACACATTAAATATTGAAATTGTGGAACGAGTGCCCATTGCCCTTCTGAATATGAAACCCATTTTATATATTGATAACGAAGGAGTTGTTCTTCCGGATTTAGGTAAAGTCGGAGATAAAATAATCCCCATCATGTCCGGATTTAATTCTGCTCGGGAACTTTATCCCATCGGACATCAAACCATATCTTTAAAAGTCCTGGAGTCGGTAACGGTCATCGATCAAATCATGAAATTGTATCCAAGTTTATATGACAATCTTTCTGAAATAACTCTGAGCAGCAATGATGATTTCGTATTAATACTGGCAGATTATCCTACAAAAGTCATTTTAGGGAAAGACAGAATTTGGGAAAAAATACAAATTCTGAATTCGTTTGCACAATCGCTCCCGGTGAATAGAGGATTAAATTATTATACATTGTTAGACTTGCGTTATAATCGTCAAATTATCGCAAAGGTGCGAACATGAAGCATATCCATAAAAATAATTCACAGCAATTAAGAATCGGTTTGGATGTGGGTTCATCATTTATTACGTGCGCAATCGTTGAGAAATCGCTGGAAAATGATGAAATAAAATTGCTGGGACTTGGGCGAGCTCCATCAGCCGGATTGAAAAACGGTTCGGTCATTCACCGTGATAAATTGATGGATGCAATGGAAGCAGCTGTGAAAGATGCAGAACTCATGTCCGGGCACAAAGTAGAAAAAGCGGTATTAAGTATTTCCGGAGAAAATATACGCGGTATCAATACACAAGGAACCATCGCTATTCAACGAAGCCAGCATTCCACGATTCCTATTGAGAATGAGATTACGGAACATGATGTATTCCGGGTGATGGAAATGGCTCGAGCCCTCTCCCTCCCTGCTGATCGAGATATTATGCATGTTCTTCCGCAGGAATACGTCATTGATACGATGGACAAAATTAAAGATCCGGTGGGCATGTCAGGACGAAGGTTGGAAGCGAAAGTCCATTTGATAACGGTTCCAAGCACCGCAGCTAAAAATTTGGTTAATTGTACGGAAGAGCTGGGCATTAAAGTAGACGGTCTTGTTTTCCAGGGTCTGGCTTGTGCGTTAACAACGTTGGACGCAGATGAAAAAGATTTGGGTGTTGCCATTGTGAATATCGGCGGAGGAACAACAGAAATCGTGGTTTATCATGAAGATGGAATTCGTCACTCTGCTGTATTGGGAATTGGTGCAAACAGTATAACCAATGATATTGCAGTCATGCTTCAAATCGGGATTGAAGACGCCGAAAATATCAAGAGAAAATATGCGTCTGCGAAAGCATCCATGTCTTCTACTGAATTGGAATTTGACCTTCCTGTAAAAAATGGTGGATTAGCCAGAAAAGTTTCTGAACACGAGTTATCCAGATACGTTGAAGCACGGGCTGTTGAAATTCTCCAGCTCATCGCAAAAGAAATCCACCGTGCGGATATTCGAGACCAATTGACTTATGGAGTCGTGTTAACCGGCGGCGGAGCTCAATTGCGGAACATTACTCCTCTGGCAGAAGAAATTTTCAAAATGAGAGTGCGTAAAGGCATTCCGAAAAATATGAGCGGTGCAATAGATATTGCATCCGAAGCAGAGTTCACTACCGTCATCGGGCTGACACGTTGGGAGGATGTCAAACGTGAGTTGTCTCCAACATCCATGCCCGGAAAACCAACATTTGAACGAGCCGTCGATTGGCTCAAACACTGGATTAAAGGATTCTATTAAACCAGCAATGGATAGTCATAATATTGTACCCCCAGCCTTCGCTGCGACTACGGCAGGCAGGTAAGAGGGGTCTCTTGAATTGAGTGTCACTTATGCCAGACTTATTTTGAAAATAACCACATACCAAACGACCAAACTAAAGGAGAACACCTATGTTATTTGAATTTGATAGTATGGCTGAACAAAAAGCCAAACTGAAAGTCATCGGAGTAGGCGGTGCCGGCGGAAACGCTGTTAACCGTATGATACAAGCAGGAATGCAGGGCGTTGATTTTATCGTAATCAACACAGATGCCCAAGACCTGGATAACAATGCGGCGAAGCATAAAATACAAATTGGTAAGAATCTTACCAAAGGCCTTGGCGCCGGAGCAAAAACGGATGTTGGCAGAGAAGCAGCCGAAGCGGATCGGGAAGCCATTGCCAGTGTGCTTGACGGAGCCGACATGGTCTTTATTACCGCCGGGATGGGCGGCGGTACGGGAACAGGCGCCGCATCCGCCATTGCACAAATGGCCAAGGAATTGGAGATACTGACCGTTGGAATTATTACACTCCCGTTTAATTTTGAAGGTCCAAAGCGGATGAACCGCGGGCTTGGAGGTTTATCCGACTTAAGAAAAGCCTGCGACACGGTCATTTCCATACCCAATCAGAAACTCATGTCCATCATTGACAGTAAAACGACTGTTGTAGAAGCGTTTAAATTGGCAGACTCCATTCTGCACCAGGCAGCAAAAGGTATTTCTGATTTGATAAACGTCCATGGATTAATCAATCTGGACTTTGCCGATGTGGAAACCATCATGAAAAATATGGGAGACGCCATCATGGGTACCGGTGTTGCCAGTGGTGAAGAACGAGCCGTATTGGCAGCGCAGCAGGCTATTTCCAGCCCATTACTGGATAGCGCATCCATCAGCGGAGCGCAAGGCGTATTGGTCAATATTACCGGTGGTCCGGATCTCACATTAATGGAAGTGGATGAAGCCACATCCATCATTTTTGAAGAAGCCGGTGATGATGCCAATATTATTTTTGGCGCTGTCATTGATCCGAGAATGACTGAAGAAATTCGTGTGACTGTCATCGCAACAGGATTTAATCAAAGAGTTCCGAAAGAAGTCGTGAAAGAGGATAAGCAGATAATGGGAATTCCCAGGCAAAAGCAGACACGAATTCTGGCGGATCAGGAAAATGTCCCTCTATTCAACCGGAAAGTTGTAGAGGATTATAAAAGCAATCAACCGTCTGTATCAACATTCAATTTTGATGACACAAATCCCGTTATTTATGGAGATGAGATAGAAATTCCTGCTTTTATCCGCCGTCAACATGAATAGGATTAAACTAAAATTGAATGGATGAATGCCTGCCTACGTTCCTTCGGCAGGTAAAAATGATTGAATGATTGGATGATTGTGGGCAAATAGGCCTGGATGTCTCCTTTTAAAAAATATATGTGGTGAGCAGGCAGCAAACGGCTCGCGAAGACAGGTTTGGTTTTAGTAATAAATAAATGATAGTGTCATTGCGAGGGAGACACGACCGACGCAATCCCCTTCCGCCGGCAAACCCAAGGGGATCGCTTCATCCCGATTAAAAAAAGAGATTCGCGATGACAATATTCTAAATTAGGAGATATTGGATTGAGACCTTCTCGTTCATAAAACGAAAAACCCTTTGCCGGAAAGCAAAGGGTTTTTTCAAATTGGAGGGTAATGAAGTCTTTTAAACTTTTACTCCGCGTGTGCGCATCTCTTTAACTACTTTGGTAATGCCTTTTTTATCAATCAAACGCATACCTTGTGTGGATACATTCAGCGTCACATGGCGTTTCTCGTCGGGTAGATAGAATCGTTTCTTCTGAAGATTAATATTAAACCGGCGGCGTGTTTTATTGTGCGCATGGCTCACATTGTTTCCATACATGGGTTTTTTGCCGGTGACGTCACATATTCTACTCATAATAAATTCTTCCTGTTTGTGTATAATTTTGCCGGCGAATTTAATGCAACATTTCTTTCTTACAAATTACTATCTTTCAATTTGTCAGCATGGATGCCTGCCTACGTTCCTTCGGCAGGTAAAAATGATTGATTGCCTGCCAGCCGCAGGCTGGGTTGATTTGATGATTGAATAGGCAGGCAGGCTGACCTCGTGAGTTAACAATAATAACCGTGAGAATGACACACCGTCAATAATATTCGATATTTTCTATCAGGTAAAGACGAACATAGATATCATTAGGCGGCTTTAATAATCACAGATAAATATTTTGCTTTTACTCTATTACACGTATATTAGTCGTATAAAGAGGTGAAAAAAATAATGCAAAAGAAATTGACCATAAGTATTGACGAACAAGTTTATAATGCTTTATACCATGTTGTTGGAAAGCGAAAAATCAGTCGCTTTATTGAAAATTTAGTAAAACCAAAAGTAATCAATGAGGAATTGGAATTAGCTTACCAACAAATGTCTGAAGATTCATCAAGAGAAGAGGATGCATTAGAGTGGACTGAAGGGACGATTGAGGAATTTCACAATGAAACGTGGTGATGTATGGTGGATTAATTTTGATCCTTCAGTTGGTGGTGAAATCAGAAAAAAAAGGCCGGCTGTTATTGTGAGTAATGATGCATCAAACAAATATCTTAATCGCATTCAAGTCATACCTCTAACAAGCAATATTGATAAACTGTATCCAAGTGAATCATATATCATGTTAAACGGTAAAAAAGGCAAAGCGATGGCTGACCAAATAACCACGGTAAGCAAACTACGTGTAATTAATAAGGCTGGAAAACTTACAATAAATGAAATGAGCGAAATCAATAAAGCTATTAAAATTCAATTAGCCTTATTGTACACTCATGTGTGAAACACACCTAAACGCATAAAGATTTAGCGTACGATTCGACGTCTTTGTGCCCACCGGGCGCCACCGTTCTTCGTCAAACGATATTT
>JADFRD010000150.1 GCA_022561485.1 Fidelibacterota bacterium | reverse complement strand
AAAAGGTCTTGGATAATCTGAATGCAGAAAATGACTATAAAGATGCCAAACTAAAGCACACTGAAAATTTTCAGAATGAGTTGTTTGATGAAATCATTGGAAGGATTAAGAAAGATGACGAATCCGTCCCTTATTTAGATAATGGTTATTGGTACTATACTCGTTATGAAAAGGGGAAAGAGTATCCAATTCATTGCCGTAAAAATAAATTATTAGAAAACCCCGAAGAAATTTTGATTGATGTCAATGAATGGGCAGAAGGACATGATTATTTTTCGTTAACCGGTCTGGCAGTGAGCCCTAACAACAAATATCTAGCATTTAGTATTGATACATTGAGCCGACGCATCTATACAATTAAAGTGAAGGATTTAGAAACGGGAGAGATTCTTACGGATGAAATTAAGAGTACTCAAGGTGGCGCTGCATGGGCAAATGACAATCAAACTTTTTTCTATACAACAAAAAATGAAGTCACTCTTCTATCGGAACATATTGATAGACATAAGCTAGGTACACCCCAATCTGATGACGTTAGAGTCTATACTGAAAAAGACAATTCGTTTTACATTAGAGTTTATCGTTCGAAATCTGATAAATACATTATTATCTATAACGGCAGCACTCTTGTTAATGATTATCATATTTTGGAAGCCGATAATCCGGAAGGTGAATTTCGTTCATTTTTCCCACGGGATACTGAGCATGAATACTCCATTAAGCATTACAAAGATAAGTGGTATATCGTCACTAACTGGGACGCCACCAACTTTCGGTTAATGGAAACACCGGAGGATGCGACATCGAAGGAAAACTGGACAGAAGTGATCGCTCATCGTGATGACGTTTTGTTAAGCAAAGTTGATGTATTTGAAAATCATTTAGTCATCAGCGAACGGATAGACGGTTTACGTCAGTTGCGTATCATGGATCAACGAACCGGTGATGAACATTATATGGATTTTGGTGAAGCTGTCTATGCTGCCTATACACTCACCAATAAGAGCTTTGTTACGAACGTGCTAAGAGTTGGATTTACATCGATGAAAACACCTCTTTCAACGTTGGATTATCATATGGATACGCGGGAATCAACCCTCTTAAAACAAACAGAAGTTGTGGGTGGTTACCATGCAGATAATTATGTAACAGAGCGATTGTTTGCCACGGCCCGAGATGGGAAAAAGATTCCGATTTCCATCATTTATAAAAAAGGATTCAAGAAAAATGGTAAGAGTAATTTGCTGCAATATGCTTATGGTTCCTATGGTAACACAATGGATCCGACGTTCAGTTCGACAAGGTTGAGTTTATTGGATCGGGGATTTGTGTTTGCAATCGCTCATATTCGTGGGAGCCAGACCTATGGCCGCCCATGGTATGATGATGGAAAAATGTTTAATAAAATGAACACATTTACCGATTTCATTGACTGCAGTAAATATTTGATTGAGGAAAATTATACAAACAAAGACCACTTGTTTGCCAAGGGTGGTAGCGCCGGTGGTTTATTGATGGGCGCTGTGGTAAACATGGCGCCGGATTTATATAAAGGTGTTGTTGCTGCAGTTCCATTTGTAGATGTGATTAACACCATGCTGGATGAAACCATTCCATTGACGTCCAATGAGTGGAAGGAATGGGGGAATCCGAAGATTAAAGAAGAATATGATTATATTATGAAATATTCACCTTACGATAACGTGAAGGCCCAGGACTATCCCAACATGTTAGTGACAACCGGATATTTTGATTCACAAGTACAATACTGGGAACCGCAGAAGTGGGTAGCCAAGCTCCGCGATAAGAAAACGAATGATAATATTTTGCTCATGCACGTCAATATGGAAGCAGGCCATGGTGGAAAATCCGGTCGTTTTCGCCGGTATCGGGAAGTGGCACTGGAATATGCATTTATATTCGATTTGGTTGGGATTAGCCGCTGATGAATAAAGTTATTTCCACACTCCTAATTTTTTTCTTAATCCAATTTCTGATTCCAACCGAAGCACACGCTCAACAGCGAAACAGGTTTTTTTGGGATGGGGGTGATTGGAAGCGTGTCAATCAACTGGCCGATGGCAATTTGAATATGGAATATCGGATCAAAGCAGCGTATGTCAATGGCGTGTTGGATGGGCGATTATTTTTTTATTTAAAAACATGGTCTGTTGAACAGGGCTTCGCCGACAGCCTGTATGCCGAAACGATTGATTACTTGAGTCCCAGAGAAATAGTCCGTTCATTAGACAATTTTTATGCGGATCCGATAATGGTTTATGTTCCTGTTCCGTCAGCCATGATTATTGCCAATATGTACGGGGAACGGATTCCCTTGAAGATAATTGACGCCTATGTTCAGCAGACTAAATTCTGGATTAATGATCTGCACTTAAGGATGGATGAATACAGCCCTGCGGAATTGCTGGAGGGGAAGCATAAGAAACATTTAGAGAAGGAAAAAGGAAGAAGGAAGAAGTAACATGGAAGATGGGAGAAGGAAGAAGTAACATGGAAGATGGAAGAAGGAAGAAGGAAATTTAAGTTTTTCTTAATATCCTAATCCATATTCCTAATCCTAATCTATTCTATAAAACCCAAATGCCGGATGATAAGTGTAAATACGATAATCCCCGGAGAAGGTAATTTTACTCACATTGAATTTGTAAATCGGAAATGGTGTTATCAGGTCTAATTTTATATTTCGAGAAACGGTTCGATTGTGGGGAAGGGCAGGATCGTTGGGTCCAATAATGATCATTCTCTTTTCTATCAATGTTTCTCCGTTATCTAATAAAAAAACCAAAAATCCTTCCAGATGATTGATGGTGAGTTTGGATTCATTGTCTATT
>JADFRD010000010.1 GCA_022561485.1 Fidelibacterota bacterium | reverse complement strand
ATCCCGACGGAACGGGTGACTGGAATGGCTCTAAATCGGCGGCCGCACCCCCCAGTGAGGGCGGTTCCAATAATCCGGGGGGAGGTGGCCCCTCGACTGTACCGGATCATTTTAATATCAATATCGGAGCTGGATCAGCGAATACCTGTAATCCATTTGTGTTTAGTATTACTGCGGAAGATGCTAGCAACAATCCAATTACCGATTATACCGGTACGATATTAATAACAACTAGCACAGCTCACGGTAATTTTAGCACTGTAACAGCTACCAATAGCATAAATCCTAACCCTGATGCCGACGATAATGGCAGTGCCAGCTATACTTTCGATCTACTGGATATCGGTACGGTAGTATTAGCTTTATCGAGGCATAATTCTATTATGCGTCATTTTATCTAACCCTTTATCCAAACTGTAAATTTTTCGATCATTTTCAGATTCAGATACTGCAACCAAATAAGCGTCAATTATATCTCCTCCCCCTCTTGACCAAAGATCAAGCATCAAAAGATAAACTGACTTGTTTTTAATATAAAGTCCTGGCATTGAAAGTAACGAAGAAATGAGATTAATGATTTTACTGGGTTCCACCTTATAAAAACTCTGCATAACAAAAATAACTTGAAAAAGAACCATTGGTAAACATTCGACATTTTCTTCCTTTTTCTGTAGCCTGTCAAATAAACTACTAACCCCAGCAATATTCTCTCCATCACCGATAAGATACCGTAGAATTACATTTGTATCGATAAGATTCATTTATTACTAAATCCCCTTTTTGTAGCTTCATCAATATCGGCTTCATCCGGAAACCCATATTTCTTGTATTCTTCTCGTAAACTCCCTTGTAAGTCTATGGATTCTTCAACAAGCGGATATATGTGAATACCTTCATCATCGTAAGTCACATCCACGTCATCACCAATCTCCAAGTGATATCTTTTTCTGATTTTTGCCGGTAGTACAACTTGTCCTTTATTATGAATTTTCATTTTCATATTTATTTCCTATAGTTATACTATATTGTATAACTATTTTGTTATACCAAGCAAGTATTACTTTATTTTATGGTTTTTCGGTTTAGATTATTTGATCGGATATAATGGAAAGTGTAATTTTGCCCGCTTATTTAATGCCACCGTAGCTCAGTTGGTAGAGCAACGCATTCGTAATGCGTGGGTCGGAGGTTCGACTCCTCTCGGTGGCTCAATAATGTAAACTCTTTGTCGGGATAATGAGCAGATCAGGGGTTCCCTGCCCGCCGTATCCGCTGTTCGGTGGAGCAGGCGGGGACTCCTCTCGGTGGCTCTGCTCTACTTCTAACAACTCAACTTCAAATATCAGTATAGAATTCGGTGGAATTACACCCATGTCTCTTTCGCCATAACCCAATTCAGGCGGAACGGTTAGCTTGCGCTTTCCTCCAGCTTTCATTCCCAATATTCCTTGATCCCAGCCATCAATAACTTGTCTGGCGCCCAGTGTAAAACGGAAGGGTTCTCTGCCTGGTTTAAGGGAAGAATCAAACACCGTTCCATCTTGCAATGTGCCAGTATAATGCACCGTAACAATACTGTAATTTTCAGCAGCTACCCCATCCCCTTCACTAATAATTTCAATGATGAGCCCGTTATCCATTATTGTCCTTTCCGTTTGGCAACCTATTAAAAATAGGGAAAAAATGAGTAAAATTCTCCAATGTCGAATTTTCTTAATAAATTTCATTTTTATTATTCTTCGTGAAACTTCGCGTACTTTGCGGCTAAATAGATTTCATATTTTTACCGTAATTTCTCATTGAGTTTACGAAGCAACATGGCAATAACAGAAAATATGTTTTCATCAACACACCTGCCGCCCTTGGCTGATCGCATTCGTCCGACGACTTTAGACGAATTCATCGGGCAGAATCACCTGGTAGATGTTGACCGTATCATTCGTAAATCATTGCAGCATAAAACCCCATTTTCCATGATCTTCTGGGGACCGCCCGGTTCAGGTAAAACAACACTGGCTAGAATCATCGCTAAATCTGTTGTTGCAGACTTTTATGAGATCTCTGCAGTCTCCAGCGGAGTAAAGGAACTGCGGAGTATTATTGCGAAAGGCAAACGCAATCTTGAAACGGGTCTGTCAACGATTCTTTTCATCGACGAAATTCACCGCTTCAGCAAATCCCAACAAGATGCCCTTTTGCATGCTGTGGAAGAAGGAATTCTAACGTTGATCGGAGCCACCACTGAAAATCCGTCATTTGAAGTCATTAGCCCTCTTCTGTCACGCTGTAGAACTCTGACTCTAAAACCCCTATCAGATGACCATTTGAACCATATATTAACCAGGGCGTACAGGATAGACATCCTTTTATCAAAAGGGATTGTTCATATCGAAGATGATATCCGGTGGAGGTTAATTCAGTCCGCAGGCGGTGATGCCAGAAAAATGTTGAATACCATCGAAGTCGCAGTGAGTCTGATTGATGAAGAAGGAACCATTACAGATCAAATATTGCAGGAAGCTCTCCAAAGCAAAACACAGCTTTATGATAAAACAGGTGATTACCATTACGATACCATCAGCGCATTCATTAAATCCGTCCGGGGAAGTGATCCGGATGCTTCTGTATACTGGTTGGCTGTCATGCTGGAGGGCGGGGAAAAACCGGAATTCATCGCCCGTAGGCTGGTTATACTTGCATCTGAAGATATCGGCAATGCTGATCCCAATGGGTTAATCATTGCCACCTCCGGATTCCAGGCTGTTCACATGATCGGCATGCCGGAAGCGGCCATTATTTTATCCCAAGTCACAACGTATCTTGCCAGCGCTCCGAAGTCCAATGCTTCCTATTGGGCCGTTAAGAATGCAATGAAGAAAGTGAGTGAACATGGAACTCCCGGTGTGCCCTTGCATTTACGAAATGCACCAACGGGACTCATGAAAAATTTAGATTACGGCAAAGATTATAAATATCCCCACAATCATCCGGACCACTTTATTAAAGAAAATTATTTTCCTGAAAATGTACAAGAAAATTTTTATAAACCAAATCAATTGGGTTATGAAGAATTTATTTCAAAACGATTGAAGAAATTCTGGCCGGAACGTTATAAGTAAGAGCAACTATTGTATTCTATTTTTAAAAAATTATATTCACCTCCCCCCAAGACCCCTCCTCATTTGAGGAGGGGATTTAGGGGTAGTGTATCTTTTATTGTTTTATTTCTACTGTTTGTTCAACTATCAGCGCAAGATAATCGACTTCGGTTAAAGCAAGCAGACCTGTTAGTAAATAAAACCATCAACGGTCAATCGGTGCAGATCCTCACCGGAAACGTTGTTTTTCTTAAGGGGAATATGACCATCACATGCGACACCGCTCGTTTTCGTGAAAGGACAGGGCAGGGCCTGCTCACCGGCAATGTAACCATGGAAGAAGAAGACCAAAACCTTACCGCTGATTCCGTCCATTTTGATTCACCGAATAATATTTTTACTTGTTACAATAATGTTCACATCTGGGACAATGATTATGATCTGACAGCAGACACGGTTATTTATTATTCAGAATTGGACAGCGGCATTGCCAATGGTCATGTACGAATGGTGCAGCAGGGTCAAATTGTTACCGCACAACTTTTACGTTATGTAAAACATGATAATGATGATGCTGTTTCATACACGGCAGAAAATGATGTTCGTATTGAAGAGGGAGGTCGGGTGGCAACATGCGGTTTGGCTCATTACGATGTTACAAATGATCAAACTCTATTACGAATAAATCCAAGATTGGAGGAAGAAAACCGCATTTTAGAAGGAAGTGAAATCCAGTTGTCCTATAAAGATGACGTTTTGGATTATGTATTCATTCCGGCCAAGGCTCATATTATCAATACATCCGAGGGATTTCGTGAAATTGAACTAAAAAATCAAGATTCAACTATCGTTGTGAAAAAGTCTGTCTCTTTTAAAGATGACATGACTGGATCGATATTGAAAGGGTTTTTTAAGGATGGCGCTTTGGACTCTGTGCGGTTGGAAGGAATGGCAACAACCACATATCACATTTTTGAAGATTCCGTTTACCAAGGGTATAATCTTGTGTCCGGTGATACCATTATCATATCTTTTAATAATATCGACAGTGTTGAAGTTGAATTGGGTAATATTCATGTCTCCGGGGGGGGCAGGGGTGTGTTTACTCCCGATTCATCCAATAAGGACTTGGATGCACCAATTACATATGCATCAGATGAGATTATTTATGATATTATATCAGAAAAAATGGATTTAATTAGTGAAGCTAAAATTAAATACAAGGATGTTAATTTAAGCTCCGGTTTTATCAACGTCGATTGGAATGACAACTTACTCAGGGCATTTCCAACTCATCCGGATGATTCTACAGCAATAGCGCAAAAACCAACTATAGTGGAAGGTGGGCAGGATCCCATGGTGGGAGATACATTGATTTACAATTTGAAATCCCGAAAAGGTCTGATTAAACAAGGGAGATCTAAAGCCGATGACGGTTATTATACCGGAGATGAGATACGTAATCATGACCAGAAAATTTATTATATCCAAAACAGCTCCTTTACCACCTGTTCTCTTGAAACACCCCACTTTCATTTTGAAAGCAATAACATGAAAATCATCAATGATGATAAGGTCATTGCCCGCCCCATCGTTTTATATATCAGCCGGATCCCAATTATTGGACTGCCTTTTGGTATTTTTCCCCATAAAAGCGGTGGGCGCCATTCTGGCTGGATCATGCCCGGTTATGGTGAAAATCGATTACGTGGGCAATATTTTAACAATCTTGGATATTTTTGGGCGCCAAATGATCATTGGGGATCCAAATTCACCATGAGTTTTGGTGACCGCCAAGGATTTGTTTTCAGACTGAACAATGCCTACAATGTGCGCTATAAATTTAGCGGCTCGCTGAATTTGCAAAGCAGGCAATTCTTATTAGGAACTGATAATATTACCGATATCAGCGTCAACCGCACCACGAGCTATCGGGCTCAATGGCGGCACACGCAAAAGCTTCGGCATAATCAACGCTTAAATGTAAATGCCGATTATTCCAGTAGTGGTGAATTCAGCCGAAAGTATACATCGGATCCGCAACAGCGCATGGGACAGCAGCAAACGATTTCTAAAGCAAATTATTCTAAGAGTTGGCCGTCCATTCAGGCTTCCATGAGTATGAATTTATCCTCAACCACAAATCTAATGGCCGATGACAGGATTGATTCCAAATCGGTGTTTTATATGACACCAACGCGAGCCGGAATGCAGACCAATATTACCACCGCTACATTGCCTTCCATGAATTTCCGTCTAGGCCAGCGCAATCTGTTTCAGGACAAAGGCGGAAAGCAGCGTTGGATTAATAACATTACCTGGAGTTATAATACATCCATCACCAATAAAGAACGGATTTATTATGAAACAGACGAAAATGTTATTGATGATACAACTTCAAATTTTTATTGGAATGATGAAAAACAAAATTTCAGTGATAATATTATGCGTCATTCCATGTCGATCAATGCGCCGACAAAAATCTTTAAGTATATCACCTTTAATCCAAATATGAGCATCAACTCTGATTGGGTGAACAGAACGTTTTTCGGAAGACTGGACAGCGCTACCAATACCATCCTAACAACAGAAGTTCCCGGATTTGCTATACGAACCACCGGAAGATTTGGCGCTTCCATCAATACACAGATTTATGGGCTTTTCCCATTTAAGATCGGTAAAATAATCGCAGTCCGACACGTGGTATCTCCGTCCATCGGTTATTCATTTAGACCGGATTTTTCGAAACGGGTTTTTGGTCAGGATCTTGGATATTTTGAAACAATTTTGGACACATCCGGCAATAAAGTCTATCATGACCGTTTTAGTGGCACTATGGCCGGTGGAACATCGAGGAATGAATCCCAATCCATGACATTCAGTGTAAATAACAATTTCCAGGCGAAAATTAACGATGGTGAAAAAGATAAAATCATCAACCTGTTTTCCTGGCGGATGGGGTCGAGTTATAATTTTGTTGCTGATCAATTCAGGTTAAAAAACTTGTCTTCTTCCATTCGTTCTAAAATCGGTCCGTCCAATATTGACCTGCGGATGACCCATGATTTTTATGAATATGATGTAAAGTCTAAACAGAGAATTAATAAATATAGAAAATCAAAAAATGGGTACTTTCTGCCGCGTTTAACCAAGGTGGAACTTTCAACAAGCTTTAGATTCTCCGGAAAACGGTTTGGGGTCAGTTCTGCTGAAGAAGATACAGCAGATGGGAAAGGGATGCTTGATTCATTGACCATTACACCACAGTCAACAAATAAAAATAAAAGTACTGGCGGAAAATTATGGAGCACAAACTTCAGCGTTGGTTATTCTTTAAAGCAATTCGATCCTACCAATCCGAAAAAGACCTTCTGGCTGAACACCAATTCCACACTCAACGTCACCAAAAACTGGAAAGTGAGTTATTCCGCCCGGTTTGATCTGATGAGTAATGAATTGATAAGTCATCGATTCTCCATTTACCGCGACCTCCATTGCTGGGAGTTGGCCATGGACTGGACACCCAGCGGATATGGTTCCGGATTTTACTTAAGAATCAATGTGAAGTCACCAACATTGAGGGATTTAAAAATAGAGCAGCGCGGCGGTTATCGTTTAAGCACACCATATTAAATGAGAATTCTCTTTTTATTCTCTACTTAAATCATCGCAAATTCTGCTATGGAAAAAACGGATTATAGATACTGTCCGAAGTGTAATGCGGAATACGAACCGCACATTGCATTTTGTTCAGACTGTAATGTGACCCTCGTGAATGAAAAACCTATTGATGTTCCCCTGGATCAAATAGAATGGGTGGAGGCGGGTCAATTTTCCGGGAAAGTGTATGGTGAAATGGCAGGAGAAATTCTGGCGAATAATGATATCCCTTACTTTTTGAAATCAGATTTTTTCTCTGCGGCGTTTAATATATCTCCGGTCAATATGCCCGGCGCTGTGGTTAAACTATTTGTTCCGGAAAATGATAAAGAACACGCCGAACAGTTAATAATGGATATCACTGACTAAATCATGGCATACCGCACTATCAAAGGCACCCACGATATTCTTCCGGATGAGACCCGCCGCTGGCAGCAATTGGAAAATGTCGTCCATTCTGTTGCAGGCCATTATGGATACAATGAAATCCGCACACCTATTTTTGAGGATACAGGATTATTCAGCAAAAGCGTTGGTGAGGATACAGACATTGTTTCCAAGGAAATGTATTCATGGGAAGACCGTTCCGGTGGAAGATTAACACTACGTCCGGAACTCACAGCTCCCGTTGTGAGATCTTATATTCAACATAATCTTGGCGCCCGGTCCCCCCTGCAAAAATTATATTATATCGGGCCTCTCTTCCGCCGTGAACGTCCGCAAAAAGGTCGCCAGCGCCAGTTTCATCAATTTGGTGTGGAAGCGTTTGGGTCAGAACATCCGGAACAGGATGCTGAAGTCATTGCCTTGGCTCACCATATTTTTGAAGAATTGGGAATCCTAAATATTTCTTTAAAATTGAACAGCATTGGATCGGGGGATTGCCGGAAAAATTACCGCAGTGCCTTGGTGAAATTTTTAACTCCCTATAAAGATGATTTATCAGAAACGAGTCAGAGAAGGTTGGAAACAAATCCACTGCGGATTTTAGACACAAAGATCCCTCATGAACAGGACATAATTCAAAATGCGCCATCTATCGCCGATTCCTGGACGGATGAAGACAAAAACCATTTTGAATCTGTGCAATCCATGTTGAGTGGATTGAATATTCCTTACGAATTGGACGAAAATTTGGTCCGTGGGTTAGATTATTATACCCGCACCACTTTTGAATTTGTATCCGAAAATCTTGGCGCACAGGATGCCATTTGCGGCGGCGGACGTTATGATAATCTTGTAGAAATGTTAGGTGGAAAACCAACGCCGGCAATCGGTTTTGCCGCAGGAATGGAACGGATTCTTTTGTCCACCGTAATGACTGAACAAACGGATGAGCATGAGTCCATCTATCTGATAAATATAGAGGAAACTGCGTCAATAAAAGCACTGCAGATGGCAAAAGAACTCCGGAGCAAAGGAATCACTGTTTATATGGATACAAAACGCCGCAGTTTAAAAGCACAATTGCGGGACGCAAACAGGGTGGGGGCGAGAAAGGCTGTTATTTTAGGAGAAGATGAATTGAAGAACAATCGAGTTCAAGTAAAAGATTTGTTGAAGAAAGAACAGGAAGAAGTCGCAATGGATAAACTGATAAAATATTTCACTGTTTGACTTTTCTGTAATTCATTATACATTATAATACGCGCGTGAAAAGTGTTAAGATAATTCGAAAGAAAAAATGATGAGTAAACCACTGATAATAGTTGAGTCTCCGGCAAAAGCCCGGACCATTGAAAAATATTTAAGTAATGAATATGATGTCATTGCCTGTGTTGGCCACGTAAAAGACCTGCCCCGAAAAAAACTGGGTGTGGATGTAGAAAATGAATTTGCAGCCGAGTTTGTCGTTATGGATGATAAAAAAGATATCATTAGAATCATTAAACAGAAATCAAGACATGCACCTGAAGTGATTCTGGCTACTGACCCTGACCGGGAAGGGGAAGCGATTGCCTCCCATCTGGCGGAAGAAATCAACCATAAACACATTGCCAGGGTTCAGTTTACCGAAATCACGAAAGAAGGCATTATTAATGGAATGAAGCATCGCCGTGAAGTCGATATGGATCTGGTGAATGCCCAATATACTCGCAGAATCATTGATCGTTTGGTGGGGTATCAACTTTCACGTTTATTATGGAATACTCTCCAAAAAACAATGAGTTTTGTTAAAGAATCCCTTTCCGCCGGTCGAGTACAATCGGCTACGTTAAAAATTATTGTAGATCGCGAGCGATTAAGAGCAACGTTTAAAGCGTCCACATATTATGATTTGAAAGCTGAATTAGAAACGGAATCATTGGACAATTTCCCATCAGAATTGATCACCGTAGATGAGAAACGTCTTGCCACCGGAAAAGATTTTGACAGTAATACAGGCGAACTCAAAAAGAAGGATGTCATGTTATTGTCATCTTCCCAAGCTAAAGCTCTGGTAGATGAAATTCAAAATGGACCATGGATTGTAAAAAATATTGAAGAAAAACCTCAAACGATAAACCCGTATGCTCCCTTTACAACCAGTACTTTACAGCAGGAAGCAGCTAGAAAACTCCGTTTTCCTGCCCGGAAAACCATGCGAACAGCGCAACGACTTTACGAAGCGGGTTTTATCACATATATGCGTACCGATTCAACACAGCTTTCACAAGAAGCCTTGTCTGGCGCTCGCAATGTTATTCATTCAAAATATGGCGATGAATTTTTACCGGACAAACCCGTTATCTATAAGAGTAAAGTTAAAAATGCCCAGGAAGCTCACGAAGCTATCCGTCCCGCTGGCGTTAAATTTACTGATGTAAATTTAGTTCGTTCAAAAGTTGGCAGTGATGAAGGGAAACTGTACGATTTAATCTGGAAGAGGACTGTGGCCAGTCAAATGAAACCGGCAAAATTGAAAAGGACAATTGTAGATATTGAAAACCAGAATACTGTTTTTCGCGCTCGGGGCCGCGTCATACTATTCCCCGGTTATATGCGCGCCTATGTAGAAGGAACAGATGACCCGGATGGAAAACTTGCTGACAGGGAACGACTTTTACCTGAATTAAAGCAAGGACAAAGACTCACCTGCAGCCGTTTAATCCCGGAAGAACATACCACAAAACCTCCCTCCCGGTTTACAGAAGCATCCATTATTAAAGAGATGGAAAAGCTTGGAATCGGTCGACCATCTACATGGGCTAGTATCATCGGACGTATTCAAGAGAAAGAATATATTCGGAATAATAAAGGTACGTTAACGCCTACTTTTTTAGCAGTGGCTGTAACACAGCTGTTAGAAAACCATTTTGCATCTCTTGTTGACTCCCAGTTTACAGCCAAAATGGAAGATGAATTAGATTCTATTTCCAGGGGTGAATTAGATCCATTGCCGTTTATGTCAGAATTTTATTTTGGAAATGATAATTCTGTCGGTTTTGAAAAAATGCTTAAAGACGAGATTGATATTCGTAAAGCATGTTCCGTCGTTGTTTCAAATGGAAAAGGAGACGAGATTGTAATTCGAGTTGGCAATTACGGCCCATATTTAGAGCAAGGGGAACAGCGTCGATCAATTCCCAATATGCTTGCTTTGGGCGACATTTCAGTCGATAAAGCTTTAGAAATTTTATCAAAAGATTCTTCTCAATCTGAAATACTTGGAGTCGATGAAGAATCAGGTGAATCCATTTATTTGAAAGAAGGTCCTTATGGTCATTATGTTCAATTAGGGGATTCGAAAAAAAGAAAATCTCTCCCCAGTGGGACCGAACAAGATCAGGTCGATTTGGAAATGGCTTTGAAGTTGCTTTCATTGCCCAGACTGCTTGGAAATCATCCGGAAACAAATGAAGAAATACGGGTCGATTTTGGACGCTATGGCCCTTATTTTAAAGTAGGCGAAAAAAATGTAAAACTCCCCCATCCACATAATCCTCTTGATGTGACTCTGGAAACAGTTGTGGAAATATTTAATCAACGAAATAAACCAAGCTCGGATCTCAAAACATTGGGGAATCATCCTGAATCAGGTGAACTGCTCGTTTTAAAAGATGGACGATATGGCCCATACATTTCGGATGGTAAATTCAATGCAGCTTTACCAAAGGATGTTACCCCGGAAAATGTGGATTTAGAAATGGCAATCACTATAATTGACGACCGCCGTGCAAAAGGTCCGGCAAAAAGACGTAGGCGGAAAAAGAAATGAAAAAAATTATTCTTATTACAACCTGTTCCCTCTTATTTGGGAGCATTAATCAACAAGAACTGATAAAAGATATAGAAAAGAGTTTAATGGCTCCCTGCTGTTGGAGTGGTACGGTCAATGACCATGGGCATAGCGAGTTGGAACAAGAAATTCAGTCCATGGTAGAAGCCGGGCAAACGAAAGATCAAATCATGAACCACTATGTTCGAATTTATGGTGAACGAATTTTAGCCATCCCAGTTGCCCAGGGATTTAATATTATGGCATGGTTAGCGCCCATCATTATTGCGATTATTGGAATTACATTTCTTGTCCTTTACCTCAAATCATCAACGTCAAAGAGCCTCGAGTTGGACAGCATTAGCACAGGGGATGAATCAATTCCTTATAATGAACAAATTGAGAAAGAATTGAAAGAATTAGACTGATGGCGGATAAAGCACATTCATTGGATAAAATTGTTTCGCTTTGTAAACGCCGTGGGTTCATTTTTCAAAGTTCGGAAATTTATGGGGGATTTGGCGCTGTATATGATTATGGTCCTCTTGGAATTGAATTAAAAAACAATATTTCTCAATTGTGGTGGCGAGCCATGACCCAACTCCATGAAAACATTGTCGGGTTAGACAGTGGGATTCTCATGCATCCTAAAATCTGGGAGGCCTCCGGGCATCTTGCAGAATTTCATGATCCATTGGTCGATTGTAAGCAATGCAAGGCTCGCTTCCGGGCTGACGAACTGGTAACAGATTTTGAATCAGCTGACTGGTCTACAATTCAATGCCCTACATGCGGAACCACCGGGAATCTCACCGAACCGCGCCAGTTCAACCTCATGTTTAAAACACACATAGGTCCTGTGGAAAACGAAGGGGATATCGCTTATCTTCGGCCTGAAACAGCCCAGGGTATTTATGTGAATTATCTCCTGGTTCAGGGAGCTATGCGGAAGAAAGTTCCTTTTGGAATTGCCCAAATCGGGAAGGCCTTCCGGAATGAAATTGTTGCCAGGAACTTCATTTTTCGTACCCGTGAATTTGAACAAATGGAAATGCAGTATTTTGTGAAGCCCGGGACGGATGACGATGAATTGAAAGTTTGGAAAGAAAAAAGCTTCAATTTTTATTTGAACGATTTAGGAATCAATAAGAATAAACTTCGTTTTCATCAACACGGCGATGGTGAATTAGCCCACTATGCCAAAGAAGCCTGGGACATTGAATATGAATTCCCCTTTGGGTGGGCAGAAATTGAAGGAATCCATAATCGAACAGATTTTGACTTAAAACGGCATCAGGAATTTTCCGGAAAAAATATGCAGTACTTTGATCAAGTGACAAATGAAAAATATTTTCCCTACATTATAGAAACATCCGCAGGTCTTAATCGTATGTTGCTCGCTGTTCTGGCTGATGCTTATTGGGAAGATACAGAAAATAATCGTACTGTTATGAAATTACATCCAAAATTGGCACCGGTTAAAGCGGTTGTTTGCCCCTTGGTCAAAAAAGACGGTCTGCCTGAATTAGCAGGAAAAGTAACGGATGAATTGAAAAAACACTATAAAGTGATTTATGATCAGCAAGGGTCAATTGGAAAGCGTTATTACCGTCAGGATGAAGCCGGAACACCCTTTGGAATTACTGTTGATTACCAATCGCTCGAGGACAACACAGTAACACTTCGTCACAGAGACACTCAAAAGCAGGACAGAGTATCAATCGACTCACTTGTTGAAAAAATAGACGATGCTATCTTAAACTATTCCTAATATCAGATTTTTTTAAGTCAATTTTAATTAGTAAAAATGCTTTGACCCTCATTGAGTAGTTTCCTGTCGATAAATCTTTCAATTAATCAATGGTAAGATCAATGAAAATAAAAATAATCCTCTTATTATTATTTGTTTCAACTTTCCACATTCACGGAGCGAGTCAAAACCCAGTATTCGCGAAAAATGGCATGGTTGTTTCCACCAGTCTTCAAGCATCAGAAGCAGGAATTGAGATTTTAAAAAAGGGTGGTAATGCTGTAGATGCTGCAGTCGCAACCGGTTTTGCACTTGCGGTTACTTCTTCATCCAATGGAAATATTGGCGGCGGCGGTTTTATGGTTGCTTACTTGGCTGATGGAACCACGTTTACCTTAGACCATCGGGAAACATCTCCTGTTTCCGCACATAGAGATATGTATCTTAATGAACATGGCAAGGTTATTGAAAATATGTCTTTAAAAACCCGGGCGGCGTCCGGAGTCCCCGGCACAGTTGATGGGTTATTAACAGCGTGGGAAGATTATGGTTCAGGTCATATTACCCTGCGGGAACTATTAACTCCTGCTATTAAATTGGCTGGGAAAGGGTTTGCATTGAGTCATTATGAAGCACAACGCTTGAATAATTTTAGAGAACTCTTTGCCGCTAATAAAGCAGCTGCAGCTATCTTCATTCGAAAAGATAACCTGCCTTGGAAAGCCGGTGATCTGCTGATTCAAAAAGATCTCGCCAAAACGATGAAGCGCATTGCCAGTAAAGGGCGTAATGGATTTTATACAGGAAAAACCGCTGATTTAATCGTGGAGGAAATGCAAAGGGGCAATGGATTAATTGCGCATGAAGATCTTTTGAATTATGAATCAAAATACAGGTCTGCTGTGATAGGTACATTTCATGGTTATGAAATTATTTCTATGGGGCCGCCCAGTTCAGGAGGGGCACTGCTCATTCATATGTTGAATATGCTGGAGCATTATCCACTGGCTTCTTTAGGATGGAATTCATCTGACTATATTCATATTCTTACAGAAGTTGAACGACGCGCCTATGCCGATAGGGCGGAACATTTGGGTGATCCGGACTTCTGGGATGTACCTCTCAATATGCTTCTTTCAAAAGATTATGCCACCAAGCGGATACAGAATATTTCCATGGAAAAGGCTTCAAAAAGTACTGATATTTTTGCCGGCGATCTTTCCGGTTATGAAAGTAGAGAAACGACCCATTATTCTGTTGTGGACAAAGATGGTAATGTCGTCAGTGTAACCACCACAATTAATTTAAGTTATGGCAGCGGTATTCTTGTACCGGGAGCCGGGTTCTTTTTGAATAATGAAATGGACGACTTTTCGTCTAAACCTGGGGTGCCAAATGTGTTTGGATTAATTGGGAATGAAGCCAACGCCATTGAGCCTGGGAAACGACCTCTAAGTTCTATGACACCTACCATTGTATTAAAAAATAGCAATCCATTTATGATAATCGGATCTTCTGGGGGTTCTACGATTATTACCACAACACTTCAAAGTATACTGAACGTCATTGTTCATGGTATGGATGTGAAGGAAGCTGTTTCTTTTCCCAGGTTTCATTCTCAATGGCTGCCGGATGTGATTATGACCGAACCCAATGGTCTCAGCAAAGACACAATTAGAAATCTTAAGCGAATGGGTCACACGATCGTTCCATATCATGGGACAGTGCGTAAACCGGGCTATATTGGACAGGCTAATGGAATCATCATAAATGAAAAAGGTTTCTGGGGCGGCGGGGATACGCGCGGCGAAACATCCGCTATCGGATATTGATGTCTTTGAAAATTGAAGATATTTCTCCATTAGATCTTCCTTCAATTCTGGAACTGAACCAGATATCTCAACCTCATCTTTCTTCATTAACGCTGAAACGATTAACTGAACTTGCTGAAATGACATTTCATTTCCGTGTTATTAAGATAAAAGGAATTATTGCCGCATTTATCCTGGGGATGGAAGAAGGGCAGGCGTATAGCAGCAAGAACTACGCTTGGATTTCTGAACGATACGAATCTTTTTACTACATTGACAGGATTGCTGTTGCAAAGGAATATCAAAGGCAAGGATTGGGTAAGGCATTGTATGAAGATGTCCAATCTTTCGCATTTAAGATGAAAAAACCAATCATGGCCTGCGAAGTGAATATTAATCCTCCAAATTCAGGTTCTATTCTCTTTCATCAAAAGTTTGGATTTTTACCAATTGGGGAACAGAATACCGAAGGTGGACAAAAGCGGGTCCAGTATATGATCAAAAATCTGATTTAAGAAAATTTTCCCACTCTTTGATTCGGCTTTCCACCCATTTGAGTGGGGGAAAATTTATATCCTGAACGTCGCCGTCCGGTGTGATCCAAATCCATGATTCTCTTGGATTCCCAAATGCAAACCTCCCTCGTAGACTACCGCCTCATCTGGATAGCATATTTTTTATATAATCCTTCTCAACTCTTCATCTTCCCATGCCACTTTTTCCGGGTGGTATTTGATCTCTTTTAAAATGGTATCCAATTCCTGTTCTGACACACTCATTCCCATTGTTTCCAGCCTGTTCTTCAATGCCGCTTTCCCTGTGTATTTATCAATAACCAAGTGCCTTTTCCGATGAACAGACTCAGGTGAAATTGCTTCATAGGATTGGGGTTCTTTTACGACTGCTTTTACATGAAGTCCTGCTTTATGCGTAAAAGCGTTTTTTCCTATGATAGGTTGATTGGCATTGGGTTCCAGTCTTGATGCGGAATCAACCAATTTTGATAATTGGGGTAATTGTCCCAAATTCCATTTTCCCCTTACATCATATAACTCTGTTAAGGCAACGGTAACCTCTGCTAAACGGGGGAGCCCGCAGCGCTCTCCCAAGCCACTCACAGCTACATCAATACATCGGGCGCCTGCTTCCAATGCTGAAAGAGCATTGGCTGTCGCCATTCCAAAATCATTATGGCAATGAACATGAATGGGAATATCCATTTCAGAAACAATTCGACTTACCAATTCCGTAGTTTTTGCCGGCGTTAGACATCCCACTGTATCGGCCAGACTAAATCGATCAACACCGCAATTCTGTACCATTTGCCCAACTTGGATTAAAAAATCAATGTCCGTTCTTGACGCATCTTCAGCTGTGAAACGAAGTTTAAGTCCTTTATCTTTTCCATATTTCACAGCCGATTCGATTCTTTTCAATGCTTCAGATTTAGTCACATTAAATTTATGTTTCAGACTTAATGGGGATGTTCCGAAAAACATACCCATCCAAGGTACACCGATGGCTACCGCATCATTAATATCTGAATTTACAGCTCGTCCGTGAGCCACTTTTTTGGCATTCAAATCCAATTCATTTAGAACTTCCACAGCTTCGTACACATCAGGCGAAACACCAGGATGTCCCAATTCAATAAAGTCTACTCCAAATACATCCAACGCTTTTGCAATGGCGATTTTTTCATCAATTGTAAATGATACTCCGGGTGTCTGTTCACCTTCTCGTAAGGTGGAATCAAGAATTTCTATATTTGATTCAAAAATCATTTTTCAAAATTAGAACATTTCAACTACATATTTATACAATTTAAGTTCATTCCATTTGATCCATTGACGTAATTTTATTGCTTGCAAAAAACGGGAATATAAAAGTGAAAAATCAACGTAGAGAAATGGTAGATGGAGCAGCAGCCATTGCCCGGGGAGCCTTGGATGCCGGTTGCAATTTTTACGCCGGATATCCCATTACGCCTGCTTCAGGAATTCTTGCCCACATGCTTCGTGAGCTACCTAAAGTCGGTGGAATCGGTTTCCAGGGAGAGGATGAAATTTCTTCCATAGGGCATTGCATTGGCGCTGCTTCGGCAGGAGCAACTGTTTTCACCGCAACCAGCGGCCCGGGGCTTTCTCTTTATTCGGAAAATATCGGTTTGGCCATTATGATGGAAATTCCCTTGGTGATTGCCATCTCTCAACGGTTGGGACCTTCTACGGGTGCAGCTACTGCTTCAGCCCAAGGCGATATCCAATTCATGCGTTGGTGCACCTCGGGCGGCTATCCTGTCATTGTACTGGCGCCAACCAATATTCCGGAAAGTTATCATTTAACCAAAAGAGCTTTTAAACTTGCAAAACGATTTCGAAATCCAGTTTTTATCGCTACAGACAAGGACACGGTTATGACAACCGAATCCGTTCCCGTTGATGAAATGATCAACGCGCCGGACTGGCCGGAAATTCCAACCGAACCGGTTGGAAAACCGTTGGATCCTTATCAGATCAATGGCACGATTCACCACTACACCGGTTCCAGCCATACGGAAGAAGGGTACATCACAAAAGATCCGGATATCATTGCCCAATTTAATGAAAGATTGAAAAATAAAATTGAAAGCCATATAGATGAAATATCTCTGGTAAAAGCTGATTTACAAGAGGGGGCAGACACATTAATCATCAGTTATGGCGTATCAGCCCGCTCCATGGAAGCTGTGGTAATTCAACTCAGATCCCAAGGAGAAAAAGTATCTGCTTTAACCGTTTATTCCTTATGGCCAATACCGGAAAAGAAAATACAAGATTGCCTAAGAGGGATTAAACGAATTATTATCCCTGAAATGAACCATGGCCAATACCGTCATGAAATTGAACGGTTGGTCAACCGGGATATTGAACTGATAGGCGTCAATCGGGTGGATACCATTTTAATCACTCCTGAAGAAATAATGGAGACTTACCATGGTTGAACCGGTGCCTGATACTTATATTACTGAAGAAAATCTCCCTTACGAATTTTGTCCGGGATGCAGCCATGGGAAAGTACTGGGTGCATTGAGCGAAAGTCTAAAACAGCAGGAATTAGACCCTTCTGAAGTTGTGATTGTTACGGACATTGGATGTGTCGGTCTCTCGGATAAATATTTTATAACGCATGCATTTCATGGACTGCACGGCAGGGCCATCACGTATGCATCCGGTATCAAAATGCAAAACCCGGATTTGAACGTGGTCGTGCTTATTGGAGACGGCGGCTGCGGCATCGGTGGACATCATTTATTGAATGCCGCCAGAGTGAATACAGATGTAACTGTTTTGGTATTTAATAATTTTAATTTTGGAATGACGGGCGGACAGCAATCTGTTACGACACCCTTAGCCAGCATTACAGCTACGTCATCAATAGGAAGTATAGATGCCCCCATGGATATCGCAGGTACGGCCAAGGTCAATGGCGGTGGATTCATCGCCCGAGCCACTGCTTTTGATAAAGACCTTCCCGGTATGATTACCAAAGCAATGAATCACAATGGATTTTCTCTCATTGATATTTGGGAATTGTGTACCGCTTATTTTGTTCCGAAAAATGATTTTGGACGAAAAGAAATGATGGATTACATGGGGACTTTGAATATGTCATCCGGTATTTTGCAAGAAACGGACCGCCCCAGTTTCCAGACCAGTTATAATCATATTCAGGAGCAGACCAAAAGCCAAAAACCCATGAGCGGGTTGGTTTTGGAAACCAAATTTTCTTCTGAATTAGATAAACCACTTCGAATTGTGTTAGCCGGGGCGGCAGGGCAGAAGGTCATCTCTGCCGGAAATTTACTGGCTTCCGCCGCTACTTTATCGGGACTTTGGACCAGCCGCAGGGCAGATTTCCCTATCACGATACAAACAGGTTTCTCCGTGGCAGAAATCGTCATCAGCCCTGAACCGGTTCTGTATTCGGGAATCGTCAAACCGGACATAGCAGCGCTCATGGCTCCGGAAGGAAAAGCAAAAATTACCAGACTGATGAATGCCATGGAAGAAACGGACACGATTTACTATGCAAAAGGATTGGGTGATGTGGACTCCAAGGCAAAACAACTTCCATTGAATTTTCCAGACAGCACTATTAAAGATGTGCGAAAAAACATTGCCGTGCTCACTGCAGGATATCTTACAAGACAATTAAACATGTTCCCGTTTGAAGCTTTAAAGGAGGCAGTCCGCCAAATTCAAAAACCGAAAATTGCAGAAATAAACCTGGGTGTTTTATCCCATTTCGAATAGTTTATTTACCACAGAGACACAGAGGGCACAGAGAAAAATTATTAATATTGGATTGTTGGAATAATGTATTTCAGCTTTGCGGAAGTTCCAAACTTCCGCAAAGATTATTAGTCTTATTTTCCCATTTATCCATCATTCCATTGCTCCAGTTTTTTTCACTCCATTTAGTCATTTTTCTCTGCGATCTTCGGCGCCTCCGTGGCTCATATTAAACCATGGTCAGCAAAGGAATACACCTCATTCCCGGCAATGATAAGGTGATCATGAACAGAAATATCAATGGCTTGCGCTGCTGCTTTTAATTGTTTGGTGATGGCAAGATCGTCTTGACTGGGGTTCGGGTTACCGCTGGGATGGTTATGAACAAAAACCAAAGCAGCGGCATCATTATCCAGCGCTCTTTTTATCACTTCCCTAGGATAAACAACTGAGGTGGAAAGTGACCCTTCAAACAGTTTTTCCATTTTCAGTATCTGGTTCCGGCCGTTTAGATAAATTACCCAAAACATTTCCCTATTTTTGTCCCGCAGGTTGTGTTTGAGATACGCCAATACTTCATCGGATGAGCGAATAAAATCTGTATCAATAATTCTATCGGCTAAATAACGACGTGAAACAGCCTGGGCAATCTTAAGTCCAAACACATTATTATTCCCGATACCTCTTATTTCTTGCAAATCCTTTGGGGCGGCTTCCAATACAGCTTTTAGTGAACCAAATTTTTTCAGTGCATCTTTGGCGGGTTGTTTACAGTCTTTCCGCGGTGTACCCAATGTGAGCAAAAGTTCGATGATTTCATAATCATGGAAACCATCCAGACCGCTTTTCTGGAATTTGTCCCGGAGACGCTGTCGATGACCTTCGTTGGTTTGCATCAAAGGCACACCTGTCCGCCATAGGTAGTTGGGTGGAGAGTTTGCAAAGGGTTTTTATAATTTAATACTTTCATATTCAATGTGCTCTCTGCGGCTCTGCGGTTATCTCTTTAACTTCTGTAGTTTATCCTTAAACTCCCGCAATTCCCGCACATTTCCAGTTTCAATTTCACCTGAATCCCATTTGAGTTTGAAATCTTTTTCCGAATCAGAACCTCCCTGTTTTTGGTATAAGGGATATAGATCAGCTCCAGCACGGGTTTTATCTTTATGGAGAGTTGCTGTAATCTGATACACAATATCTTCAGAAATATCATCCACCACCCGGGGTGGAAGTTGTTTTTCTAGCAAGCTTTGCTCAACCCGGGAAAACCGCAACCCTTTTACAACATAATCTTGAAAAGCTTCCCAAGCAAAAGGGGCAGCCTTTTTCACCGATTCAGCCATGGCATCGGAATAAACTCTGATTTCATACTGGGCATGGCTGTCTGAACGCAGTCCGATAAAATGCAGCAAATTGTGGAGGTCGTTTTTCCAATACCATTCTGTATACAGATTCACCGGCAGGAGGGAACGAACCAGTTCTCGGGCTACACCGGCTTCATTTAATTCAGAATACATGGCAAAGCTGCGATCCGATATTTCCTTAAAATAATCCAGCACTTTTTGCTTCAACTCTGCGGGGACTTCACCCATCCGACCCTGTTTATTCAGTGCACTTTGGAATTGAATATGCTCCGGATCGGGAAAATAGAACTCATCCCGTGCTTCGGAATAACGCAATGAATATTCATTGATGTTCGCTGTACGATGACGAACCCATTGACGAGCCACAAAAATGGGCATCTTGCAATGGAATTTGAATTCCACCATTTCAAAAGGTGTGGTGTGGCGGTGGCGCATAAGATATCGGATAAGGCCACGATCCTGGGACACTTTGCTGGTTCCTTGTCCATAACTCACTCGAGCTGCCTGAACAATGGCGTCGTCGCCCCCCATGGAATCCACGAGACGGACGAATCCTTTATCTAAACATTTGATTGCATCATTTGGAACGTTTGTCATTATTAATTAATTCCTTTTAAAATATTATAAGTTTTATCCACAGCATCCACATCTCCGGCGATTAAACCGGGTTCAATGAGTGTCTTTTCCTGATTGAAACTAACAAGATTCCCTTTCAGGTCAATCAGTTTTCCACCTGCTTCATTGATGATGCAGGTGCCGGCGCAAATATCCCACTCATTCTTTGGACGCAAAGAGGCAAATATATCTGCTTTCCCAGATGCAGTAAGTCCCAGTTTATAAGCCACCGACCCGATTGCTTTCAATTCACCGAATGTGTCTGCAAATGGCTTCCAAAGTCCCCGGCGAGTTTCAGAACGGCTATTCAGGATCACCATGTCACTCACCAATTCTTTAGCAACACAATGGATGGGATCTCCATTCAAAAATGCCCCTTCGCCTTTTGCGGCCGTAAATGTTTCTTCCGTTACTGGATTATACAGAACCCCTATAATCGGTGTTCCGTTTTCTACAAGAGCGATGCTCACCACAAAGTTGGGTACACCTTCAATAAATTCTTTGGTACCATCCAAAGGGTCCACCACCCAAACATGATCTTTAGAAAGTCGATCCGGTGAATCGACGGTTTCTTCCGAGAGCCAGCCGTAGTCAGGGTGTGCGTCCATCAATATTTCTTTCAGACATGAATCGGCAGCACGATCGGCAGTGGTTACGGGATTATGGTAGCCTTTGTCATGAATCTCGTAATCGGCTTTGTAATAATTCATAATAAGGCTGCCCGCTTCTTTTGCAGCATTAATTGCAATGTTTTTATCTGAAATCATAGCGTCGAAATTAGGTTTCGCAAAGCCTTGTATAAATGTAAGATTATGCTTTTCTGAAAATAATCATTTTTTCACGCCCTTTCCTGGATTTTATGGATAAATCTAAAAACTCATCCCGTTCGATCGTCCAGCCATTTTTGAAAATGGATTTCACTTCATCCACCGTCGTTCCCCAAGGCGGTCCACCGTCATCAATTGGTTTATCTAATGGGAACCACAGACCGATAAGCTTTCCGCCTGGCTTCAATAAATTTTTGACCAATCGTTCATATTCCTGGCGGAGGATTGGATCTATAGCACAAAAGCAAGTTTGTTCAATAATATAATCAAAAGTGTTAACGTGTTCAGGTATTAATGAAAAAATGTCACTTTGAATTATTTGAATATTGACTTTGGACTCTTTTGCTAACACATTGAGAGCATTAATTGCGGAAGGAGCAAAATCCACTGCTGTTACATCAAATCCCTTTTGGGCAAACATGACGGAATCATAACCACATCCGCAACCAAGAATGCAAACATTCCCCGGTTTAATCTCATTGGCAATCGATTCAAAAATGGGTGTGACACCACCCAAATTCCAGCCGGCATCATCCGCCAAATAGATATCTTCCCAGAATTGGGGATGATTCACATTATTTTCCATTATTTTGTATTCAAATGGTTTTCAACCGTTAATTTTTATGATGTGAGTTATAAGTAATTTAAAGCTTGATCTAAATCATTCAAAATATCAGTCACATTTTCAATCCCAACCGATAATCTAACCAAACCATCCGAAAAACCGCGGGCTAACCTTTCCTCCCGTGGAACATCCACATGGGTCATGGTCGCGGGATGTGTGATCATTGTTTCCACAGCACCCAGACTTTCGGCTAATAAACACAATTTAACATGGTTCATCAACGCTTTGCCGGATGAGAGTCCACCCTTTAATTCAAAGGAGATCATTCCGCTGTAACCGGACATTTGTTCTTTTGCAATGTGGTGCATGGGATGGGATGCTAACCCCGGGTAAATTACGTTTTCCACTTTGGGATGCGATTCAAGATATTCAGCTACTTGTATTCCATTTTCATTGTGTTTTTTCATACGCAGATCCAATGTCTTCAACCCCAATATCGTTAGCCAGCAATCAAAAGGTCCGGGAACGGCGCCGACAGTTTTTTGAATAAATTTTAATGATTCAAACAAATCCACCCGGTTGGTAATGACAATCCCGCCGATGAGTTGATTGTGACCGCTTAAATATTTTGTTGTACTGTGAATCACCAAATCAGCTCCAAAATCCAATGGTTTCAAAAACACCGGTGTTGCGAAGGTGGAATCTACACAGTATAAAAGATCGTGTTTTTTGGCAATATCGCCCACCGTTTTTAAATCTGTAATTTTCAATAACGGGTTTGTGGGTGTCTCAATCCAGATCATTTTTGTATTTGGCTGAATGGCTGAACTCACATTATCCGGATTTTGAGAATCGACATAGGTGAAGGTTAATCCATATTGGGTTAATAACTGGTCGAAATGCCGGGAAACACCGCCATATACATCATCCGAACAAACAATATGGTCACCGGCTTTCAATAGTTTCAAACAACTATCAACCGTAGACATTCCACTGGAAAATGCTACACCGTATTTTCCGCCTTCAATCAACGCCAGATACTCTTCCATTGTTTGTCTGGTGGGGTTGGCAGATCGAGTATAATCAAACCCTTTATCTTTTCCAACTTCTTCCAATACATAAGTAGCTGTTTGATAGATGGGGGGTATAATAGCTCCTGTGGTTGGGTCTGGCTGAATCATTCCCCGGACGATTTTTGTTTCAAATTCCATTGGTTTACCTACTGTTTATAGTTAAGCATTTAATAAAAATTCTTTTAAATCTTTTTCATGGCTCGATAAGGATGTTTTAACCATGTCCTTATCCATACAATTATTTAGTTGCTGCGGGATGGGAATTTTTTGGTCAATTGCCGGTTCAATACATTCCGGGAATTTTGCAGGGTGAACCGTCGCTAAAATAATCCCCATACATGGAAGGTGCAATGATTTTTGGTTTTCCTGCAATCCGGAATACCCAACGGCAGTCAAAACCACATGCTATATTTGCCACAGAAGCTGACACTTTAATTCTAATTGAATCCTGATTCATGCTATATATCCTTTCTTAACCAATAATTCAGCTGTCAGTATAGCGCCACCTGCAGCGCCCCGGACCGTGTTGTGGGAAAGGCCTACAAAACGTAAATCAAAAAAATGATCCTTCGCAATACGGCCAACGGTTACAGCCATTCCATTTTCACTGTCCCTATCCAATTGGGGTTGGGGTCTGTTTTCATCTTCCTTAACGATAATAGGGGTCGCAGGCGCGGTAGGCAGATTCAATTCCTGGGGGAGAGCACGAAAAGATGATAAAATCATTTTTACTTCATCCACGGATGGAATTTTGCTCGCGAATCCTAAATGGACTACAGCGGTATGCCCATCCACCACAGGGACTCTCGTGCAGACAGCATTAATTTCTAAACCATCAACAGGAGTGATACCGTTGCCCATTATTTTTCCAAAAATTTTCAATGGTTCTTTTTCCGTTTTATCTTCTTCTCCTGAAATGAACGGCACAATATTGTCTTTCAATTCTGGTGATGTTAATGCTTTGTATCCCGCCCCGGACAGGGCCTGCAGTGTCGTTACCTGGACACGGTTTACGGGAAAGCCGGCATTTTTCAGCGCTTCCAAGACAACAATATAGGATTGGATTGAACAATTGGGTTTTACAGCAACAAAACCGGTGTTCGGTAATTGGCGATTTTTTTGCTGGATGGGAATTATATCTGCGTGCTGGGGATTGATTTCAGGAATAATCATCGGCACATCGCCCGTCTGACGATTGGCGGAGCTGGTAGAAATAACGGCATATCCCCTTGTTGCATAGTTAAACTCGAATTCGCGTGTGGCCTTTTTTTCCGGCAGATCCATAGCCGAGAATACGCATGTCACATCTGGAGGAATGTTCTCAAAATTATGAACATTTCTCACTCGCATATTTTTTACGTACTCGGGGATAGGGGTCGGTATAAGCCACTTATTCTGCACACTTTCTTTAAAAAGCTTTCCGGCGGATCGTTCGGAAGCGGCCACATCAACCACCTTAAACCAGGGATGATTTTCCAGCAACCGTAGAAAATTCTGCCCCACCATGCCCGTGGCGCCTAACACGCTTACACCAATTTTGTTATTTACTTTATTATGCATTTCAAAATATCTCCTAAAACAGCCGCAGCTGTCACTTCGGCCCCGGCGCCATGGCCTTTAATCACCATGGGCACATTGTTGTATCTTTTTGTTGTAAATACAATCAAATTTTCCCTGCCATTTTGATAAAAGAATTGGCTCTCTTTATCAACTGCTTTTAAGGATACACTCGCTTTTTCACCGTTCCAGATGGCTATATAACGAAGCACTTTCCCCTCTGCCCGTGCATCATCAAACAATTTAGTAAAGAAGTGATCATGATGAGAGAATTCTACCAAAAATTCTGATATGGACAAATCTGGAGAAATATCTTCTGGAATGAGCGATTCAACAGTCACGTCTGATAGTTCCAGTCGTACCCCTGTCTCTCGGGCAAGTATCAATATTTTCCTGGCTACGTCCATCCCGTTCAAATCATCTCTCGGGTCCGGTTCAGTAAAACCACGATCTTTGGCATTCTTTACCAGTTCACTGAATGGAACAGTGCCGTCAAATTCATTAAACAAATAACTCAATGTTCCTGACATAACACCTTCAATTTTTAAAACAGTGTCGCCAGTCGCCAAGAGAGTTTGGAGTGTTTCAATTATGGGAAGCCCGGCACCCACATTGGCCTCATATAAAAATTTCGCACCGGATGATTCACTTTTTGCCCTGATTCCATCATAAAAATCCTGATTCATAGCATTGGCAAGTTTGCTTGCCGTTACCACGGATACACCGTTTTCAATTAATTCAATTATTTTCTCAGCAACTATCGGAGAAGATGTTACATCTACAAAAACAGAATTGGGGGTGGTTTGAGCAACGGAAATAAAGGTTTTTAAATCAGCCATTTCACCCTTTTCAAGATCACGTTGATAAGAGATCAAATTCAATCCCTTTTTATCAATGATCATTTTTCTGCTGTTAGAGATGGCACAAATGTTGAGTTTTTCATTTTGACTGATAAGCCTGATTAAATCAGTCCCCACCAATCCTGTTCCGGCAATGAAAATATTCAATTTATCAAGCACTGAAAACAGGGATGAATGCAAAATGCGGATGGCCGGCTTCACATCTTGTTCATTGACGATGAATGAAATATTTCTTTCCGATGACCCTTGAGCAATGGCGATGAGGTTTACCTTTTCTTTCCCCAAAATACCAAACAAATGTCCGGCAATTCCAGGAGTATGCCGCATTCCTTCTCCCACCACAGCAATCAAAGATAAATTTTCTTCAATTTTGATGGAATCAATAAATCGGTTTTCCAATTCAAACGAAAATTCATTGTATAAGAGCGTTTTCGCTGAGGTCACTTCTTCCGGTTGTATGGCAAAGCAAATTGAATGTTCACTGAATACCTGGGAAACCAGAATAATGTTGATTTTCTTTTCGGCCAGTTTTTCAAAAACTCGACCGATTACACCATACCTGCCTACAATACCTGCGCCCTGAAAACGAACAAGGGCTATATTATAAATTGACGAAATACCAACAGCATAATGATCATCCAATGGTCTGGATTGAGTAATGAGCGTACCTGGATTTTCAGGATAAAATGTATTTTTGATCCGAATGGGGATTGATTTATATAAAGCGGGTATCATTGTAGGCGGAAAAATGACTTTTGCTCCGGCATGAGCCAATTCCATCGCTTCTTCATAGGTAATATTGGGTATAGTCTGGGCATCAGAAACCACTGCCGGGTCGGCTGTTAAAATGCCATCCACATCCTTCCAGATTACAATTTCCTCTACATTCAGAGCTGCGCCAAAAATAGCGGCAGTATAATCGGAGCCGCTGCGTCCAAATGTAGTTGTTTCACCTTGTTCCGTGGCGCCAATAAAGCCTGTAATAATGCGTGTCGTTGATCTATCTTTCCATTGAGATCGGATTCTGTCATATGATGCCTGATAATGGACAAAGGCGCTTCCATAATGATCATCCGTTAATATGACTTCTCTGGCATCTAAAAATTCTGCTTCCAATCCATGATCAATACATATTTCGACAATAATATTTGCTGACAGACATTCTCCCGTGCTCAAAACTGCATCTTTTAGTTTTGGTGTTACCATTCTTTCCTGTGCAATTGTTTCAAGATTTTCTGATAATTCCGATCCCATAAGATCAATACAATTTGTTATACGATTCGATGTGTTATTAGACACCAAAGAATTAACCGCCTCAATATGCCTATTTATTAAAGAATGTAAATCTGTGGAATAATCTTTCCCAGACGCAGCCAATTCCGCCAGTATCAGCAGGTGATCAGTAACGCCGCCAAAAGCGGAAACGACTACTGCACATGGATGCTCTGCTGAAATTAACTTCACAACATGCTCCAGTCTTTCAGGTGTCTTTAGAGACGTTCCACCGAATTTTAAAATTTTCATTTGTTCACTTGATCGTTCATTATTACTCATGCATCAAATAGTCGTTAGACGGTCGTATGAATCGGACTTGACTTAATCGGCATAGCCATTGAGTTAAGAACGATAAGTTACCCCCAGTCTAATCAACTAATCCGTTCGCCTTACACTAAAATAAACAGCATCCGGATGGGAGAAATACCAGCCGCAAACAGATGCTGCGGGGAACATTGCTCGGGATTCTGTCAAAAATATTCCAGTATTTTTTTCCACAGAGAGTAATTTCCAAATCTTGTCTTTTTCTTTGTGTTCAGGACAGGAGGGATAACCAGGCGCCGGTCGAATACCTCGATACTTTTCTTTAATCAGTGATTGATTATCTAATATTTCATCTGCAGCATAGCCCCAAAATTCCTTGCGTACACGCTCATGCATTCGTTCGGTAAATGCTTCGGCTAATCTGTCGGCCAATACTTTAGCCATAATGGCATTGTAATCATCATTTTGGTCTTCAAACTCTTTAACGATTTTTTCCAATCCATGACCTGTTGTTACTGCAAACATACCGATATAATCATTGTTCGGTGCAATAAAATCAGCCAGGCTGTAGTTGGGTTTCCCCCTTCCTTTATCCACCAATTGACGGGGGAAATTGAATTCCGCCCCTTGGGTAAATACTGTTTCATTTTCAGCATATGCCGGGTGAATCCCAATAACTGCTTTTGCTGTCAGCCATTTTTCGGATATGATGCGAGCTAAAAGTTTTTGACCATCATCATATAGTTTTTGTGCCTCAATTCCATATTTCTCATCTGATAATATTTTCGGATAAATGCCTTTCAATTCCCAAGCATGAAAAAAAGGTGACCAGTCAATATAATCGACCAATTCATCTAAAGGGTAATCTGTAAAAACGTTGACACCTGTAAAATTGGGTTCCGGAATTGCATAGTTTTTCCAATCGATTTTGAATTTTCGCTGGCGGGCAACGTCAATGGCTAATTGTTTTAATGAAGCACTTTGTTTTCGTACTCTTCTAATTTGAGCAAAATCAGCCCGAACGCTTTCAACATAGTCATCTATTTTATCCGTATTCATGAGTTTGCTCACCACCCCCACAGCACGAGATGCATCAATCACATGAACAGTTGGGCCGGAATAATTTTCTTCAATTTTTACGGCGGTATGCTTGCGGCTGGTGGTGGCTCCGCCGATTAACAATGGAATTTTAAAACCAAGCCGCTCCATTTCCCTGGCGACATGCACCATTTCATCCAGACTCGGTGTGATTAAGCCGGAAAGTCCAAGAATATCAGCTCCTTCATCCCGAACTGTTGAGAGAATTTTATCCGAAGACACCATGACGCCCAGGTCAATAATGTCATAACCATTACAACCCAGAACAACACCAACAATATTTTTTCCAATATCATGTACATCACCTCTCACTGTCGCCAGTACAACTTTACCGTTTGACATACCAGTGAGTCCTAATTCATCTTTTTCTTTTTCAATATATGGAAAGAGATATGTTACTGCTTTTTTCATAACCCGAGCCGATTTTACTACTTGAGGCAGAAACATTTTGCCTGATCCAAATAGATCCCCGACTATATTCATGCCGTCCATGAGGGGTCTTTCTATCACATGAATTGTACGAGAGTATTTTTGGCGTGCTTCTTCGGCATCTTTTTCTACAAAATCAGCAATTCCCTCCACAAGAGCATGCTTTAATCGTTCTTCAACGGACGCCTTACGCCATGATAAATCTTTTTTCCGTGATTTTTTTACACCGCGATATTCTTCAGCAATATCCACCAATCTTTCGGTTGCATCACTTCTGCGATTAAATAATACATCCTCCACCCGTTCCCTCAATTTTGGTTCAATTTCATCATAAACGACCAGTTGCCCTGCATTGACAATTCCCATATCCATACCAGCCTTAATTGCATGGTAAAGAAACGCAGAGTGCATGGCTTCTCGTATTCCATTATTCCCGCGGAATGAAAAAGACAAATTACTCACACCACCACTTATGTGAACTCCCGGAAGGGAATGCTTAATGGTCCGCACCGCTTCTATAAACGCTTTAGCGTATTCGTTATGTTCATCAATCCCCGTAGCCACAGCAAATATATTCGGGTCAAATATGATATCCTCCGGCGGGAAACCAACCTTTTCAATTAGAATCTTGTATGCTCTTTGACAGATTTCGACTTTTCGCTCGTAGGTATCCGCCTGTCCCTTTTCATCAATAGCCATAACAATAATGGCTGCCCCGTATTTTTTGACGATTTTGACCTGACGGATAAATTCTTCTTCTCCTTCTTTCAAGGAAATGGAATTGACAATACCTTTCCCCTGAATATTTTTTAGCCCTGTTTCGATTACTGACCATTTGGATGAATCAATCATGACCGGAACTTTGGCAATATCCGGTTCCGCAGCAATAAGACGCAGGAATGTTTCCATGACCTTTTCGGAATCCAAAAGCCCTTCGTCCATGTTTACATCAATAATTTGAGCGCCGTTTTCGATTTGCTGCCGTGCGATTGAAAGTGCTTCTTCATAATTATTTTCTTTTATTAGACGCCGAAATTTCGCTGAACCGGTTACATTTGTACGTTCACCAATATTGATGAAATTACTATCCGGTCGGATGATTAAAGGCTCAAGACCGCTTAATTTAGTCAACGGTTTTATCGAAGGTATTTTTCGAGGGGTAATTCCCCTGACTGTTTTCACTATCTTTTTAATATGGTCAGGAGTTGTCCCGCAGCAACCACCCACCATATTGACTAATCCGCTTTCAGCAAATTCGTTAATGATTTGGGCCATGCCCTCAGGCGTTTGGTCGTATTCACCTAATTCATTGGGTAATCCCGCATTTGGATAAACGAAGACGGGGATGTCAGAAACTGTTGATAATTCATCTAACCATGACCGAATTTGCTCAGCCCCCAAAGCACAGTTAAGTCCAACGGCTGTCAGTTCTGCATGGCGAATAGAATTCCAAAACGCTTCCACCGTCTGGCCGGAAAGGGTGCGTCCGCTGGCATCGGTAATGGTTCCCGATACTAAAATGGGAATATCCGTTTCTTCTTCTTCCAATAATTCTCGTATAGCATAAAGAGCCGCTTTACAATTCAGTGTATCAAAAACGGTCTCTATTAAAAATAAATCAACTCCGCCATCCAGAAGTCCTTTAGCTTGCTCTTTATAGGCATTTTTTAGCTCATCGAAAGAAATATTGCGAAAATCGGGATTATTTATATCCGGGCTTAAGGATGCAGTACGATTAGTTGGCCCCAGCGCTCCAGCAACAAAACGCGTCTTACCCGTGTATTCTAAAGCAACCTTTTTAGCTATTGTTGCAGCGTTATAATTAATTTCATATATCAGATCTTCCATTCCATAATCTCTTTGGGAAACTGCATTTGCGTTAAATGTGTTTGTTTCAACAATATCAGCTCCTGCCTCGAAATATGCTCGATGTATTTCGCTTACTATTTCCGGTTGAGTAATACACAAGAGATCATTATTTCCTTTTAGATCATATGGATGATCTTTAAAACGATCACCCTGGAAGTGCGCTTCAGATAGACTATAAGATTGTACCATGGTTCCCATGGCTCCATCCAGCACTAAAATGGTTTCTTTCAATAGTTCTTTAAATCTCTGCATAATAAAAAACCCCGATGCTATTCGGGGCAAATCACCTTTTTAGCATCATTGTTTTTTGTCGCTGCAATAGGGGTCAAATCACGACACTTAATAATACAGTATTTTTACAACATTAATCAAGAATTCACTATAAAAGTTAATTTTCTTGCTGATAGTTTTTAAATCAGGTAATTTTATAGCCGGTTTGGAAGAAGCGTAGGCCAATTAACAGATTTTTTAATACGTTTTTTTAATTGATACAATAATAAGATTTTCCCACTCTTTTTCCCTCCTTCTCTCCTTCCAACCAGACATAGCAAAGAATTAACCCCGTACGCGGGGTGATATCTGTTGCATATACTAAAATAACGAATACGATAAATATTTGTAGGTACAAGTTATGAAAAAAGAAATATATATAAATGAAAGTATGGGTGAAACACGCATTGCTATTCTTGAGGATGGCCAACTTGTTGAAGTTTATATTGAAAAACACGATAAGCAACGTATGGTTGGTAATATTTATAAGGGTAAAGTTGAAAATGTTTTACCTGGAATGCAGGCCGCTTTTGTTGACATTGATTATGAAGTAAATGCATTCTTACCATTCTCTGAAATAGAAAACAGTGATTATCTCATGGACGATGATGAAGATAATAATCGAAACGGTACGCAAAAATTTCGCCGCAAAAGCAATGATAATATTTCCGTTGATCTTCAATCGGGACAGGAAATTTTTGTTCAGGTAATAAAAGAACCGTTCGCGGGTAAAGGCCCAAGAGTCACAACAGAGGTGGCAATACCCGGGAGATTATTGGTTTTGGTCCCGGATGCAAACTATATAGGAATATCAAAAAAAGTTTGGGATAAATATGAACGTCGACGGCTCAAAAAGATAGTTCATTCATTTAAACAAGAAGGGTTTGGCGTAATTGTTCGTACAGTGGCAGAGGGGAAAAGCGAAGAAACCTTAAAAAATGATTTTGATCAGTTGAAATCAACATGGGACAGACTGCAATCCAAAGCGAATAAAACTGATGCACCTACCTTGATATATGAAGATCTTGAAACCGCTTCAAGCGTTATTCGAGATCTACTGACGTCTGATGTTGAAAAAATCGTCATTGATTCTAAAAAACTCTATCGCAAAACATCACGATATTTGGAAGATGTTTCTTCAAATATGGCGAACAGATTAGACCTTTACCGTTTGAAAACACCCTTATTTGAAGCGATGGGGATCGAAGATGAATTGACTAAACTCATGCGACCGAAAGTATGGCTTAAAAGCGGCGCTTATCTCATTATAGAAAAAACAGAAGCCATGGTTGTTGTAGACGTAAACAGCGGACGGTTTATCGGAAAAAAAGAACACGAACTCAATTCTCTTAAAATAAACCTTGAAGCATCCCGAGAAGTGGCAAGGCAACTGAGGCTGAGAGATTTATCTGGTTTAATTGTGATCGATTTTATCGATATGCGTTTGGAATCAAACCAACGAAAAGTATATTATGAATTACGCAAAGAATTAAAAAAAGACCGAGCAAAAGTTGCTGTTTCACCCATTAGTGATTTCGGTTTACTTGAAATGACTCGTCAGCGCATTCGGTTAAGTTTGATCGATTCCATGAGTGAAGTTTGCCCAACATGTCATGGATCAGGAAGAATCATATCCAAAGAAACACTTATAACGAGAATTGACCATTGGTTAAGACGCTATAAAAGCAAACACCGGGATTTAAGACTCATATTACTACTTCATCCTGAAATGGCAGGATATCTTAAAAATGATAAGAAAAAAGTATTACGTAGCTTAATGTGGCAGAATTTTGTGCATTTATCTATTGATGAAAGCAATGACGTTCAACGAGATGAATTTCGGTTTTTGAGGACAAAAGATAAGAAAGATGTTACAGATCAAGTTGGGCTTGGTAATCAGGGGAAATCCTCTTAATTTTGCCGGCTTTTGGAGATATAATTATGAACGCAATCGTCGAAATTTCAGGAAAACAATATACAGTCACCGAAGGTGATCGTCTTAAGGTAGCCAGTCAGCTATCCGAAGTGGGAAACATATTGACCTTTGATCATATTCTTTTTGCCAATGATGGTAAAAAAGATCATGTTGGAACACCCACTGTTAAGGGAGCCACAATACAAGCAAAAGTCCTTGAACACGGTCGTAACCGGAAGATACTGATTTTTAAGAAAAAGCGCCGTAAAGGGTACCAGCGGAAAAATGGCCACCGACAAGGTTATACATTGTTGCAAATTGAAAAAATTGAATTTTCTGCGGCAAATAAAAAAACTTTAAAGATACCAGCAAAAGAGACTGCAAAGGAAGAATAATTATGGCACATAAAAAAGGTGTAGGAAGTTCAAGGAACGGGCGTGATTCCAACTCTAAACGACTTGGGGTTAAAGTATCAGATGGGCAAACCATCCTTTCAGGAGGAATAATTCTAAAACAACGTGGAACAAAATTCCATCCCGGAACAAATGTCAAACGCAGTGGAGATGATTCTCTTTTTGCGATTGCTGATGGCATTGTAAAGTTCAGCAAAAAAGGAAGAAACAAAAAATTTGTAAACGTCGTAGTATAAAGCTTACAAATCTAAATTTTAACCCTCGCTTCGCGAGGGTTTTTTATTTAAGATCAAATTGTCGTAATTTTCTGTAACGTATAATTTCATTTAAGGAGTCACACATGTCCAGACCAAAAATCTCATTAATTGGCGGCGGCCAAATTGGGGGGAATCTTGCCCTCTTGGCGATGCAAAAAGAACTGGGTGATATTGTTATTTTTGACATTCCAAATGCAGAGGGAATGGTTAAAGGGAAAGCACTCGATTTAATGCAGCTACGTCCTCATGATGGGTATGATGCAACTATTACAGGCACCTCTGATTGGAATGATATCAAAGATTCAGATGTTTTTATAATCACTGCCGGAATCCCGAGAAAACCCGGTATGGATCGCGAAGATCTCTTGGAGATCAATCTAGGTATTATGAAAGATGTAGCCGGAAATATTAAAGAGAAAGCACCCAATGCATTTGTCATTGTGATATCAAACCCCCTTGACGCTATGGTGTATGCATTTTATAAAATATCCGGATTTTCGAAAAACAAAGTAGTGGGTATGGCCGGCGCTCTTGATTCAGGGAGGTTTAGGACGTTTATTGCCATGGAAACGGGTTTGTCCGTCCAGGATGTTACCTGTCTGGTCATGGGCGGCCACGGTGATACTATGGTTCCAATTACCAGATTGGCGACGGTTGGCGGAGTTCCGGTTACAGATTTGATTCCTGCAGAAAGGTTGGCCGAAATTGAACACCGAACACGTTTTGCCGGCGGTGAAATCGTTAAACTGTTCGGCAATGGATCTGCATTTTACGCACCTGCCCAATGTGCCATTGAAATGGTCGAGTCATATATTAAAGATAAAAAACGAGTTATCCCATGCGCCTCTCTATGTGAAGGAGAATTTGGCATTGACGGCTATTTCATAGGCGTTCCATCTGTGATCGGTGCCAACGGGGTGGAAAAAATTCTGGAATTTGAATTGACAGATGATGAAAAATCTGCTCTGAATAATACCCTCGAAGCAGTGAAAAAAACTGTGGCAGAAACGGGGCTGTAACATATCGGAACAAAGGCAAAACCTTTTAGTCGTTGTTGTAGGCTCACTAACTGTTGCCGTATTCCAGAAGATAGATTTTCCTTATTCTTTATATTTATTGAAGGTGTTTACTAAACTTTTAAAATTCTTAGGATTGTATTTATAAAATCCTTCTTCATCCACAAAAACAAAGTTGTACTTCATTTTACTTTGAGAGTTATTTATATCTTCACACCATTGTTTCAGTCGTTCCATTTTTAATGGAACGTCAAGGTCTTCCTGCCCTTTAGTTTCAACAATATAAATTTCATTTTCAGATGTTTTCACGATATAATCCGGATAGTAATTGGATATATCCCCGCTCGCTTTTACATAATCAATTTTGAAGTTAATGCGAGTGTAATTCTTTGCAAACGAAACGATATCGTCACAAGTTTCCAAGAAATTAGCAAATTTCAGTTCAAGACTACTGTCTCCAATAATTTTATTAAATATGCTTTTCTTTGGAATAATATAACCTTGTTCCTTTACAATAAAGGGGCGAGTATTTCTCAGTTTTATATAATCTCGTATTTCTGCACTCCCTTTATCCTGCACAGTAAGTTGATTAATAAATTTCTTAAATGTTTCAACAATTGTTTTACTCGCTTCCAATTCAGAAAGGTTACGGAGTGTATTCAGGTTATCAATATCAATTTTCTGACTAAAAAGATGATTTTGAACGAATTCTTTTACTTTGCCATAAAGAATATCATATCCACTAACTAATCGCATATCTTTCATGATTATTTGACAGAAATATCCGATAACACTTCGATAATCAGTAACAGCGGCAGAATCCAAAAGTGTTGAATGAGTCACTTCACCAGTTGTAATGTCTCTAAAAACAATTTTTCTTTGTTCTTCTTCACTAAACTGTTGATACTTTATTTTCTTATTGCCAAACTTACTTGGATCAAGGTTTTCAAGATTTTTGTATTCTCGGTAAATACGTGCTGTTAAAACTGGTATTTCTATATCAAGTTTGTCAATATCTTTTTTTGTATTTTCGTTATCAATTTCTACTATAATAGGTGCTTTTGGAGTTACGCCCTCACCCATCTCTGAACGCTCAAGTTCAACACCTTCGCTCTGAATAGATTCCACAAAATCCATAAATGCATTTGTACCCACGACGCTTACATATTCTTGCACATTAGAACTTGGATACATTCGGCGTAATCCTCGTCCAAGTGTCTGTTCGGGCAAAATGTTGCTTTTTGAAGAATAGGCCCTGAGTCCGATAATGGTAGTTACATTTTTAACATCCCAACCTTCTTTAAGCATTAAAACAGACACAATTGCTTTATACGGACTATCCCAACTATCAATTTTATTTGATTCTTTACGAAGTTTCTCCAGTATTTCTTTACTTTTTCCTGATTGTGCTTCCGCGATTTCGCCATTTTTCTTGGTGTGTATAACCAGAACAGCATCTTTTAATTCAGGGTAAGTTCCTTCAAGATATTCGGCTACTTCGTCGCAATTTTTGGTATCATCGGTCATAAGAAAGAGAATTGCTTTTTTACCGAGTTTTTCATTTGCTGCATAGGCTTTACGCCATTCTATTACACCGAGATTAATATAGTCGGCATATTTTTCTGTAAAAATGGCGCTTTGCCGTTCGGATAATTTTGCTCGGCTGGCAGAATCCGGTAGTACTGGGTGTTTAACTACATTCTGTGTTATAGCTTCTACGAGGGGATAATCAGAAACCGTTTGAACAAATATGGCACCGTTATTATGCTTTGGAGTTGCGGTTAAGTCCACTTGAAGTGATAAAAAATGTTCTTTTTGTTTAAGCCTATTGTGTATATCCTCTATTGATTTAAACCAGGCAAGTTTGCTATCATGAATATGATGGGCTTCATCATTAAATACTACCAATTCATCAATTTCCCTTACAATATTACCCAAATCAACTTTTGAATCTGTCGTTTTTCCGGTGGGGTGTTTTCCGAGGAAGTAATCCATCAAATCATCATCTTCAAAACTCGGTTCAAAATCGTCCGACGCATAAACCCGATGAATATTCGTAAGAAATAAATTTCCTGTTTTTCGTGTAACATTTACATCATCTTGAATATGAAGTGTCAGCTGAAAATCATCCCGCCAGTTATGACCTTCAAATCCATTATCAGGTAGAATTGGGTCTTCAAAGAAAATTCTAAGACCGTCAAAATCAGTACGGATTCTATCAAGAACAATAATATTGGGTGCAATAACCAGAAAATTACGAGCAAGTTCAGATTCGGATTCGTATGTTTTATGAAAATAGCACCATGCCAGAATAAGACTTATTACTTTTGTTTTTCCTGTACCTGTTGCCATTTTGATGACAAAACGACGCCATTCTTCATCAAACATATTTGCTGAAACACTACCGAAAGAATCAAAGCGCATCAAATCGTATTTATCTTTTATTTTTACAATATCAGTCAGGTAGATAATTGTTTCAACCGCTTCTCGCTGAGCATAATAATACTGAAACCCGGACGTTGTGCCGTCTGCTTTTGGCATGATATGTTCCGTTAAAAACCACCATTTTAAAAGTGATTTACTTGTATTTGTTGCACCTTCATAATTATTGTTTCGCCATGTTTCAAGTTCTTTTCTTAAAGTATGGACAAGAGGCGGTAGAAGTTTTTCGTATCTGCTTTCACGCAAGACTTCATCTGCGGGAAACCAGCGTATCTCCGGTTTTAGTATTTCATAAGGGGATTCAGGAAAATCAGGATGAATAGCCATTTACATTATATCCTTCACATTTCAACTCAATTATCAATTTTTAAAAACCATTATCAAAATTTCCAATTTTCTCTTTTCATAAATCCTTCAAGTTTTAAACACTCAATTCCAAAATGCTTACAAATATTTGGGATTCTTGCTGCATTATCTTTTTCGATTTCTTCTGTAACAACACAGGCGTTCGCAACCTTTGCTTTTGCTATGACGAACGGATCGGCAACTGGTGTTCCTTCGAGTTGTTCTTTTTTTCGTATTAATGCTTGAAAATGTCTAACTCTGAAAATCTCAACTACAAAATCCAACTCTTCTTTTTCTGGTGTGAAAAATATTTTTTTATGGTTCTTTACCCATTTCGTAAGACGAGATTCACTACGCTTTTTGTTAATTTCATTTTTTACTTCTCTTACTGAAATGATTTTTCCTTGCTTTATTAATTCATCATATTTACTCCATAAACTTGGAAAACTGTCTGTGTAAAAATACTCAAATAGTGTGATAAATGTACTTGTATCAAATATATAAATCACACGACCATTCCTTCCTTGTAAAGAAATGGTTCAATATTTAAAACTTTATCTGCTTTCATTCCTATATAAGATGCGAGTTGGTCTTGAGATATTATGTTTTGATAATATTTTTTAAATACTAATTTTAAATAGTTATCTCCAAGGTATGCTGCCTTTGTTGCATATGGATTGCCACCTGGTTTTTTCTTTTTTTGAGCCTGTATCTCTTTTGCTTCGTTATTCCATTTTGCAGAATAAGCATTATATTGTGCTTTATTGATAAGATTTAAATCAAGATATTTTCGAAGGATTACTTCTCTACTCACACAATAAGAACCAGCTAAATTTGATATATTTTCCTCGGTGATGTCTAAATTGCGGATTTGTTTTCGGAAATCAACGTTAGGGACAAGAAAACTTGCAGATACCTTGTTGCATAATATTTCGATTTGTTTATCACTCCCGGAAAGCAGTTTAAAATAGTCAATATTATTTTGGTCAATTCCACCGGTTTTGAAAAGTAAATGAGCTAATTCGTGGAAAATCGTAAATATTTGTCTCGTTTTTGGTAAGCTGTTGTTTATGTATATAATCGGAAAAACTTCATCATAAATACAAAAGCCTGAAATGTCATCATTCTTAAATGCATCTTTAAAAATAAAAATACCTTTTTCCTCAATAGCGTTTCTCCAAAGCTTAAAAGCATCATCTGTATTTCTTATCGATTTTTGCATATTTAAATCAATTTTTAAATATGCTCGTATTTCTTGCGCTATTTTTAAATGAGACATGTTAGATGAAAACATCAAATCTTTTAAAATATTTTGCTGTGCCGGATTACGATTATCTGATAATTCTGATAAATTAATTTGCAATGCTTGGGCATGTCTGAACAATTTTAGAAAATATGGTGGCAGTTTATCTATTTCAGAATCTGGTAATGTTCTAAATGAATTTTCCGGATAAAGCTCCTTAGGTGGCTCAGGAAAAAAGAAAAGCGCAATTGGTCTTTTAAATATTGTGTAGGCGAGTTTTTCAAGTTGCGGATATGTTGGTGTTGATATTCCTTTTTCCCACTCTATAATCGTTTCTTCATGCTTTTTCATGCGAAGAGCAAGTTCCATAACATCAAGACCTGCTGTTTCTCTTGCCCATTTTAGTACTAAAGGATTTACAGGGATTTTCTTTTCATTCATACTCTCACCTCAATAATTTTCATGGTATCATTGCCGAAAATATCCACTACTTTAACCGCAACTTTATATTGCCTCGGTTCGCATTCATGGAATGGTGTTTTCAAATCTATATTACGGTCTTTTTTAGTACGGAAGCTTTGCCACTCATTCTCGAATATAAAATCGCCTGTCCAGACTTCTTCGGTTTCGTCGGTATCCTCATTTTTCACACGGATAATTTCCCGCTTACTTTCAAAATCAAAATCCACACTCCAATAATCTATCCAGTCTGTCCAGTTTTTTGTTAAAACCTCTCGGGTAACAACACCGCCTTTATTTTTGCTTACCTTTACGATTTGTCCTTGCTCAACCGTAACTTTACTTTTTCCATTTTTAAGATGTTCGGCAATATTATCAATTGAATCCTGTGAATAGAACACAGAAAAATCCGTAAGCTCAATAGCAATAGAAGGAAGAGTGTTTTTTGTACTTTTCTTCACGTATGGTTTTACCTCAACAAATGAGACATCATGGAAAACAACCTGATTTTTCTCCACCGCTTTTTTATCAAAAACCTCACGGGGGATATATTTCATGGCAAGGTCAATTCCCTTGCTCTTTGCTTCTTCCTGAATATTAGGAAATAAGCCCATTTCAAATTCAAAAGCGAGAATATCTACACGGGAGATACGTTTTTTGCGACATTCCAGAATTATTTCTTCCACATACAGGCGGGTAACCGGTAGATTTATTGGCCCTACAGCGACCAAACGTCCTGCTTTTTTTCCGTGAAAGCCGATGAAGTTTTCAATTTGCTCTGCACGGTAAGCATGGAGTATAAGTTTTATAAAATCTTTCTCTTTCCGTTCAAGCTGTTTCTGTTTTTCTATTTCTCGCAGGTTAGGATTAATACCGATATAGTGCTGGCGTTCATATTTGCCGAGATTAAGAATTTCAAAGGCACGATAGTCCTTGCCTTCGGATTTCAGTCCGCGCTGAACTCCAATCATTCGCTTGCGCGTAGTGTGAATTGCAAATTTGCCGAGGTCGCAAACGATCC
>JADFRD010000079.1 GCA_022561485.1 Fidelibacterota bacterium | reverse complement strand
ATAGATACGGACATGGCCAGACATAATGCCGTTACCATCATTTGCGTAAGCACCAATTGCTACTCGGCTGCCGTCGGAGGAAAGGGAAACTGAATAACCTGAATTGTCACTTTGAGCCTCACCATCAATATCGCTCCCTAGTTGGGTCCAGCTTCCGCTACTAAATTCGTAAATACGGACATGACCTGAATTGCTGTAATTACCAAAATTGTAAATGGCTCCAATAGCCAGTCTGTTGCCATCAGAGGATATGGAAACCGATCCTCCTGAATTGTCCTCCGCAGCTTCGCCATCAATATCGCTACCTAATTGGATCCAATTACCGCCAGTGTAATTAAAAATGCGTACATGACCTGAATTGTCGCCATTACCATCATTCCAATACCCTCCAATGGCCACCCGGCTGCCATCAGAAGAAATGGATACTGAATATCCGAAATTATCACCTGCAGCTTCACCATCAATATCACTGCCCAGTTGTGTCCAGGTTCCAGCACTATAATTATAAATCCTTACATGGCCGGCATCGCTTCCGTTAGCATCATTTCCAGGCGCCCCAATGGCCACTGTGCTGCCGTCAGAAGATAGGGAAACTGATCTTCCAGATCCGTCAGCAGCAGCTTCACCATCAATATCGCTGCCCAATTGCGCCCAGCTTCCGCTGTTATAATTAAAAATGCGGACATGACCTGAATTGCTGCCGTTACCGCTGTTGAAAAGTGCGCCAACAGCCACTCGGCTACCGTCAGAAGACAGCGAAACCGACCATCCAGAATAATCGCCTGCTGCTTCACCGTCAATATCGCTGCCCATTTGCGTTTGGGCAAAAACGACCGAAAGAGTAAAAAAGCTAAAAATTAAGGTTTGTGTTAGCGTCTGTTTTAACACCGTTTTCTGATTATTGCGCATGGATCTCCCCCGCCCTATCTGGTAACCTTGCGAAGGTTTGAAACCTTCGCAAGGTTGCGGATTGTTGGCTGTTGGTTGCAAACCTTCGCAAGGTTTTCCCAAATGTTAAAAATATTGTTTGAAATAGTATTATCTTTTTATTCATAAAATGTCTCTTGTTGTGTTTAACCTTTCAAAGGTTCCCGCCAAAAAACCGGCGGGCAGGCAACCCTTTGAAAGGTTTGTGATTGAATTTTTGGTGCCTTCGAAGATTATGTGCGACTCACTTTCAAATGTTCGATTGGCATACCTGCAGCGAGTCTCCTTAAGAAGGTTGGTAAGTGCATTGTATACTGTGCATGTGTTTTTCATTTATTAAAAGAAGTTTTTTTTATTCATAGAAAATCTCATTTAGTTATTATTTTATTAACCTTTCAAAGGTTCTAAACCTTTGAAAGGTTTGTTGTTAAAAAATTTTGATTATGATCACGATTATCAAAGTCTCCTGACTTTGATATAGAGGTCCGGAGACCTCTATAATTTTTATTAAAACCGTTTTTCATTTTATTGCCGAAACAATTTTTTCTACTTCTGTTTTAAACCCGGGAATATCTTCTTTTGTCGTTAGCCAAACTTCATCAACGTTTACTCCAAAATAGTGATGAATTAGTTTATCTCTCATCCCTGCAATATCCTTCCAGGGAATTTGTAAGTAAACTTCTCGTAATTCTTTTGATATTTGTTTTGCTGCCTCTCCGATGATTTCTATTTGCCGAATTACTCCGTCCTGTATCAAATGGTTTTGTTGAAATTCTTTCTCGCTTACACCATGCAAATATTTTTCAATCCACTCAATTGCATCCAAAATATGATGAAGGTATGCCAAGTCATTGTGCGGCATAGATTATTTCCAAATCACGAAGAACATTTTTGCGGATGTAAGGACTTATAGCCGCTTCTGTTACCAAGTCTACTTTCCTACCCATAGCTTCCGAAAGCTCCCGTTCTAATTTTACTACTCCAAGAAGGCTTTTTCGTTTTGCAAATTTTACGAGTAAATCAATATCACTATTTTCTTTACCTTCGCCCCTAGCAATTGAACCAAAAAGGCCAACCATAACTATGTCATTATCTGAGCATATCTTAATGAGTCCTTCTGTATCAAATGGGAATGTTTTCATGTTAAAATTTTCCTTATTTAACCTTCGATTAAGGCATTGCCGGAGGTTCCGGCAACGCTGAAGGCGCTTGTTCGCCGGCCAATAAAAAGTATGCACCGCCGCCGGCTGCTGCAAGGCCCAGTGTGGCCCAAAGCAGCCAACTGCTGCCGCCTTTTTCTTTTTGTGATACTCGAGCCACAAGCTCTTCAGGCGCCTTTTTCTTGGCTAATAAATGTTCAGGGGCAGTTAATCCCAGAATTTCCCAGGCTAATATTTCAATTTCGGTAATAAGCCCGTCAATTTCACCTTTATACGTTTTACTGACCGTTTTCATGGTGGCGCCCGTCTCCACCGAGAACATTTTCGCATCAATGGTATAAGTCTTTCCCAGTTTGCCAAAAGAGCCGGAAATCATGTTTTTTACACCCAGCAAGGCTCCGACTTCTGCAGCACATTCAGCAGTTGTACAGCCGGATTGCTGAAAACCCTGTTCATCCAGAATTTCGGACATTTGGTTCCGTTCCACCAGGATAACTGCATTGGTGTTTGCCAATTCTGAAGAAAGACGATCCGTAAGGGTTGCGGCTTCCAATTGTGAAATTCCCCGACCTTCAAAATCCAAAACAGCCACTGTGTACTTACCGGAAGCAAGTTCAGCTGCAGTTTCCTCATTTAGTGTAGGGTTGCCCTGAGCCGGTAAATATACCGGCAGCAGCAATAATGAAAGGATTAAAGTAATTCTGACTTTGGTTAGCATCATAGAGTGCTCCAATTTATCAAATGATTATTAAATGTTTCCGTGCGCTGGAACACACGCTATTCTTTTTCGGCCAGCAGTTCATCAATAAGTGCGGATAATTCACCTTCCAAGTCCTCATCTTCGCGAAATCCTTGCCTCACAGAACGTATGGTTTGGAATTTATCTATGACAAATAATCGAGGCAATGTTTTTGCACCATAACGTTCTTTGGCCACGCCGCGAGTATCAAATAATATGGGTATGGTAACCCCCTTTTCCCTGAGGAAGGGGCCTGCCTTGGGTGAATTTTCATTTCCATTAGTAGTCCGGGTAGCTTCAGTTATATCCACCAGAAAAAATTTGACCGGTTTATCTTTATAAGCCTGGTACACATTTTCCAGATGGGGCAATTCTTTCATGCACGGTTTGCACCATGTAGCAAAAAAGCTTAATACTACAGGGTGGCGGACGGGCTGGGTCATGAATAAGCGCAATTTTTGACCTCGTTCAACTGTCCAAGTTCTAGAAAATTCGAATTTCCCCGGCGCATACATCAGCGCCCATGACGGTGCCAGGTCTCCCGGTTTTAATCCGGGGTCTTTAGTCGTATCGTCCGGCACGACGGCAACTTCACCCACATTTTGGGTAAACCCTAAGTTTATTGTAATGATGATTATACTTAACCATTTAAATATATTTTTCAACATGTTCCTTTCCCGTTACTTTTTAATCAAATCAATCTAAAACAAAAATCACTCTGCAGTCGCGCAAGAACCCATTGGCGCTGTTTGCTGACTGAATTTTCATAACGTCCGCATTGGCAATCACCACATCTGCCTTGTTGGTTCCGCTGGCGGAGATGCCTTTAATGACCAGTGGATTTCCTTTGACTCGGTCATCGGCCTGTGCCCGATCCAAACCCTTGGCGTAACCTGCCACACCATTCTGGATGGCATATTCACGAGTATAATTCCCCGGGCCATAGACAATGCCGCCATTCTGATCCAAAATTCGCGGTGACATGGCAGGGCGCAAACTAAGACCGCGGACATCAATAATCAGTCCGGTTATTGCTGAGGTAGTCGGTGCGGCTGTATCTGTCGGCGGCGCTGTGCTGCCAACTGCCGGCGGAGATAAAAATCCTGTTGGCGGTGTAATCACATCAGAAATCCCGCTCATGGGAACTTCATAGGTGACTTCAATGGATGTATCGCTCAAATACCGGGGCTCTCCCACTTGTATCGCGCCGCGAATCGCACCTTGTACTTGTGATTTGATTACATCATCAAACATGGCATTGCTCATGGTTGTTTCGCTGGTTACGATCACACCATTTACAATTTCAATAAGTTGACGCATCGCATCCTGCTTCGCAATTCGCAAGGCTGCCCGGCGAGCCTGTCCTGCATTAATAACATTTTCCGGTATAAAACCGATCCCTATTGCCTGTATTGTTCGGTCTGAATAATTAATAGAACCCCTCTCAAACTGTTCACCTACATAAGACGTTTGCCCTATTAAGAAAGTCAGGCTGAATAATAAAATGAATAAATGTTTCATAATTTACCTCATCATTATTGAATTATTTCTACTGTTATACGATTGCCGGATATACCCGTGACTTTAAAATCCAAGCCATCCGGAGAAGTTCGGCTTAAACCCATGGCCAACGCCTGGGACTTCCCTTCAAATTCTACTTCATATTCTGCCACGCCATCGTTCAGGCTTTTTGCGTAAGCATTCCTGATCCCGGATACAGTTTGTGCTTTTAAAAATGACTCAAACGTCATGTAAGACATAAAATCGGCATTTTTCAGAACAATATACACTTTGATAAAATTGGACTGTTGGGTGCTCCATTTTAAGATCAGCTGTCGGATAATTTCATTGCCCAATTTTTCAGCCGCATCATTGGTGGCATTCACTCCGGCTGTAGAAGCAGAAATGTGTGGTTTTTTACCATGGGCGTTGGGAACAACAGCTAAAATTTCTCCTGTATCAGCTCGAACAATTTTGCCATTTAAATCCGCCTGCCCGGAGTACATATTATACACTTTCCCGCCGGATGATATTTTCGCTGTTCCAATAACGATCACCTCTGCCCCAAGCATACTGGCAATCTTGGCCGCCGCCGATACGTTTCCGGCCAACGCCTGCTCATAATCAGCTTGACCTTTTAACGCTTGGACGAGTTGTCGGTCTACCACATCAAACCCTTTTTCATAAAACATGCTTAATAATTTGGTCTCGGCAAAATCGGTGGGAATATTATCGATCAGATTAATTTCCTTGATCATAAAAATGATTCTTGGGCGGTTCATGGAATTCAACAATGTTTGGAGAGCTGCCTCATCCTGCATAATCTGATCCAGCATTTGTGTCACTTCTGCAGCAATGGTTATTTCCCAGAGTCCGTCGGGTCCTTGCTTTTCAGATACGATTTTGAATGTTTTAACAAACCCCTGAGCTTTGGAATAAATATTATCACTAAGGGTCGTGGCTGTTACCACTGTTTCTGAAGAAATAAATGCGCCTAACCCTACTTCGACTGCATCCCGTTTTGCTTGCTCTATGGCTGCGTCTTTTGTTTGTCCATAACCGACACCTTGAGCTATTTGAGCTTGCGCCCAAAGGGCAGAAATGGATAACCATATTATTAAGCCAATTGTTTTGAAGTGTAAATCAGACTTCATCATCAAGAAAACCCCTATATTGAGTGTTCAGGGAAGTTATCTAAACCTTTTCCTATATGCAATTATTAATATAACGCCATGTGATGTAAATCAATATTTAATAATCACTGTCTTTTTTTTTCAATAAATTTTACCCTATATTCCAACAAGTTGTACTAACGATAAGGGAAAACCATGAGACATTTACTTTATTCTGCACTGGCCATTTTCATTATTGCCGGGTGCAGCCAAAAACCTCAAAGTGACGTAGATACACCGGAATACCATTTCAAGGCGGGTATACGGGCTGTGGAATCCGGCAATTATAATGCCGCGTTGACATCCTTTCAACGATCCGTCGATCTCGATAAAAAATTCGCCATTGGATACTGTGGATTGGGTTTGGCCCATGCCTATCGCGGGGATATAAAAGAAGCGAAGAAAAATGTGGATAAAGGTGTAAGCAAGGGCGGCAAGGATCCCGACGTATTGGCTTTGGGAGCCAGAGTGTGGATTGTGCTCCGCGACCATGAGAAGAAATGGTTTAAACGGTCCACAAAACTGTTAGACAAAGCGCTGAAAAGAAAGAAAAACCACGAAGCGTCTTTATTTTATTACGGCGTAGCCCATTTATACAACTACAATTTCGATGACGCTCAGTCTTATTTCCGAAAAGTCGTGAATAAGAAAGGTGATTATGCCGGCAAAGCCGATGCCAAATGGGATTTGGCCCAGAAAATTGTCCGGGCCATGCCGGGAACTCCCGTCGGGAAGAAAGTCGCTCTGCACGAAAAGATCACCCGTGCCGATCTCGCTGTGTTATTTGCAGAAGAATTAAAGATCAGTGAATTGTTCGCCAGAATGCCTCAGCAGAATGCCGGATTTCAAACGCCGGGTCAATTCAACGCAAGCGGCAGTTCAGCATCCAATCCAACCGACAGCAAGGGTCACTGGGCAGAAACGTGGATTAACGAAATGACCCAATACAGTGTATTGGAAGTCAGTCCCGATAGGAAATTTCACCCTGATGAGGTTATTACTCGAGCAGAATACTCTATGGCCGTACAGCGTTTACTGGTTGTTGCCACACGTGATGCCGGTTTGGAAACGCGCTATTTTGGAGAAAGCCCCTCCAGATTCAGCGATGTCCCCAGCAGCCATTATGCCTATAATGCCATGGCGCTCTGCACTGAAAGAGGAATCATGCAAACCGATCTGCTTACGGGAAATTTCAACCCATCCGGGACAGTCTCCGGAGCCGATGCCCTTCTGATTATCCGAGCAATCCAAAATTCATTGCGAATGACGTTTTAATTTTTTCCCATCACTAATTATTTTTTCACCACCCAACCCGCCAGAATGCCAAAGGCGGGCAGGCAGGGATTTAGGGGAGGTGTAAGAATCAAAATCCCTTTATGTTATGCAAAGGGATTTTTTTTAAGTAATAGAGGGCTTTGCAAAACCTAATGTGTGAAGAAAAAAGAAGTAAAATTTGCTTGATTAAGGCGGGAAACGCAGTCAATAGTGGGACTATGGACAAGTTTTCTCCTGCCCCGTATGGAGGAACGACTGTATCGGGGAACGAAAAACAGGCGGATTTTGCACTTTTTAACTTGTCCGCCGTAGGGACGTAGGCGGGTTTGGGCAAAGGGTTTTGCAAAGCCCTCTAATAATTATGCTGAACCACATTGATAAACTGATTCTTTTATATGAACTGCTGTTAACGGTTCACATCCTTTTGTTTAATCACAATATCCCCGACTGGATTGGGCATATTCAACTGAACATCATTATTTCCGGATGGATATTGTTTTCGGCTTGGGCGGCAAAACATGTTGATCGACAGCCATTTAAATTTTTACATACGTTTTACCCGATTTTTCTTCTTATCTGGCATTACCCGCAAGCCTGTGAATTACGGTATTCAGTCATTCCATTTAGCCTTGATCATATTATCTATGAATGGGATTTGGTTTTATTTCAATTACCTTTATACGAAATTCTCCCCAAAAAGCTGAACCTGATGGGGCTGGAATTATTTCACTTTTTTTATTTTACACACTACCTGATTCTGGGTATCCCTGCCTGGATAGTATATAAATCACGGCATCCAAAAATACCTGAATATATATTTGTCCTTACGCTGACTTTCATTATTCACCAATGGTTCCTTATATTTATTCCGGCGGATGGACCGGTTTTATTGAGGCAGGAAATTATGCCCGACGGATTACTGTTTATTCCAATTATGAATTTAATCTACCAACTGGACGCCGGGGGCGGCGCTTTTCCCAGTCTTCATGTGGCAGGTACATTGATTACCTGTATATACGCCAATACATTTTTACCAAAATTAAAACCATTGTGGATCTTTGCATTCGCTGCCATCACTATTTCAACAGTTATTTGTTCCTATCATTATCCTTTGGACAGTCTTATTGGCGGAATTACAGGTTGGTTATGTTATATTTACATACCCCGTATCTATGACTATATGCACAGAAAATAAATTTAATACTATTATTTTTGCCTTAGCCGGCATTCTCTTCACCGGTTGTGTAGAAACACTCATTACTGTCCAAGTCTTTCCTGACGGACGCTATTCCATGAGTTTCCTCACCAAAGGAGATTCCACCGATGTATTTGATCATGATTTTCCCCACCCGTCCGGGTCAGCTTGGACCACGAAAATAGAAAAAGAACACGTGGAAAATGACGAAATATGGGTTATGAAAACAAACGGTATTGCAGAAGGCGCTTTCTTATTCACCTCCAGGGATGATTCTCTAACAGCCCTCCGGCACCCAATTCAAATACAGCGAACTGAAGGATTTTTTGCAACACGTTATACACTGCTAAATGTATTTAAAGGAAGAAATGTGTATCTAAAATATCCGGCTTTTGGTAAAAGCCTGCAGGAAAGCGACAATGATTCCACACGATGGCTGGATGAAGCTTTTTATTATATGTGCTCTGCCGGAATCAAAGATTTGCAAAGTGATCCTGAAACAACAATCAATTCTGATCTTTCCGAACGTGTCATAAACCACATTCACAATACATTAGCGCGGATCAACCAAAAGAATCTTTTTGAAGAATTAGAAGATAAACAGTATTTCATGGACCAAATGCTTCGACCCTTTCAACATGATTTGCCTACGGGATACAGCACCCTTTTAAGCCATGCGACGGATATCTATGAAGAAGAACTGGAACTTACGAGCGAACTGAAAGATGATCAATTTCAATACCGGGTATTCATGCCTGGAGTGATTACGTCTACCAATGCTGATACTATTTCCGGAGATACATTAAAGTGGTCATTTGGGTTGAATGAATACATTAACGATGATTACATTATTGAAGCGGCATCCATTGTGTATTCGAGCCAACATATTCAGACAACAATACTCTTCGCTGCGGGATTACTCCTGATTGTGTTATTTTTATTCTACAGACGAGGAAAATAAAATGAAGAAACTCATGCCGCAAGCGCCACAAAGAAGGATGAATCTGCCGGTTGACAAACAGAACTCCTTGTGCAGGACACTCTGTCCTGCATGATTAGCGAAGGATCTATTGTCCAAATGCGGGATGAAGTATCCCGCAATAGACAATATTTTTTATTATTAAACCGGCAATGCTTGTATTGAGCTTGTCGAAGTGGTTAATCGTAAGAAAGCAATCAAAATTACCGCAGGACTTGAGTTAAGAATCCGCCGGCTGGCGGAGGCTTGACTTAAGGACTGGGGGTGACTTATCGTTCTTAACTCAATGGCTATGCCGATTAAGTCAAGTCCGATTCATACAACCGTCTAACGACTATTTGATGCCGGAGTAATAAGTAAAAATAAATCAATGTATTTTCAGATGAAAATCCTAATACTTTTTCTCTTACCCTTACTGTTGTTTGCCAAGCCGAAATTCAGCGATGATCAATTAAAAGCCATGACGCCTCGTTATTTCCAGCGCAATCATTCTGCACCGGAATTGATGGGTGTTTCTGTTTATAAAACTCGGGCGGGGCGCGTCTATCAGGTGGACATAAAAGTAGATCGTAATCGGACGAATGAAGACCTGGGATTTGCTTATTCCGCTTTAACAAATATGGGGCAATATGCCAAAAGACCCTTTAATCAGTTTATTGTGGTTTTACACAGCAATGTCCGTAATAACCCGCCACAGATATGTATAGGCAAAGCCAAATGCAGCATCGATTGTTTTATTCACCGGAAAGTCAGCTATGAAAAATGGTACAAGGAATGTATTTATTTTAAGGAATTATGAAGGTATACAGCGAAATCGGTTTGAAGATAGGATGGCTCAAATAGACTGAATTGATGAAAATGCCGCTTACAAAAAAAATTTCACACACCCACTTACACTAATCGGAATAAAAGGAGAGATAAGTTATGAGACGATTATCAATGACTCTTATACTTTTATTTTCATTATTATTGGGACAAGTAGATTCTTTGGAATTTCTTCACTATGTTCCTTTTCAGATTGGCAATAGATGGCAGTATGAAGGACATGAATTTTATAGTGATTCATCATGGTCCACAGGATTTGTTGAGAGTCAGGTAATTGGCGATACAACTATGCCCAATGGATTGAAATATTATATTATTGATCATATTCCATTATTCGGCGAAACATTTGCACGTATTGATTCAGTGAATCAAATCCTCTATTATTATAATGAATTATACGGGAATGACGGATGCAATAATAATGAGTGGGATTTTTTAGATTATTCTTTCCTGGATTCCGCTTATTGGAATGATTGTGCAAATAATCTGGCGGATTTACACACAACTGAATTATTTATTGAATCGTTGAATGATACATTTCCATCAATTAGGGTTGAACATTGGGGGTCAGAAACACAAACTCTTTTTTCAGAGAATCTGGGAATTTCACATATTAGCTATGCCCTTGGAGTAGGAGGTGCTTACTATAAATTAATTGCTGCCACGATCAATGGTATTCAATATGGCGAGTATATGTCCACAAGTACGAGTAATTTTTTACCCCAAGAAATAGTACTACATCAAAATTACCCCAATCCCTTCAACCCGGAAACAACCATCGCTTTTGAGTTGCCGAAAAGAAGCAAAGTAAGAATAGTGATTTATGATATACTAGGGCGTGAAGTTGTGCGGCTGGTAGAAGATCAATTGAACGAAGGCACCCACAAAACTATCTGGAGTGGTAAAGACCAGCAGAACCAATTGGTTTCATCAGGTGTGTACATTTACACATTATCCGTCAGTTCCATGGAAAGTAAAAAGATATTTTCAAAAAATGGAAAAATGGTTTTGATGAAATAAAGCAACTTTGCGGAAGTGAAATTTATCCGCCTATCAGCGGAAACTTCCGCAAAGATTTTCTTCAGTTTATCTATAAATTCACCTGCTTTATAAATAACTCTCTAACAATTCTTAAAACATTTTACTATGCAAAAAGTTAATACTGCCGACAACCTGCTATCCAAAGTCGCTGCCGATTTTATCGGTTTGGATACAGTATATAAAACCGCTGACGGCAGAAAAAGCCGCCGTATTTATTTGGATTCCACCGCGTCCACATTAATGATGCGTGCCGCACACGATGCGGTTGAAGCTTTTTATGATCATTACGCCAACACCCATAGTATTCTGCACTTTTCCGCACGCATTTCTTCAGAACAATACCAATGGGCTCATGAACGTATTTTATCTTTTATTAAAGCAGATCCGGAAACATATACCTGCTTCTTCACCGGCAGTGGTACCACGTCCGGTATAAACCGGCTGGCAAGGGTCTTTCGTGATTATCGTCCTGACCGGCATATTGCGTTAATCTCACTGATGGAACATCATTCCAATGATCTACCCCATAGGAAACACGCAAAGGAAGTGATTCATATTCCATTGGATAGCCATGAAGGACGTCCGGGGTGTATTAATATGGAAGCGCT
>JADFRD010000078.1 GCA_022561485.1 Fidelibacterota bacterium | reverse complement strand
ATTTTCAGGTTTAATAAATCATCTTTTTTTTTCCTGCCAACCGATGTCCCTCCTGAACCACTATCTGATTTATTTTCTCCAACATTTCTCCGGTTAATAAAACAACATTGTCCTTCAATGTTTGAAGTACATACTTTTTCGGTGTTTTACCCAAACAATCTATTCGAGGGCTTTGCAAAACCTATTGCACAAATTAAAAAGTCTAAAATTCGCCTGCTTTTCGTTAGAAAACTTGTCCATAGCCCCGCTATTGACTACGTTTCCCGCCTTAACCAAACAAATTTTACATCTTTTTTCTTCATACATCAGGTTTTGCAAAGCCCTCTATTCCAAAAAACAAGTTATCCCGGTTCTGCAATCAAAACCAAATCCGTAAACTCGCTTTCTTCGGTTCTGTATTGCGTGACGATTTCACTGCGAATAGCGATGTGGACGTTCTGGTAGAATTCGATTCCGGGGCACGGGTAGGACTGATTACGCTGTCAGGAATGGAAATTGAGTTGAGCAACAATATCGGACATCGGGTAGAAATGCACACTATCAAGGGACTAAACCCACTTTTCCGGGATAATGTCCCTTAATACAGCAGAGGTGCAGTATGAGCATGCATGATAATCTGACAAGCCTTAAAGACATGCTGTTTTATGCTAAGTGGGATACAATCATAAATGATCTGCCTCCGTTGATAAAAGCATAGAAAAAAATAGTTGATTAAGTATTGCAATGTTTATTGACTTGTAACTTTGAAAAACCACCTTTCGTAGGAGGATTCAGGGCTTGATTTATCCTGTATTCATTATACACGAATCAGTAATAGCACATGAATTTCCTCGAAAAAACACTAAATATTATTCAGAAAAATATTTTCTTTTTTTTATTTCTCTACTCAATCTATCCTGGATTATTCGCCACCCCGCACATTTAAAAAATTAGATATGTGGCGGACGGGGAAGAACACGAAGGAACACAAAGTGCTGATAAATATGGGGATAGCAGACAATGCGTGTTTTGTTTTTGATATATAGTTTATATTATCAATATTTTTTATCTCCTTCGTGAAACTTTGCCCCGATTAATCGGGGCGGCTGATGAATTAATGAGGCTATATTTTCTAATAAGATGTTAAAAATTATGATTATTTTAATTTACCTACGAAAGGTTAAGTTAATCGCGATGAAAACTTTATTCCTTTATTTTTTCATTAGTTATTTCAGAATAATTAAAAACTTCCCGTAAGCTTGGAACTTCCGGGAAGTTCGCATTAAAATTACATTTTAAAAAACAACCCCAATTCCTATTTAGAAGTAGGTTAATGAGAGTAATCATGAACAAAATTTACAACTTTAGCGCAGGGCCGGCTGTTCTTCCTGAACCGGTTTTGAAACAAGCAGCAGAAGCTGTTATGAATTATAATGGACATGGAATAAGTATATTGGAAATGAGCCACCGCTCTATACCCATCGTCGAAATGGTTGCTGAAACACGTCAACTGGTTTGTGATGCACTAAATGTTCCGGACAATTATAAAATATTATTTTTACAGGGTGGAGCCAGTCTACAGTTTTCCATGATTCCCATGAATATTTTAAAAAAGGATGAAACTGCGGATTATACCGATACGGGAGCGTGGGCGGCTAAAGTCATTAAAGAAGCACAGCGTTACGGAAATGTGAATGTTGTTTGCTCATCGAAAGATACGATTTATAATTATATTCCAAAAGAATTCGATCAAAGCGATACTCAACGATATCTGCATATCACAAGCAATAACACTATTTACGGAACTCAATGGCATGAATTTCCGAAAGCCAATGGATATTTAGTTGCAGACATGAGTTCCGATATTTTCAGCAGACCTGTGGATGTAAACAAGTTTGGAGTTATTTATGCCGGCGCTCAGAAAAATATTGGACCGGCCGGGGTAACATTGGTCATCATTCGTGAAGATTTGATCGGCAGGGCAGAACGTGATTTACCCTCTATGCTGGATTTTGCTATTCATGCTGACAAGGATTCCATGTTTAATACACCGCCTGTATTTGCCATTTATGTGGTTAACAGAACACTACATTGGCTCAAGGAATTGGGCGGAGTGAAAGCCATGCACGAGCTGAACATATTTAAAGCAAAACTATTATATGATGAAATTGAACGAAACCCAATGTTTAAAAGTCCGATTGAGGAAGAAGACCGATCACTGATGAATGTACCATTTGTTTTTGCTGATGGGGGAGATGAACAGCATTTCCTGGATTACTGTGTTGAACGAGGACTTTGTACTCTAAAAGGCCACCGTTCTGTGGGGGGATTCAGAGCGTCGATCTATAATGCCATGCCAAAAGAGGGAGTGGAAGCGTTAGTCAGTGCTATGCGGCAATATCAAAATCAATAATGAAAATTAATCGTCATCCTGGCAAAACCACCACCTAATCCTGCTTTTACCTCCAACTTACTGGATTCTTCCCAACTGTAATCCGAATAATTGCTATGATATTCATCAGAATATTCATCGCTAAAATTCCAAAGAACCACATTTAGGCCAAATTCTGCTCCTATAGAGAATTGATCACTGAAGTAATATTCATTTCCGAAACCAAATGTTAGTCCAATAAGATCCAGTGCATCTTGGATTTGTTTCTTTTCATCCTCATCCAATTCTTCTTTTTTACCGTTGCTGGTGCTTTCAAAATTGACAATTGGAATTACTATAAATCCTTCAGCAAGAAAATATGATTTTATATTTTTTGTGGTTGATCTATAGTACTTAATCCCCAACCGTGGCATAAACAAATGCAGGCTGCCTTTAGCGGACAAATTATCTTCGCTTGAATATGTTTCACCGTAATCAGTTTCTGTATATTTTTCATCAAGCTCGTAATTGAAACTACCGCCCCAATAATCCATGCCAACCATCGGTTGTATTGCACCGAATTTGAAAACATTTAGATAATAGGATTGTGTTGGGCCGCCGATTCTAACGCCCATCGATTTCTGAGGAAATACTATTGAGGTTACTGCGATTAACATAAAACACATGAGCTTTTTCATGATTGTCTCCTTTTTATTGATTTAAGTAATAATTAACTCCAGCGTTAAAAATATTGACACCTTCGCTAAAATCATCACTATACATTCTGCCGATTTCAATAACGGGATATAAACCGGAATTATTTGGGATTTCAATCCCTAACGTTAGTTGTTTTGTTTGATCTTTAAATGTTAAATCAGAATCATTTTCAATCAGCCAATCCGGTAATGGATGCCACTCATCATCTAAATATTCCACTGTGAAATTTCCGAAAATCCTGTAACTCGAAGCATCAATTCCAAAGGAAACGTTTAGCATATTCATCCGGAAATTATTACCATCATCGTCTTTAAGATTTAATACATTTCCCCAACGAAACTGCAGTGCAGCATCAAACATATCTGTATTAATTGCGTGATATTTCACATCAAATATATGCATATCGGCACCATCGTCTTCATCCTCGACGTATGAAGAAATGGTCTATCGTCCGCATGTAACCTATATCCATTCCTTCGATGAGGCCAATGCGTCCTTCAATACCAATGAGTTCCATGGGATCATCATCGGTATCCGCTTCTGTCCCTTTAAACCAAAGATAATTAATGGAAGGAGAGATTTTCCCCGGTTTGACTGTCCAGGGGCCGCGATGGGTGGTGGTGTAGCAGCCATTTAGCAATAAAAATGAACTTATTACAAAAATAAAAACACTGAATCTGGTGAACATATGCTTCATTTTCTCCAAAAGATAAATAATAACCTGTAAGAATTAACCACATAATGTTGTAAAATCAAAAGTAACGAAATATTTTGTGATTAAAAAAAAAGCCCTCGGTACTCCAAGGGCTTAATCGTTGCTATAATTGGTATTTTTAAATCGTTTTATTAGAACCGTCGATAGATTTCGTGCATTTTATTACGGATTTCATTTCACACGATTTTACTTTGGCAGTTTTGTAGCAAGAGCCGGATATCTTGGTGGCTTTGCCGTCTTCATATTTACACTTTTCAGCCGAATGTTTCTCACATTTTGCAGCATCTTTATGGTCGCATTCTATAGCTTCAGTGGTTGTTTTTGTTTCGTTGGTTTCATTAAAGCCGCTTACGATGCCAATCATTCCTATCGTTAGAATAATAGTGATTGATAATGCTTGCATATATTTCTTGTTCATTTTTCTTCCTTTATGATATTCAATTCAAAGATAGTAATCGTCTATTACAATATTAAACTGGTTTAAATTTACAAGTTATTAATGATTCAATTGACAATGAATATCAAACAAGATTTCCTGAATATTTTTCCCTCATCCCAATCTTAATTCTAATAGAATAAAATGGTAATTTCTATTAATGAATTCTCATCTCAAACGTAAGCTCAAAAACATTCCCACCAAGCCTGGCGTTTACCAATTCAAGAATAGTGATGGAGAAATAATTTATATTGGTAAAGCCAAGAATCTTCGTAACCGTGTGCGATCCTATTTTCAGAAGAATAAATACCAGACGTCTAAAAACCAATCCATGATTAAACGCATTACAAATGTAGACTGGATTGTCGTGCGTAGTAATGTGGAGGCGCTCCTCACTGAAGCGAATATGATTAAGGAAATCCAGCCGAAATACAACGTCAGCTTGAAGGACGATAAATCATTTCCATTCATTCGCATTACCAATGAACCGTATCCCCAAGTTTTGCTCACACGCAAGATTGTAAAGGACGGTTCAAAGTATTTTGGCCCTTACACGGATGTTAAAAATCTCCGTTACTCATTAAAGGCACTGCACAAGATTTTCCCTGTTCGAAGCTGTAGTTATTACATGGATGATGGGATTATTGCTGATAGAAAAATTAAACTATGTTTGGATTATCATATTAATAAATGTGAGGGACCTTGTGAGGGTAAAGTGAGCAGAACTCATTATAATGCCATGATTCAAAGAGTGATAAAATTTTTACAGGGTCAAACCAAAGAGACGGAAGATTATATTCGCAAACAGATGGAAATTGCAGCAGCGGATCTTCGATATGAAGATGCGGCCATGTATCGTGATCAATTCAATGCCGTCAGGAATTTTAAGGATCGTCAGCGAAAAGTGGCTGCGAATTTTGATGATCGCGATATTTTTGCCTTGGCCAGAGTAGATGATATCGGTGTAATGACCATTCTGCGTGTTCGAAACGGTCGAATTTTTGGTCGGGAGAAAGTTTCATTGCAAAACCTTGATGAAAACGAAGCGGCAGTATTTGCATCAGTGATTTCAAGATTTTATTTAGATACAGATTTTTTACCCAAGGAAATTACCGTTTCAATCTTACCATCAGGACAAAATGCACTGGAAGAATGGCTATCGGAAAAGAAAGGCAGTAAGGTGGCAATCCGCCAGCCCCGACGGGGTGAAAAAGCCAAGGAAGTACGATTATCCTATCAAAACGCCAAACTCCTTTTAGGTGAGTGGTTGATAAACCGTAAAAAACGTCGCGAACTCGTTCCGAAGATGGTCAATCAATTGCGAGAAGATTTACAGTTGAAAGCGCCGCCGAGAAAGATTGAGGCTTTTGACATTTCACATTTGGGAGGAACAAATACTGTAGCGTCCATGGTTTCTTTTGTGGATGGTAAACCCAAAAAGTCTGAGTACCGAAAATTCAAGATAAAGACAGTTGTAGGAATAGACGATTTTGCTGCCATGCGGGAAGTGGTCCATCGCCGGTATTTACGTGTGAAAAAGGAAAAAGGCAGCTTACCCGACCTTATTTTGATAGACGGGGGCAAGGGGCAGTTGAGCATGGCCGTGTCTGCATTGCGCGAATTAGGACTTGATTACATCCCAACTATCGGATTAGCTAAGCGTTTGGAGGAAGTGTTTGTACCCGGAATTTCAGATCCCCAGTCCATTCATAAGCAATCACCCGGACTAATTTTATTACGGCGTATTCGTGATGAGGCGCATCGTTTTGCTATCACCTTTCAACGGAGCAAGCGTAAAGAAGTCCTGATGTCAGTTTTTAATGATATTGCAGGAATGGGTCCTAAACGTGTCCAGAAATTATTGCAGAACTTTGATTCAACTGAATTGATTGTCAAAACACCTCAAGAGGAAATAGTGGCAAAAACCGGTATTCCGGAAAAGCTTGCTGTAGAGATTATAAAGAAGGCCAAATATATTATTGATGAATGAGTTAACTACTCCTTGGAAATTTAGGACATGATTAGCGAAAAAAATCCCTTCTTACTATAAGGAGGGACTACAGGGTGGTTGAGAAAAAAATGTAAAAAGTATTTAACCTCATTAATTCATCAGCCGCCAAGATCACGAAGATTCACGAAGTGAAAGAAAAAATATGAATAATAAAATTATTTTCTTAAAAATAGTTAGTGTTTCTTCGAGAAAATTCGTGAAATTCGTATCTAATGAATAATCCAGGCTAAATACTTTTCATAATAAAATGGCCAACCAATAGTAATGATTGAGCATAGGTTCCTCTATGTTCGTTAAATTAATAAGTTTCAGATCACACATTGAAGATTCAATAAACCTTAAATTCGGTACAGAAATGCATAAACTATTTACAATTATTTTTAGCATGGCGCTGCTTTCCGCACAGGATTATGACGATAAATACATTTTAATCAAACTAAATCAAGGTGTTAAAAAGAGTACATTAAAAACTGTTTTGAATTCTTCAAGATATGTTATCGAAAAGCCTGTTGTTAAACGTCTTGGTATTTACAAGGTCCGAATTTTGGATAATCAATTAACTGCCCCAATGGCCGTTGAGGAAATGCGGAACAATCCGTGGGTCGAAAAAGCGCAATTGGATCATAAAGTTACCCTTCGACAAACCTTTCCGAACGATAGTTTATTCTATCAACAATGGAGTAAGCACAATACTGGTCAAGATGATGGTATTGCCGATGCAGACATCGATGCACCGGAAGCGTGGGACATCTCTACAGGCGGTGTAACTGCGTTGGGAGATACAATAGTTGTTGCGATTGTGGATGATGGCATGATGCTTACCCATCCCGATCTGGCACCAAATGTATGGACAAATTGGGCGGAATTTAATGGTGATCCAGGTGAAGATGACGACGGGAATGGGTATGTTGATGATATCCATGGCTGGGATGCCTACAACAGCGACGGATCAATTCCGGTTGATGGCCACGGTACCCATGTCGCCGGTATTATTGGCGCGAAAGGGAATAACGGCAGTCAGGTGTCCGGAGTGAATTGGGACGTAAAACTCATGATGATTGCCGGTTCCTCCAACAATACATCCACTGTTTTGGAAGCGTACGGTTATGCACTGGATCAACGAGCGCTGTACGATTCAACAAACGGAGCGCTGGGAGCCTTTGTTGTGGCAATAAACAGCAGTTTTGGTGTAGATAGCGCTGATTGCAATTCTGCCGATTATTCTCTCTGGAACGATATGTATGATGCCATGGGGGAATACGGTATTTTGAGCGTTGCTGCCACCATGAACAGTAATTCCAATGTGGATATTACGGGCGATGTTCCCACTGGATGTAATAGTGATTATGTGATTGCTGTTACCAATACCTTGCGAAATGATACTAAACACAGTGGCGCTGCCTATGGCGCGAATTCCATTGATTTAGGTGCACCTGGAACAATGATTCTTTCAACATTCATCGGCGGCGGTACGACCAAAAAGATTGGTACATCTATGGCCTCTCCGCATGTGGCCGGAGCTGTGGGGTTAATGCATTCGGTTATGAGCGAAGAATTTGCAAGTTACTTCAAAAGTAATGGAGCAGAAGCAAGTGTTATTTTAAAACAAATGATTCTTGACGGAACAGACCTATTAACATCCCTGGATGGAATTACTGTCAGCGGCGGCCGTTTAAATATTTATAATACTGCTTTACTCGTTCAAAACTATTTAGTGGCCAATTCTCTCGATCCGAATCCGGTTGCAAATCTTTATGCAGATACGTCAGCTTGGTATCAGATAACATTAACCTGGGAAGATCCTACGACGTTATTAAGAGGCGATTCCATTTCTGATTTTGTAATAGATATCAACCGTGACGGTATCTTACACATCAGCATTCCCGCCGGTCTGGAGTCATTTACGGACTATGGTCTTTTAAGCGGGGTGCCATATCAATATTCGCTCGTTACTCGATTAACGGCGAATGATTCTACTTCGGCTCCGGCCAATATTTCTGTGATTCCCATGGGTAGCGATTGCGTGGTAGGTGACGTAAATGGGGACCAAAATATTGATATAGAGGACGTCGAACATATATTATTATTTGTATTGCAGTATGAAACTCCGGACATAGAAGATATCTGTGCAGCTGATGTTGACTATGATGGAGAAATAACAGTTAATGATGTTCTGCGCCTTGTGGACATTGTTTTGGGAAGGCCCTGACATAGGCTTGGAATTTATTTCAACGCTAAAAGCTCTTCTATTTTGGCAATCATGGCTTTGAATTCCTTTTCATCAAACAAGCGAGTCAAGAACACAATTTTCCCACGTTGATCGATGATAATATTTCGGGTGACTCCGGCTTCTTTATGCGCAAATAAGGCAAAAATATTTGCACCGGGGTCCAGCGCCATGGGATAAGTAATATTCATCTCATCTTTGAACTTCTGAACAACATCCAATGGTTCATCACGATCAACGCCGATTAAAATGAAATCCTTTTCTTTGAATTTCTGCCAAACGTCCTTTTCCAGGTGGGGCATTTCTTTGCGGCAGACCGAGCACCAACTGGCCGTGAACTGCAATACAGTCACTTTCCCCTTCAGGTCAGCTTTAGCAATGGTTCTTCCGTCAATCAACTGAAGTGTAAAATCGGGTGATTCATCTCCGACGTTTACTATATAACCGCGTTCATCTGGCTCGTTTGCAAAAATGACACATGAAACAAAAAATATTAATGTAAATACTCTGTACATCCGTTAATTCCTACCTTACTTCTTCCTTTTTCCTACTACCTTTTTCCTTCAATCCAAAAACCCTTGTTCTTTCATCCACTCATCGGACAGAAATTTGGATAAATAATTTCTGACTCCGTCCGGTAGTAACACTAAACATTTTTGTCCTTTTTCCAATGTCACAGCTTTTTCCAAAGCGGCAATCATCACAGAACCACTGGATCCGCCACATAGAAGTCCTTCTTCTCGAATTAGTCGCCGAGCCATTAGAAAAGACTCTTTATCACTGGTCTTTACATATTCATCTACGAGACTGTTATCCAGTACATCCGGAAAAAAGTCATATCCGATACCTTCCACTTGATAAGGATAGACTTCTTCTCCACCACCAAGAATCGAACCATATGGATCAGCGCCGATGATTTTGATAGAAGGAATTTTTTCTTTCAGTTTTTTGGCTACTCCGGTTATGGTACCACCGGTTCCAACACCCATAACACACATATCCAGTTCCGTTCCAAACTCATCCAATATTTCCTCGGCTGTTCCTTCATAATGTGCATCGGGATTATCGGGATTGGAATATTGATCCAATATGTGCGAATTGGGGATTTCTTCATTGAGTTTTTTGGCTACACCGATATGACTTTCCGGGGCGTTCCAAGGTGCTTCGGTGGGTGTGCGTACGATTTCAGCGCCTAATGCTTCCAATACGACTTGTTTTTCCATGCTCATTTTTTCCGGCATCACAACGATGCAGCGATATCCTTTTACCGCAGCTGTTAGCGCCAATCCAATACCGGTATTCCCTGACGTCGGTTCAATTAATGTATCTCCGGGTTTAATACGGCCGGACTTTTCTGCTTGATCAACCATGCGAAAACCGATGCGATCTTTCAAAGAACCACCGGCATTGAAAAATTCACATTTAACGTAAAGATCGCACTCCAGCTCACTGCCAATCTTGTTTAGTTTTACGGTAGGAGTGTTACCGATTGTCTGTAAAATATTGTTTAAAATCATTGGAGTCCTTTTAACAACAAAATCAACGATGTAATTTTATGGGTCAAAACTTAATGTAATTTTCATGGAGAAATAGAATGAATCTTTTACAGAATAAAGTATGTATTGTCACCGGTGGCGGACGTGGAATCGGTAAAGCCACAGCCAAAAAATTCATAACTGAAGGCGGAATTGTTATTATTGCGGATTATGATGAAACATCAGGTTCATCAACTGCTAATGAACTGGGCGAGAATTGCACATTTGTAAAAATGGATGTGAGCAATTCAGAAAGTGTCAGATCGTTGATTGATCAAGTGAAAAATGAACACGGACGAATCGATGTGATAGTCAATAACGCCGGAATTTTACAGGATATGACCTTGGAAAAAATGGATGAAGACCAGTTTGATAAGGTAATCCATGTCAATTTGCGCGGTGTGTTCTTATGTACAAAATACGCTGCTGAAGTTATGCGGGAGCAGGGTAGTGGTGTTATTTTGAATGCGTCATCAGTTGTGGCTCGATATGGAAATTACGGACAGACCAATTACGTTGCAGCCAAAGCCGGACTGGAAGGAATGACTAAAGTGTGGTCTCGTGAACTGGGTAAATTTGGAATCCGTGTCAATGCCGTAGCTCCGGGATTTATCAAAACAGATATGATCGCCGGTATGCCGGAAAAAATCATCAAAATGATGGGGGATAAAGTGCCTCTAAAACGCTGGGGTGAGCCGGAAGACGTCGCTAATCTATATTGTTTTTTGGCCAGCGATGAAGCCAGCTATATCAGCGGCGCGGTTCTGCCGGTGGATGGGGGAGTGGTGGTGTAAAACCTTATAATTGAAATGAAAAAAGCCCTTTTGATTGCTCAAAAGGGCTTTTTATTTGAAAGTGAATCCGTTACGAAATCTTGATTTCGTGACTTTTAGGTTTCACTTCTTCTGCCTTAGGCACTTCTACTGAAAGTATTCCGTCTTTAAAGCTGGCTGTTATTTTGTCATCCAATACTGTTTCAGGAAGATTGAACGAGCGGCTAAAACTGCCATAACTCCGTTCACGGCGATGATAAGTAGAGTTGTCTTCTTTATTTTCAACTGTACGTTCACCAGTGATTTCCAAAACACCATCGTTTAACGTTACTTTAACGTCTTTCTTTTTCATACCGGGCAGATCGGTTGTGATAGTGTACACATCATCAGTTTCCTTAATATCGACAGATGGAAGCCAGTTTGTGCTTTTGTTGAGTACTGGAAAATTCCAGCCATCATTGAAGAATTCATCCAACATACGGTCGACGTTTGTTAGGTAATGTCTTTTGGGTGTCCATTTTACGAGTGTCATTTTTGACTCCTTTTGTTTCGTTAATTAAATCAAATTTTCACTTCTACTAGTTCAATCAGTGTACCATAAACATCATCTTGCCATTTTAACGGTAACCATTGCACATATGGCAGATGTGACGGCTTCAATGTCATACCCGTCTGTAAATGTTGCAGAAACAGCCAAAAACTCTT
>JADFRD010000149.1 GCA_022561485.1 Fidelibacterota bacterium | reverse complement strand
GATCGCATTTGCAGCCTATATTTGGGACCCCTCTGCCATCGCCAGTCCCTGTGAATGTGATTTTAATTGGTCAAATCCCCCACTATCGAAATATTACGTTCAGTGCAACCAAACTTAATCCAAGCGCTATCCCGAGGTAACCTACCGTCCTGGATTCAATTATTATCATTTCATTCCATTTGATCCGTTGACCCTTTGAGAAGTATGAAGCAATTGCAATAATACCATAGGCCAAAACAATTACCCAGCCTGTCCGGTTTAAATAATTGATATCTGGAAGAAGAACATATTTGAACAAAAGCGACACGGCTGCGCTGGAAACAAAAACGGTGGCCACAAGTTTTCTAGGAGCATTACTGCAAAATACGGCCGCTAGGATTAAAACGGTGAAACCCGCCTTAATGTGATATGATATCTCATTAAATAGGTGCGATAACGGAAAGTCAAGGCCATGGTATTTTATATAGATCAAGGAAAATGCAAATAATATCCCGGCCATTGTCGAAAGCCATATTGAATTTTTGCCCACTGCTATTAACTGCCTATCAGTGGCGTTATTATTTATCCAGCGCTTATAGATATCAAATGATATTAAGGTACTCACTGAATTGATAATTGAATCGACCGTACTCATTAAAGATGCGAATAGTCCCATCAGCACAAACCCGCGAATACCTGGTGACAGTAACGTATTTACGAGGATAACGTAGGCCTGGTCTGTATCTTCTATGGGTTGATAGTAACCTACCAGGGCAATTGGTGGAATGATGATAAGGGCTGCAACCAGGTACTTCAAGAAACCGCCGGCCAGCAATCCGATCTGTGCATCTCTAAGTGAACGTGCCGCCAACGCCCTTTGCAATATAACCTGATTGGCGCCCCAGTACTGGATATGCATCAGCAGCATTCCGAAGAATACTGCCGTCCAGGGTATTTTGGGGTGGTCGGAGCTCAGGAAAAGGTGCATTAAATGATCCTTGCCTGTGCTGATATTGGTATAGAGTTCGGGATTATATAATTCTGAAAAGCCTCCGACGGCTTTTATGCTCATTACCAATATTATTAAAGAGCCGCCAATTAAGGTGATCATTTGAATAATATCGGTCCGCACAACTGCTGCCAGCCCGCCGAAATATACATAGACCGCTGAAAACAGGCCCATGAAAACAACTATAACATATAATCGTGTGGCCGGATCCGGGCTGATGAAACTGATCTGGTCCGTAAATATGCCGTTTATGGCGTAGCTGCCCCAATAAAGGGCGCCACCCAAGTAGATTATGCCAAATAATATAATCGAAAATATGGCATAACTCAGTGCTACGAAGCTACCAAATTTATCTTCAAAAAATTGCGTGAGAGTAAACACTCTCAGCCGGAGGTACAGGGGAACGAAAAAGAAAGTAGCCAAAAGAATACCAAATATTGCGCCTATTTCAAAATTGGCCTGCGCTAAACCGTACGCATATGCGGCACCCCCCATGCCAATAAAGTGGCCCGCCTGAATATTAGTAGCAATTGTGGACATGGCAATGGAAGGCCAACGCAGTTTTCTACCACTTAGGAAATATGCTGTGGCGTCCTTGCTTTGGGCGGCGCTCTTATATAGCCCGATAATAAAAATGACCACAAAATAGGAAAGGACTATCAGAAGATCAATATTCATTACAGCGTTCTAGAGCGGCGACCGGCCTTATTAAATGGAATAAGTAAAAGAAGTGATAAGAAGTTTAAAAGGGTCCACCGATAATTATCCTCGAGAGATTAGGCGCTAAAAATCAAACCCCAATGAGAATCTCTGCACATAGTTCAGTAAACCAAAATCTTGGTATGAATAATCAATCGATAAAACCACGCCACCAACCAATTTAAATTTCGTGCCTGCTCCAGCCGTAAAGCCCTCTTCAGAATCTAATGTAAATGCATTCTTATAACCCCATCTAAGCGCCAATATATCGTTGAACACATATTCCAGGCCAAGGTTTATATATTCAGTATTATCATTGGGATGGGCCGCGTCAATGGCTAAAAGCAGCTGGTTGGCATCACTGGGAAGCAGATCCATGGACAAGCCAACGCGGAATAGCAGCGGCAAGGGGAATTCGTCCGTCTGTTTGGATGCTGGGATGCGGTCGTTGCTACCGCCAAATTGAGGGGCCTCATCATAGTTTACGAACGTATCCTTACCCTCCAGACGCATGGCAGTACCGAAATTTGAAATGCTCATTCCAATAGTCAGGCCATTAAACTGGGTTCTAAATAAGGTCCCGATATCGAACGCATACCCCGTCGAACTCATATGCCAGATTCTCTGAGAGATGTACTTGGCATTGACCCCAATTGAGAGCCGGTTAGTTAAATTCTTCGCATAAGACAACGCCAAGGATAGGTCACTATAGGAAAATTTCTCTCCCGTCCCCTCCTGGAACTGGATGGTCCGAACATCCATTTCATCAGTACTGAGTGAGGTGATACTGGCAGCAACGGTTCCCCACTGGCCGAGCGGGGAGACAAAACCGGCAAAATCAAAGGAGGTCGAGACTAACCAGTTCGTGTGGATTATAATGGCTTCACTGTTTTTTAATCGGGATAATCCCGCCGGGCCTTCAAGTGCTCCATAAGTGCGACGTGAAGCCGTGCGGCAATCCGGCCCATCTTTACTTGGGCACGCACGCCGACAATATGCGCGACGCCAGGGAACGCCATCCCGACCGACCGCACCCTACCGCGCGCCTTTTGAGTGCCGATCAAGTGCGCCGGATCCGCGCGAGCCCGACACCCTACGGGCTTTGCAGACGTGTTTGGATTCCGTCGGGAATGGCTTGGAAGATCATAACCGGCCGAACCTATGCCTAGCGCGCTCCCGAAGGGAATGACCGTCGGCCCGAAGAGCGGCATCCGAGGCAACCGCGCACTCGAGGCGCGTCTCTTCAAA
>JADFRD010000077.1 GCA_022561485.1 Fidelibacterota bacterium | reverse complement strand
TGTAAGAATTTGTCTTTCCCTATATTTTTTTAACCATTCCAGAAAAATATATTCGGACGTAATAGAAGTGAATGTTCCGTTATTATTCATTTTTATACTTAGTATCTTCTCTTTTACTTCACCGAATTCTTCTAATGTTAGTAATACTATTTGGGAAATCTCTTTAGTATCCGTCGTTTTTCTATTATTTCCTATGATTTTTACAATTTCAGAAAAACCAGTATCGTTTTTTCTAATTATTCCCGCAGGAGTAACTGTCCAGAAAATTGTATCGGGATTGTTAAGATCTGTTAAACCTGTTTTGATATTCTCAAATGTATCAAACTTGTTATACCAATTTTGACCGTATTCAAAAGTGTCTGAAACGATGATAAGTGTTCCAATTAATGAAAAAACAGTTCCAATTAACGACAAGGTATTCGAAATTATCTTTTTCACCAATTACTTCTTGATAATATAGAAATTATTCATCTTTTATAGTCTTGGTTGGAATTTTGGATATTGGCCACCATTAGTTGTGAGTTGAGTTTGATTATTTCCATCAGAATCCATGATATATACTTGGAGATGTAATGGTTACAGTTAATGAGGTGGTGTCTTCGTCATTTTGTTCATCACAAGTAGAAAACAACAAAAGTCAACCTAAAACAAATAAAGATATTAAGAAAATGATGATTCATACCAACATCTCTTATTTGAACAACTAACAGAAGAGCATTTTAATAGACAATCACGTAAAAATCAACTATTTCCGAATCTTTCAAAATCTTATGTCCATTAATTGGAAATTTGAGACATTCAGACTGAATTTAAACTTATATCGTATGACAATTAATAAAAGGAAATGGAATATTTATTAAAATTTTATTTATTCATTTTTCCTGCTTATCAAAAATTCATCAATCCGTTTATTAATAGTCGCTCTCGTTTCTCGAAACGTATCCAGGGATTCGTTGCTGAAATCCCAGCCGGAGAAAGGATCTTCAATACTCCAATGCAATCGTTCCACGTTTCCGGGGAACGTTGGGCAGATATTGTTGGCATGGTCACAGACAGTAATGACCACATCGATTCCTGATTTCAGGTATTTGTTGATGGGGTCAGATGTGTGGTGGGAAATATCAATCCCCCATTCTTCCATCACTTTCATTGCCGCTGGGTGTACATGGGATGGATAAGTGCCTGCGCTGAACACATCGAAAATATCACCGGCTTTATCTATGAGAAGACCCTCGGCAATCTGGGAGCGGCATGAATTACCGGTACAAACAAATAATACTTTAGGCTTATGCACTATGATAAAATTGCTTTAAGCAGTGAGAAATATCAACAACTCTTTTCAAAGCCTTCTTTTATGGAATCCATGTTTATTTGAGTACAGAAACATGTAAATTTTCACATGCCCGGAACCGAAAAAGAACAACTAAATCCTCTTTTTACCAATCCGTTGGAAGCCTCTCCCGGACTAACGGTAAATGATTTAAACCGGTATTTATCGGCGATCCGAAGCGCCGAAGAATTATCCATAACCATTGATACGATGGAAGAAGGCGTATTTTTGGCCGATGCCTTGGATGGCCTAAAGAGGCTGCCGGATGAATCGATTGACCTTATCCTGACAGCACCCCCGGAAAGTCCATGGAGAGATATTGGAGCCCAAGGAGAACGGATGACAATACAGGAATATTATCAATGGAGTAATCAATGGCTAATGGAAAGCAGGCGAGTATTGAAAAAAACAGGCTCACTATATTTGCTGTGTGGTTGGCGTTTTTCCGGAATGTATCATTCAATTTTAAGTGACTATTTTAGAGTACAAACTCGAATTACATGGCGAAATAGAAAAACAAAAGACAAAGGTAAATCTAAAACATGGTATAATGAATTAGGTGATATTTGGTTTGCAACCAGAACAAATGCATTCATATTTAATAATGAAGTAAATGAGTCGATCTCCGGAGGGTTGAACGAAGTGAAAAACATCTCTAATTTGTGGATGGAATATTATCATACTGCCAATGAAGAAAATTCCAATGATCTCCCTGAAATGTTATTAAATAAGATTTTAGAGGTGAGCAGTTATAAATTAAGTTGGGTTGTAGATCCCTTTATGCGTCAGGGCAGTGTCGGGGTAGCGGTTAAACATTTAGGCAGACGATTCATTGGTTTTGAGACAGATAAGGACAGTTTGTTGTTAGCCATGAAACGAATTGATAATGCGTAATACGTCATTATTTAAAACGTAATTATGTAATGACCCGTTATTGGATTTGTTGGAATGACCCCTTACGTTTTACGTATTAAATAATTACTTACCACCAATCAGGAGTTAAAATGAATTTATTTGACACGATACAAAAAGACATGTATGCAGCCATGAAAAGCGGTGAAAAGGAAAAAGTGGTTACCTTGCGCACTGCATTATCCAAATTGAAAGATAAAAAAATTGAAAAACGGGAAGAATTGAGTGAGCAAGATGAGTTGCAGGTTCTCAAAACTATGGTTAAACAGCGCAATGAATCCATCGAAATATATGAAAAAGCCGGACGTGAAGACTTAGTGGCTATTGAAAAATCAGAAGTGGATATTTTGGAGACATTTCTACCCCAAATGATGAGCGCTGAAAATTTAGGAAAAATGATTGATGAAATCATTACTGAAACCGGGGCTTCATCCATGTCAGATATTGGCAGAGTCATGCCGGAGATTATGAAGCGTTCTGCCGGTCGAGCCGATGGTAAGATGGCACAGTCTTTGGTAAGTGAAAAACTTAGTTAGAAGATAATCGGTTATTATTCCTGTATCTATTAATCATATGAATTCCAAACGCAAATATTCAATCGTATTTCTGTCATCACGAGAAGCGGAGCGACGAAGTGATCCCCTTGCATATTTTAATTCCCCAAGATTTTTTATGTATTTTCGCCTGCTGATGGAAGAGGATTGCCACTTTTGAAATCATTTATAAGGGACGGGCAGGAAATGACATTAATTTCTTACATGTCGGCTGTAGGTAAGCGACTAACCATTTCCAGTTTAATAACGAGCATTCTAACCGATTAACGAATAACGAAAATGATCCTATTCCTTGACATTTTAGCAATTATGTCCATAATAGCAATGGGTGCAATCGGGTTTAAACGAGGATTGGTGGAAGAACTGGGGCGTTTGATTGGCCTCATTGTTTCTTCATCTTTTGCCTGGAGTTATTATGCGAGACTTTCCAGCATTGTGTTAAATACAATAGATATAAATCCATGGGTAGTTATAGTTTTTAGTTATTTTTTCATTTTTTGTGTGGTTCTTTTATTCATGCGCATATTTACAAAATTTATTCATCTGCTGTTGTTGTCAAAAAGCACCAAATTACTTAACAAGTGGATGGGATTTTTTTTCGGTGCATTCAAAGCTGCATTGGTGGTCATGATATTCTTATGGGCTGTGGAAATTGCGCCGAACGACAAATGGTCTAAAATCATTTATGAACAATCTACCATTGCTTCATCATTAACAGGAGTGCGCCAAAAGTTTATTCATATTTTTAATTTCCAAGATCCAGTGCAAAAAGGTGAACAATCCATCCAGGAATTATTGGAAACGGCGGAGGAATAATGGCTCGTATTAGCCAGGAGACTATAGACCGTATTCGACATGCTGCTGATATTTTGGATGTCATTTCACAGTATGTGAATCTCAAAAAGCGAGGACGGAATTATTTTGGGCTTTGCCCTTTTCACCATGAACGAACACCCTCTTTCAGCGTCGCTCCTGAAAAGGAGATTTATCATTGCTTTGGTTGCGGTGCCGGTGGAAGTGTTTTCAATTTTTTAATGGAACACGAAAATCTATCCTTTGTAGAATCAATCCAGCAATTAGGCCGTCGCTACGGCATCGAGGTTGAGCTAACGGGTGATTCGGGTACGAAGCGATTGTTTACCCAATTGTATGAGATACATGAAATGGCAACGAATCTTTATTATAAAAACCTCTTTTCCGACAGAGGGAAAGCCGCCTTGGAGTATTTAATAAACAGAGGCCTTTCAGAAAAAACGATCAAAACGTTCAGAGTCGGATTTGCCCATGAATCTTGGGATAATTTAACAGAAACGGTTCGAGGAGAAGGGTTTTCCAGAGAATCCATTGAGAAATCCGGGTTATTTGGGAAAGGTAAGCAAGGTCCTGTGGACCGCTTTCGTTCACGAATTATGTTTCCAATCATGAACCGCTCTAATAAAGTGATTGCCTTTGGCGGCCGGGCATTTGAGAGCGATGATCCTGCCAAGTACATGAATTCACCGGAAACTCCGCTATATCATAAAAGTGAAGTTTTTTATGGTTATCATAAAACAGCTCCGGATGTTCGCAATGAAAATTCAGCTGTACTCGTTGAAGGATACATGGATTTTTTACAAATGGTCCAAGGAGGAATCCAAAATGTTTTAGCCGTATCCGGGACAGCTTTTACAGACCGCCATGCACTGCAGATAGGAAAGATAACGCAGAAAGTGTATTTAATGTATGATGGTGACGAGGCCGGAAAAAAAGCTGCCTTACGCGCCGGTTATTCTTTATTGAAAAATTCAATTGAAGCACTGGTAGTCAACGTGCCGGAAAATTTAGATCCGGATGACTGGATGAGAAAGGATGGGGTCGAGGTGGTGCGAGAAGGTATTTCTGGCGCATTACCATTATTAAAACATCATTTACAAGTTACAGATGCGAAAAATTTACCTGCCGTTGAACGCTCAAATTTTGTGAAAGAAATATTAACGGAGATTGCCGAAATCCGGGATGGTATCATAAGAGATGACTTGTTGCAAACCCTGGCGAATGATCTGAAAATAAACGATCAGGAATTGATCCGGCAATTGAAAGAGGTCGCCAGCCGGAAACGATTGCCCACTCAAGATGAACCACCCTCAACACAAACAAGCTTATTTACAACTGTTGCTCAAAAAGCCCAGGTTGAAATATTAACAACGTTGGTTACATCCTTCCGTGAAGTGAAACAACTGGTAAACGATCATTTAGACCTCATATCAGAACCTCTTTTGAATAAAGCTGCATCATTATTACTTAATGATAATTTTGATTCTACAGCTGCTATTCTTGAACAATTTGACGATAAGGTTGAACGGGAAAATTTAACATCCATATTAATGGATGATAAAAAAGCTGATGACCCACAATCGGTTATTCAGGAATGCCTGATCACGCTTAAATCGCAGCCAATCAAAGATAAAATTGAACAGGCAAGGCTTAAAATGCGAGAACTGGAAGCTGCGGGGCAGGATGCCGGTGATATAATTCTTGAAGAAAGGCAACTTCGGAAGCAGCTTCTTTCGATTTCTCAAAATATTGGCACCGACAATCAGGGATGATTGTCATACATGTAGGTCAAGCTTCCAGCTTGACTGAAAACAATGTGAATCGATTAAAAGGTATTAAATCGACAACCAAGGATGGTTGTCGTACTATAAATAGATATGAAATATAGTTATAAACGTCACTTGCCTCATATCCAGCCACCGGATGGAATTATATTCATTACATTTCGTCTTGCAAATTCATTACCTAAAAATGTAATTGACCAACTCAAGTTTGATTATAAATCATTAGTCAAATTATCAAAAAATAATAAACAGCATAAGAAAATATATGATAAGAAAATTCATGAGCTAATCAATCGGTATGACCTGTATCTCCATAAAACTTCTAAAGGACCTTTTTACTTGAGAAAAAAAGAAATTGCTGATTTGGTTTGTAACACAATGAAATATAATGATACGAAAATGTATGATTTAATCTCATATTGTGTCATGCCTAATCATGTCCACATTTTGTTTCAACCCAATGAAATATCAATAGAAGAATATGTCCCAATCTCTAATATTATGCATAGTATAAAAAGCTTCACAGCCAATCGTGCAAATCAAATACTTGGCAGAAAAGGGCAGTTTTGGGAACATGAAAGTTTTGATCGTTATTCAAGAAGTGATGAAGATACTATTAAAATCATAAGGTATATTTTGGATAACCCGGTTGTAGCTGGTTTGGTTTCAAAAAGAGAAAATTGGCCTTGGTCTTATGTCAAAAAAGAATTTGAAAAATATTTGTAGCTGAATTCCCTTTAATTGACAACCGTGGATAGTTAACGTACAAGTAGGTCATGCATCTTGCTTGACCGCAACAGGCGCTGCTTGATTAAAAAGGAATTGTTTAATTAAATAAGTGGAAAAATCGACAATCAAGGATGATTGTCGTACAGATTAAAAAGGTATTGTTTTGACAATCCGGGATAATTGTCGTACATAATAATAATCAACTTTTGATGATTAGTTTGAATAAATTAAATTGTTCTATAAACGACTACAGGAGTATTTAAACTGAAGAATTATTTTTTAATCCGGCTGTTAATTTTTATAACACTCATTTCATTTTTAACAGCTCAAAACAGAACAGCTTTGCTAATCGTTTGTGATACGCAGGACATTCCTATATATATAGATGGCCATTTAATGGGTTATACTCCCTTGTCCGGTTATGTGGATGTCGTGCCTGGCTGGCATAAGGTCAGTTTTTTCCCCAATGTAAGTGATTCCAACCTCGATACCCGAAGAGTATCAAATGACATTTTACGATTAGGGACACAAGATGTTTTAGCTGAAACGGGAGAAGTGGTAAAAGTCACCATGAATTATAAAAACCTTGGACAGGATGTGGATGCGTATTATAAAAGTATTCACACAGGAACCCTTTTTGGTTTTAGTATGATCATTGTTCTCCTGTCTATTATTGTTTGGGCGTATGTATAAACTCACTTTAATATTGTTATCGTTTTCATTTTTGATGGGGCAGGCGCAAGATACACTTGTTAAATATTTTCCTACGGATATACAGCGGTCGGAAATTTTGGATAAAGAATCTTCTGAAAAAGATGTAAAAGGGAAGGCGCATTTTAAATCAACATATACCCCCCAAGGCAAACTAATTAACGTCGAATACTTCCCGGCAAAAAAAACGAAACAGAGTACTCTTTCCGGGCTGAAACTCTATTACGGCTATTGGAACCCGGACAAACGAGACCTTGCGGATGGTTTAACCCGGGATCAATTGGATGGCCGGGAATATTATGAGGTTAGATTTAACCGTAAAGGCCGAATCAAAACAGTTACATTATTTAATCAGCAGAAACGAAAATTATGGTCTTATCATTTCATATGGAATAAATCGGGAACTCGGTCTAAATACGAAGTAGAATTTCACATTCGAAAGTCACTCATGCGCTATGATGAATTTTTGTTTGCGAATGATTTGAGTGAATTGCGTCCGGGTTGGAGGGCAGAAATAAAAGAAAGGGAAGATGGTCGTCCCCATACAGTTATTATTAAAGATGAACTGGGTCTGGTGTACTATTTTTATCAGTTTCAATATATAGATGGTGAGAAAAAGAGTCGCACGAAGGAAATAATCGTTTCTGAATATTTTCGTGATGATTCTTCAAAAGTGGGTATGCACACGTTATATTATAACAAAAGAGAATATTTATTTCTGACAGAATATTATAACAGAGTAGATAGTCTTTTATACTCGAATTCCTATGATTACAGCAATGCTCCTAAGGAGATTTTGCTGACAGTGAAAGATGGGAAAGGAAAAATGTTGGAAAAGAGAATTATTCCATTTTCAAAGAAATATAAACGGCAGTTAGGGCCTCCGAAAAATAAAACAGGATTAGCGGATATTCTTGAATTCATAGAAAACACCGGTGAGGAGAACCTGTTACAATTTGCAAGACTTATTGAGGAAACATTTAATATAACTGTAGATACAGAAGTTGCTGTTTCCAGCGCAGATGAAGTTGATATAGCGGTGGTTTCGAAAGAAAAGATAAATGAAAAGATCAAAATAGAAAAAGCCAAAGAACGTACATCCGATAAACAAAAACAAAAATTCGCAATAGGTTTGAATATTGGGAATAAACTTGTGAGCGGAAAATACCTGGGAGATAATAATATTTTCGAAATGGGACTGGATATCACATTTCCTCTTTCATTCAATTTGTTGTGGTTTTCGATAACGCCCTCATTGAGTTATGGACGGATCAGTTTTCACGGTAATGACCAATCCTCCGTTTCGTGGGTGACGCTGGAATCACCGGATTTTATTCCTTTAAAGTTTCCACTTATTATCCATGGGGCGGTGGGAACAGTCGGTCCGGGTTTTGGAATAAAAGGTGGTGTTAAAACAAAATTTTATTTTGGTGTTGATATTACGTTGGGAACCAGCATCGTCATTGCCAATGATATAGATGGAAAAAGGCAACCGACCGGTTATCTCTCAGCGGACTTAGGTGTGAATTACACACTACCATTTTAAAACGAATAATTTTGAATATAAAAAAAACCCCGACAGTTTCCGGTCGGGGTTTTTTTATTTAACTAAACAAGGTGTTTAGAAAGCAACTGATATTCCTGCGTTAAAGTATCTTGGTGAGCCAAGGAATACTTCTGCATTATGTGCTGCGTGTTCTTGAGGGCCGTAGCCATTATATTGACTGTGGTCAACAGCATCTTGCACATAGACTTCATCAAGTGCGTTAAAAATATGAGCAAAAGCTTTAAGCTTTACGCCACCCATATCTGGCAGGTCATAAGAAATATGGACATCCATCTTCGAATATTTCGGCGCTTGCCATACTTGCTCTCTATCTGCATCTGCATCGTCACCGCTGTATTCACGAGCATCGGGACCCCAGTCTGAGTAGTTGTCATCATACATATTGAATAAAACTTGAGCTTTCAATCCGGGGATCGGAGTAAGCGTTACACCTAGAACATAAGCTGTTTGCGGCATATCGCCCACATACAACCCGTCAAGCGCATAGGAGTAGTCTGTTTGTTCAATACCTGTATCTGTATATTCTGTATAGGTTCCTTCTGCGTCTCCGTCGAATTTCCAATTTCCAAAACTTAAAGCAATATCTAGTCGAAGCATATCCATTAATTGTGCGGATGCTTCCACTTCAATACCAGTATGTTTTTGGTTAACACCGGTTAAATAAATAATATCGCTGTCACCACTGTCACCCTGTCCGCCTGTAATTGCTTTTGTCAGGTTTCTGTCAATCCAATCTGTGTTGTAGTAGTTGGCTTTTACAGCCATCATTCCTGCGCTGTAATTCACTCCGCCTTCAAAGCTGACGAATTTTTCATTTGCCGGATCCGATGCAACATAACCATCCACAGCAATGACATTATCCATAATGGGCGGTTTTTCGACTACACCATAATTGGCAAATACACTTAGGTTATCATTAACGTCAAACATGGCGCCGCCTTTGAATTGCATTGCTGAAATGGCGTCAGCTTCCACAACTTTATCTGCGATGGAGAAATGGTCCTGGTAAGAATAGGCGATGGATGACCATCCAGCCATTCCATAGGCTGATATAGGTCCGCTGGAAAAGTTACCTTGTCCAAAAAAGCCTAACCAATCAACAGTCGTTTCATTATGATAAGCAATGATATCGCCGAGTTCAACTCTTTTTCCATCAGGTTCATTTTTATCGGCATAATCAATATAATAATTACCGCCCATTAAATCGCGAACTTCACGGGCATGTTCTATGCGAGCAGTACGCCAATCAATGCCAACCTGGAGTTTTATGGCATCGCTCATGTCGAAATGAAGCTTGGAAATAGCTCCATATGTATTTTGGCGATTAATACTGTTTCTTAAGATGCCAACTGATTCTCCATCTGTAGATCGTGCTATGGCTGTTTTATCCACATATACAGTATCATCTGTGCCTGAGTTATAGTCAATGAGAGTATTCCAATCCCTGACCCATGGTCCACGGCCATAATAATATTTATAATTTTCACCTCCTAGAGTGCCATCGGCGTCCAATGTTGGGATTTTGCCATATGTGCCGGTACCGCCACCGGAACCACCCGACCAATAGAGAACGGTAGAGAGTCTCATATTATCATTGATTGTTAAAAAATGGTTCAGGTTTACAAGAGGTTTATGAAAGTAGTTTTCTCTTTCATTCAAAAAGTTAGGATCATGACGATCTACTGTACGAGCGCCATACATATACCAGTATTGTTTTCCTTTGTAATCAGAACTGATCGGCGCCCAGTTCTGGTTAAACAAACGACCGAATTTGATACCATTTGCTTCACCATCATCACGAAATTGTCCATCATCACCAAGGGCTGTTTCATCGTATCCATCGACATCTGCTGCAAAATCTGCGTCATAGGCGCCCAGATTCTGTTTATAGAGATTCTGGCCGTGACGCTGAGGCGCTCCAATGGCATAAAGCTCAAAACGGTTTTTATCATTCATTTGATAGCTGGCGCCAAAATAATACGCCCAGGAGTCAGTCCAGGTTTTGTCAATAATACCATCACCTACTTTACGAACGATGGTTGTACTGAAAGCCATTTTATCGTCAATGAGCCCGGTATTATAATTAAAGGTTGTTTTTAGAAAACCACCGGATCCAATTTCACCTTTGAATCTTCCACCGCGGGAAAGAGCTGTTGGATCGGTAATAATATTCATGGTTCCGCCGATGGAGGGTGTCGTCAAGTTCACGGCGCTCAAACCACGCTGCATCTGGATGGAGGATGTGGCATCGCCGACACCGTCCCAGTTGGACCAGTAAACCCAGCCGTTTTCCATATCATTTTGCGGTACACCGTTGATCATTACGGCAACGTTGTTTTGGTTAAAACCGCGAACATTGATACGAGCATCTCCGGCGCCGCCGCCCTGCATTGTGGCGTATACACTGGGAGTCATATTTAAGGCCATGGGAATATCCTGAGAGCCCAAACGGAATTCCATATCTGCTTTTGTTACGGTTGTAAAGGCAACAGGTGTTCTTTCATCGGCACGAGAAGCTAAAACCTCTAAGGCCGATAGCTGAATCGCCGAAGCTTCCAGGGCAAAATTGACTGTTGCTGTTGCTGTAGCGCTCACGCTGGTATAACCAATCATTGAGGCTGTAATGGTTGCGCCGGCAGGTACGTTAGCAATGGAATAATTTCCACTGGCATCTGCGGCCGCTCCAAGGTCTGTTCCTTCTACAACCACATTTGCTCCAGCCAATGCATCGCCGGTGGCAGCATCTGATACTGTACCGGAAACGGTCATCTGGGCAAATAGAGTTAGAGGAAGAAGAAAAGACACAAGGATCATGAATGAACGATTAAAACGATTCATGTTGTTCTCCTTGGTTGTTTATGTAAGGGTTGTTTGTGTAAGTATTTCAATAGAGTTTCGTTTTACACGGCTTGGTATGTGGTGTTTGGATAATCACCAAAGCACCGATTAACCAACTTACCGTCTATTAATAAAGCACCTGAATTTCCGAGATAATTGAACATTCAAGCAAGTGAATTTTACAGAAATTGCGTCAAATTTACAGACATGGTATCCAGTTAAGGGTAAATTGAAGTTAAAATGTTTATAGGTGGAATCATCTAAAATTGTCATCGTCCACAGGCAAGCGTTTTCAGCGGTTTTGGATTGAAT
>JADFRD010000076.1 GCA_022561485.1 Fidelibacterota bacterium | reverse complement strand
ATGTTCGAAGCATCAATGGGACAAGTGACCATGTACATCTGTTGTTTTTACTTTCCAGAGAGGTCTCAATTGATCAAGTAATGAAATCTATCAAAGGAGAAACGTCTCATTGGATCAATCAGGAAGATATAGTAAAATCAAAATTCAGTTGGTCCCGACTCGTCGGGAGCTATGGAGCGTTTTCTGTGAGTGAATCTGAAGTGGGGAAAGTCGAACGATACATCCGAACACAAGAAAAGCATCATCGTAAAATGACATTCAAAGAGGAATATGAACGGTTTATGAAGTTGCATAATTTGGAGATAAACCGATGAATCGGTTCGGATTCAAAGTAATCGTATCACCCACAACTGAAGTTGTGGGTTACTTTGCAACTCAACCGTCTTTGTTGAAGGAGAGACACAATCAAGATTAATGTGAACCATACGAAGCAACCCCCAATCACAATCGAGGACTAAAGAGCAACCCACTATTTCAATCGTGGGGATAAGAATAACAACAAAAAAGAAAACCGTTTTAACGGTTTAAGCAAAGTAAAATATTTAGACAAATGAACTACACAGAACAAGACTTTGAAGAACACATTGAAGAATATCTTGTAAGTAGTGGTTATACTTCATCAGACCCATCCATATATGATAAAACTCTCTGTTTGATTCCCACTCAACTGATTGGATTCATTCAAAAAACCCAACCTAAAACCTTTGAAAAACTTGAACACCAATATGGTTCTGAAACAGAAAACAAACTGATAAAACGAGTGTCCTCTCAAATTGAAAACAGAGGTGTCATTGATGTCTTACGGAAAGGTGTCAAAGACAGAGGATGTGATTTCAAGTTAGTCTATTTCCAACCCAAGAGTGGGTTGAATCCTGAACATAAAGATTTATACAAACAGAACCGTTTTACCGTCATCCGGCAACTGAAATACTCATTGAAAAATGAGAACTCAATTGATATGGGAATCTTCATCAATGGAATCCCAATCGTGATGATGGAACTGAAAAACACCCTCACAGGACAGAATCATATTAACGGTGAAAAACAATGGAAGTATGACCGTGACCCCAAAGAACCGTTGTTCAGATTCAAACGGAATCTTGTGTATTTCTCTGTGGGGAATGAAAAAGTGTCAATGACTACACGGTTGACGGGTAGTAAGACACGGTTTCTTCCATACAATAAAGACATTATAAATCCAGTAAATCCAAACGGACATATGACACACTATCTTTGGGAAGATATTCTACAACCAAACAGCATGTTGGATTTGATCGAAAACTTTGTTCATATCAGTGAAGAAAAAGAAAAAGTCTATGACCCAAAAGTTGGAAAAGTAGTAGATAAGAAAACGGATGTTCTCATCTTTCCGAGATTTCATCAATTAAAAATTATCAGGAAGTTGAAAAAATCGGTCATTGAAGAAGGTGTTGGAAATAATTATTTGATTCAACACACAACAGGGAGTGGTAAATCTTTATCTATTGGTTGGTTATCCCATCTCTTATCATCATTATACAGAAATCCCAATGAAACAGAAAGAATGTTTGATTCAATTATTGTGGTTACAGACAGACGGTTATTAGACAAGCAGATTAGAGATACCATCAAACAGTTGGAACAGACCAAAGGAGTGGTAAACCCTGTTGATATCGATTCCCAACAATTAAAGGAATTTCTTGAATTAGGTAAAACGATTATTGTTACGACTGTACAAAAATTCCCTGTTATTTCTGAATCCATCTCAAAACTCAAAAGTAAAAATTTCGGCGTTATCATTGATGAAGTCCATTCATCTCAAAGTGGTGAAACATCCAAACATTTAAAAATGAGTTTGTCTAAATCTGTATTAGATGAATACCAGGAAGGTGAAGACACAGATGATTTAACAGACTATGAACGGAAGATTCTAACACAGATTATCTCCAGGGGTAAACAAGACCATATTTCCTACTTCGGATTTAGCGGAACACCCAAGAATAAGACATTGGAAATCTTTGGTCGGAAAAATGAAAATGGTCAATTTGAATCCTTTGACACCTATTCAATGGAACAAAGTATTTATGAAGGATTCACCCTTGATGTTTTACAGAACTACACCACCTATGAACGATATTTCAAACTGAACAAAAAGATTGAAGAAGATAAAGAGTTACCATCAAGTAGAGTAAAGAAAATGTTGGTAAGCTGGGTGGATATTCAACCCCACACGATTACAGAGAAATCCAAAATCATATTAGACCATTTCGTCAATAAGACTTCCAAAAGGATGAGTGGTAAAAGTCGTGGAATGTTGGTCACTCGTTCAAGACTTCATTGTGTGAAATTCAAACTTGAATTTGATAAACAGATGAAAGAGATGGGTTTGCCTTATGGTTGTTTGGTCGGGTTTAGTGGAACGGTTTATGATAAAGATACTCACAAAGAATATTCCGAAACATCTATGAATAAATTCTCTGAAAAATATACACAAGACAATTTCAAAGATCCTCAATACAGACTTTTAATTGTATGTGATAAGTTTCAGACTGGATTTGATGAACCCCTTTTACATACAATGTATGTGGATAAAAGATTACAAGGATTACAATGTGTTCAGACTCTTTCAAGGTTGAATCGTTCAATGAGGGGAAAGACAGATACTTTTGTGATGGATTTTGTGAATAAACCTAAAATTATACAGGACTCATTTCAACCCTACTACCAGGGAACAATACTTGTAGAAGAAACTGACCCCGACAAACTCTATACCATTGAACAACAAATTAAAGACTTCAATTTGTTTCAAGATGAGATTGTTAACGAATTGATAGAAAAGTTTTATGATGACAGAATCCCCGATGAAGAATTACAACCAATACTGGATACAGTTGTAAATGATTGGAGGGAGTTGGATGAAGATGAGAGAGAAGAATTTCGTCATCAGATTCAGAGTTTTGTTAGACTGTATGGATATATATCCCAAATCATCACTTTTAAAGATATTAACCTTGAAAAACTGTATATCTTCCTTCGGTTCTTAAATAAGAAACTTCCAAAGAGATCGAGAGAAAGACTAACCGATGTATTCTCTTATGTTGATTTGGAGTATTTCAGAATTGAGAAGAAATACACAACCAAGATTAAGTTAGAAAGCGAATATGGTGAGTTAGAACCAATGTCTACCGAAGTAGGTGGAATTTCTGATGACCCATTGGATTTTCTATCCCATATTGTTCAAGTTTTGAATGAAAATTTTGGAAGTGATATAACGGAAGACGATAAAGTAAATATTGAGAAAATTCGTTTTGGATTAAAAGAGAATAAAGAACTGCGAAAAGTTCATACAAGCGACAATACTGAATCCAATAAACGATTTGTATTCAATAAGGAATTTGACAGACTACTTCAGGGATTAGTGGATGACAGTCTGGATTTTTACAAGAAACTGACCGAACCGAAACGGAATGAATATTTGAAAAGAGTTTTGTTTGAGGATTACTCTGGTAAGATAGTCAGGAATGCCCGGTAGCCATCCAGGCTCTTTTACTTTTCTGATTTTCACACCAAATATCATTTATTATATTTTCCGAAATTGATGGGAATATAACTACTCCCCGCTCCTCCTCACAATTCCTCGAATGAAAAAAACCATCACATTTGAGTCCCCTCCGAAAAGGTTCAATTGGGATAAATCCCTTCTTATTACGATGTTCACTCCCCGCCATAAATGACGGGGTAAGTATCAGATATTTAGCAAGATACGGAAAGTCACTTACCCTGTCCTTTAGGGCAGGGGTTTAAGTGAAAAAACAAAATTTAGGGGTTTTCCTGCCCGACCGGCAGGCGGGAACCCCTTTCTGGAGTGGACTCACATATGTAAATAAATATTTAACATGATACTTGCGAACTGTGCTGAAAACCGGTACAATGCTCATGGGAATAATGCTTAAACCAAAACCAGATCGTGGAACGTATCAATTGGTGCTAACTGTTCAACAGCCGGTGGCCATCCAAATCGGAGCGCTGGGGATCCACACACTAATGCCAGGGAGATATATCTACATCGGCCGGGCGAAGAAAGGACTGGCTCAGCGGTTGGCACGCCATCAACTGAAAGAAAAAGCATTACACTGGCATATCGATTATCTGACATCTCATCCGCAAGTACTCGTTGAAAATGTTCAATTAGTATCAGACGATCCTGATCAGGAATGTTCAACAGTAAACACGTTGGTATCAGATCAGGGATATAAAGTTCCTATTCGCGGGTTTGGCTCCAGCGATTGCCATTCGGGCTGTCCGGCACATCTTGTGTACTTAATTCATCAGCCGCCCCGATACGGTCGTTCCTCCCTACAGGGCAGGAAAAGATCGCGAAGTTAAACGAATGATTTTAAGTAGTTTATGAAGGAATTGAAGAATATTATTTGTACAATAATTATTGTAAGAGATATTTCTATTAACCATAATATTAACAATTCTTTGTGTTACTTCGTGTTTTTCCCTGCCCGCCACATATCTATTTTTTCAAATGGGGCAGGCGGGGTGGCGAGTAATTAATGTTAGGAAACGGGTGAAACCGATGCCGGGAACCAATCACGAAGCCCGCTGGTGGGAACCGCAGGAGAAGGGGCGAGTTCTGTGTACCCTTTGTCCCCGTTTTTGCAGCATTCCCCCGGGGTCGAAAGGGTTTTGTACTATTCGCCGGAATGTGGGTGGAAAATTGGTGAATACCGCTTACGGTCGTTCCACCGGATTTGCAGTCGACCCTATAGAAAAGAAACCATTGTACCACTTCTATCCGGGTTCTCGTATTTTCAGTTTCGGGACCATCGGCTGCAACCTGGGCTGCAAATTCTGCCAGAACTGGCATATGAGCAAAGTTCAGGATGTACAATACCTGTCGCAGTTTTATACGCCGGAAGAAGTGGTCCAGTTAGCATTTGATAAAAACTGTATCGGAATCGCCTACACCTATAATGATCCCGTCATCTTTGCAGAGTGGGTTATCGATATCGCCAAAGCCGCACGGCGCCGGGGAATGAAAAATGTGCTGGTGACCAATGGGTATATTACGCCGGAAGCCCGGGAAGAACTCTACCGGTACACCGATGCGGTTAATGTGGATTTGAAGTCGTTTGCCGAAAACTTTTACACAAAACTGACTTTCTCAGAATTGGAACCGGTTTTGGATACCCTCCGCTGGCTGGTGCATCAGTCGGAGGTGTGGACGGAGATTACCACTCTGATTATTCCCGGGGAAAACGATAGCAGCAGTGAATTGGATCGTCTGACGAAATTTATCGCTCAGGAATTATCCGTAAATATTCCGCTTCATTTTTCCGCGTTTCACCCGGATTTTAAAATGATGGACTATTCCGCCACACCTTTATCCACCTTGAAAAAGGCGAGATCCATTGCTCAAAAAAATGGCATGCGCTATGTGTATCTTGGGAATGTACTCACATCCGAAGGTCAGAATACAGTCTGCCCGAATTGCCATCGTACGGTGATTAACCGCGATGCGTATTTCGTGGATGAACCGGAAATGGTGGATAATCTTTGCCGTTTTTGCCATCACCCGATTCCCGGACGGTTTAACATGGAAGAAAAACCTGTCATCCAAAATGTTAACAAACAGGCATTGTCGTGAATCTGATCAGGCAGCCGGTAGCGCAACATTTTTACTCCGGAGATTGTCAGAGCCAATTGGATAAATTCCTGGCAGGATTTCAGATTCCCCCTGACTTGCCGGCACGTTTAATCGGGGCGGTGGTTCCCCATGCCGGATGGCAATATTCCGGCGAAGTGGCAGCGCAAACATTGTTCTGTTTAGCCCAACACAGCCAGCCGGAATCCTGTATACTATTCGGCGCCGATCATACGGGAGTAGGGCAGAACAGTCTCTATCCGGAAGGAACATGGGAAACTCCCCTGGGCCCGGTCAATATTGACGAAGAATGGGCATCAGTGTTACTCCGCGAAATACCTGATTTGATTACTTCCGATCCGGAGGCGCATAACCGTGAGCATTCTATTGAGGTGCTGCTGCCCATGGTGAAATATTTTTGGCCGGACATCACCATCGTTCCCGTCATCGTTCCCCCCGGAGATAGCAGTAACCTATTGGGTGTGGAAATGGGTAAACGGGCTAACGCCATAGACAGGCAGACCATTTTCCTGGCATCGACTGATCTTACTCATTACGGGCAGGTTTATGGATTGAATTCAGCCGGGTCGGGTTATAAAGGGTTTGACTGGATGGTGAAAAATGATAAGCGAATGTTGAAATGCTTGACAGCGGTTGACGGAAAAGCGGTCTTGACGGAAGCAAGCTTACACATGAATGCCTGTGGATCCGGCGCGGTGGCAGCCTTAATGGGCGTTATGGTTGAATTGGGCCGCGATACCGGGTATCTGGTAAAGTATACCACCAGTCATGGTCAGGCTCCACCTGCCGATTTTACAACCGGAGTGGGATATGCCGGAGTCGTTTACTAACCTGATTAATTCATTAGCCACCCCGATTTATCGGGGCGAAGTTTCCCCGATAAACCGGGATGTACCACACGAAGGAAAAGAAAAAAGTGAAGAATAAAATAATTTCAAAAATAATAATTCAAGAATTTCTTCCCCGGCTGTGGAACGGACAGGTAACTTCTTTATTAGCGTCAGCGTTAGTCTTTTGTGAGTTTTAGCGGAGCGTGTATTTTGCGGCGAATAATGCAGGATAAACCTTTAAATAACACCGATGATCCAAATTACCTCAGGGCATATAAAAACGGGTTGCTTGTCCAAAAAATTGAACAGGGAAAAAGCTATCTGGCCGATTGCATCCTTTGTCCCCGTAAATGCCATGTAAACCGGTTGGAAAAGCCAGGCGGTACGTGTCAAACCGGATCGTTGGCGCGGGTCAGCAGTTACTTTCCTCATTTTGGGGAAGAATCCTGCCTGACGGGAAATCATGGATCGGGAACGATCTTTTTTACCAGTTGTAATTTACGGTGCGTATTCTGTCAGAATTGGGATATCAGTCATTCGGTTGGGGGAAGATCAGTCTCTCCGGGAGAATTAGCCCAGATGATGCTGTCCCTGCAGGGTCGGGGCTGTCATAATATTAATCTGGTGACACCCTCCCATGTGGTTGTACCGGTTCTTGAGGCATTGGAGATTGCCATTGATTCAGGGTTAAACATTCCTCTGGTATACAACACCAGCGGGTATGACAGTCTGGAAACACTGGATCTTCTAAATGGCATCGTGGATATTTACATGCCCGATATAAAATTCTGGTCAGTCCGCTCAGCAAAGCGATACTTGAAGGCTCCCGATTATCCCAAGATCGTGCAGCGTAATCTGAAAATCATGCACAGCCAGGTAGGTGATCTGGTTGTTGATAGCCATCATCTGGCACAAAAGGGATTGCTGATCCGGCATCTGGTGATGCCGGGGTTAAGTGCAGAGACAGATAAAATATTACGGTATATTGCAAAGGAAATATCGGTAAAAACGGCTGTGAATGTGATGTTCCAATACCACCCGGCCTATAAGGTTAAGATGAATGACTTTAATGAAATCAACCGTGGGTTGACATTTAAAGAACGGGAGCTTGCCCGCCATTCCGTTGATCGGGCAGGATTGACCCGCTATGGTTGGTTATGATTCAGGTTTTCCTTCGATTTTATGAGGAATTGAACGATTTGCTTCCGCTGCCATACCGGAAGGTTGAATTTCGGAAAGATTTATTATTGCCCACTACCGTGAAGGATTTGATTGAATCATGCCGGGTGCCGCACACGGAAGTGGACTTGATTCTGGTTAACGGGGATTCCGTTGATTTTCAGTACCTGGTCCGGCATAATGATCATATCAGCGTGTATCCCGTTTTTGAATCCATGGACATTTCAGGTGTAACGAGACTTCAGGATCGTCCGTTAAGGGAATTGCGATTTATAACAGATCGACCTTTGGGAAAACTGACCGGCCGATTACGTTTGCTAGGCCAGGATGTTGAATATGGTTTGAATTTTTCGGGAATGGAACTGGTCGATAAAGCAGTAAACAGCGGGAGAATTCTGCTTACCCGAAACCGGCAGTTGCTGATGCCGAGCCGGATTAAGCGGGGGTACCTGGTTCGATCAAATTATCCGAAGGACCAAGTGGTGGAAGTCCTTCACCGATTTGATTTACTTGGCAGTATAAAACCGTTTACCCGATGTATGAATTGTAACGGAATTCTGATCCCGGTGAAGAAAGAAGACATTCTTCATTTACTGGAACCATTGACCAAACGGTATTACCGCCGGTTCAGGCAATGTGATAGCTGTGGGCAAGTGTACTGGAAAGGGTCCCATCATGAAAAACTAAAGAAATATATTTCTAATCTTATTTCAGATTTAGCCTGATTAATTCATCAGTCAACCACACCTGCGTTCCTGCCATGCCTACGTTTCACCTCCGGCAGACAGGCAAAGATTCACGAAGAGAAAGAAAAAATATAAAGAACAAAATATTTTTATTAAAAATATTTAGTGTTCCTTCGTGAAAACTCGTGCAATTTGTGTCTAATGAATAATCCAGGTTAGGTAAAGAATGATAGATAATTTGAAATCGTTGCAAAATGTTATACTATCTAACAGCAGTGTTATATTTTTGGAAGTAACATGTTATTACCACCTTCAATATCCATAATTAAAGACGAAGTATATCGATAGAAATGAAGATAACCCTGAACTCCGTATTTAGGTGGAGGATTCCAGTAGCATTAACGCTGTTTTTATTCACGCCCGCATTGGCACAATGGCAGACTGTGCTAACCATCGAAGCAGAGGATTTCGTCTCGTCTACGGCAGGCACGGCCATATCTGATGGCTGGGTCTTGCCGGACAGCGGAAGTATTACCGACTGGGTATTTTTTCATCCCAGTATGGATAATGTACGAATCACCGTAGTAGCAAGAGGCACACCCGTCATTGGAGTTTGGCCGTATATGGGCCTCAGCTTCGATCAGCATTTAGAGGTCTTTAAGACGGTGGATGTGGATAAATGGAAGGCATACACGTTTGATTTAACCGCTTCGGCCGGGGAGCGACAGATCGGCGTCTGGAATACTATTCCAAACATCGACACCAACGACTTCCCCAGCTTGTATATTGACCGTTATGAGATCGCAGTTCCGGTGGACACGCCGATGGAGTACTGGCCCGTGCATATCTCGCAACCGACCTTTTTAACCAAGCCGGGCATCCCCACTACAGATTCCGGGGCGCTTCCATTGACAAATTCGCAACTAATGAGTTTACGCACTTTTGCACTGGGGGGAGGAATAATCGGATTCGGTGTCCACCTCGCATGGCATTCTTCCACGGGAATAGAGCTATTTTCTTCCGGCCCTCATGCAATACAAGGGGCTGGATATACCTTGGCCGGCATGACCATAGGAGTGTTGCTCAATTTAACAATTAAGTTTTGCAAAAGAACACTTCAAAGAATGCAGAATGAAACGCATTAAAAACCATTATGAAAATTAACCTGTCCCTTCAGAAAACTAAATCCGCGAGGATTAATAGTTGATATGAATATGTTGCGAATCGTTACACAATTTAACGGCTGTATTATATTTATGGAAGGAACTCCTTTTTCTTTTGTGCCACCTTTTGTTCTATAAATACCTCAGATATAGTAGAGCAAGATTACGTTTATTTGTCTTAAGCGAGACAATTTCATTTTTCCATTTAATATAGTTTATGATGTATTATCAGGAGAAAAATTATGGATAGACGCGAATTTCTTAATAAAATCCCAGGATTATTAGTCCTTCCATTAATCATAGAATCCATTGGTTGTGAAGATGACGCAATCCCATTAAGGACTGGTGGAACGTCAACGGGAGATACTTTCACCATATCATCTTCATATGAAAATGGTCATTCACACTCAATATCGATTCAATTTGCTGATGTTGAAAATCCTCCCCAGTCAAATAAAACACTGACGAGTACATCAAACGGTGGCCATACTCATAGTATAACCCTTAGTCCGTCCGATTTCCAATCCTTGCAAAATGGTGAAACCATCATTAAAACATCCTCGTCAAGTGGACAACATACCCATACATTTAATATATCAGTCCCATAATACAAACTCAAATTGTGCCTTGTGGTTGAGAAAAGATTCGGCTCGAAAATATAACTAATTGCAGAAAGAGAAAATATATAAATAATCCTAGGAATGGGTATAATACTCTTTTTTTAAATCGTATAATTACCGATATTATTGAACTTAAGCAGGGTAGTAGTTGTATTTACTTAAAGTGAAGTTCCCGACCTTCTACCATCCACCGCTCGACGTATGGCCTTAATATGCCTTGGTGTCGTACCGCAGCAGCCGCCAATAATGGATACACCTGCTGATATTAGCTTTCCAATCCGTTCGGCAAAATATTCTGGAGTTTCATTGTAGTTGATATTTCCCGCCTTAATTTCCGGAAGTCCGGCGTTTGATTGGATGATTACCGGTAGTTTGGTTATCGCCATAAATTCCTGGGCAATCTCGATCATGTGATTTAATCCATTGCCGCAATTAGAGCCAATAATATCCGCACCCGCCTCAGCCAATGCGTTGGCTGCAGATTTAATATCCACACCCATAATCGTGAAAAAACCTTTGGGTGTTTTGTCAAAGGTCATTGTGACTATTACCGGTATTTCAGAATGAACACTTTTTGCGGCTTGGATGGCTAGTTTTGCCTCATTCAAATCTATCATCGTTTCGATACAGATAACATCTACTCCGGCCTTGATTTGAGCTTCCATTTGCTGAAAAAAGCTATCCTGAATTTCCTGCGGTTTTCCATTCCCGTATGGCTCAAGGATTTTACCCGAGGGTCCGCAGGATCCTGATACTATTATATCCGATCCAACAGCTTCGCGTACAACGGTGACAGCAGCATTATTTATTTCCACAGTCCTGGAACTTAAGCCATATTCAGCCAATTTTAGGGGAGATGCGCCGAAGGTATTCGTTTGGACAATATCAGCGCCGGCCTCAGCATAAGTACGGGCAATATCCCGGATCAGATCCGGGTGGGTCAGGTTCATTAATTCCGGGCAGTCACCGGGTGTTAATCCGTGTTCAAAAAGTGTAGTGCCCAAGGCACCATCGGAAACCAGCGTCTGGCCGGATTGAATCCGATTTAAAATATTATGCTTCAGGACAGAGCCAATATTTTTATCCTGTCAACGGCGCTTACGGCATCAAAAGCATAAGCATCCGCACCAATATCAAAAGCAAATTCTTTGGAGGTTGGCGCCCCGCCGATAATTACTTTAACATTATTGCTGGTGTCAATCTCCCTTAGCAGATCCACCACATTTTTCATTACAGGCATTGTTGTCGTCAATAAAGTTGATAATCCAATGATATCAGCCTCCACTTTCAGGGCAGTTTCTACAAAATATTTTGGTTCAACATTTTTACCCAAATCGATTACTTCAAACCCAGCACCTTTTAACATTATAGCCACTAAATTTTTACCAATATCATGTAAATCACCGTGGACCGTTCCAAGGACAATTTTTCCAATGAATGCTGTGCTGGATTTAGATAAGAGTGGTTTTAATTTTTCCATGCCGATTTCCATTGCTTTTGCAGCTAAAAGGACGTCTGGTAAAAATATTTCGTGTGCTTTGAACTTAATACCAATAACATCCATTCCTGCAATTAGACCTTTATCGATAATTTTTT